>PBHR01000014.1 GCA_002720275.1 Methanobacteriota archaeon
AATCTTAAACTTTTTCCGTTAACATTGGCACGAACAAAAACATATTCTGATGAAATAGATTCAAAAGATAAATTTGGAGCATTGGGGAAAATGCACAGTTTTACAGTATCTGGCACATTAGGTAATGGTGAAATCAAAAAAACGGTTGCAATCTCATTATTAATTAGTGCAGAAAATTACTAAGGCAAAAGAAAAACATCTAGTTTGTTTTGTGTTTAGAATCTGTTTTAAAAACAGCATCAATTGGGACATTCATGCATCGTCTAATATATTTCCCAGTTCCCGGTCGAGCGGAAGCAAGTAGAATCGCACTTTCACTTTCAGGTATTGAATGGGAAGATGTTGAAGTTAATGGATTAGAATTTAATAAAATGAAACAAGAAGGAAAACTTCCTTGGGGTATGTTACCAATCCTTCAAACGAAGGAAGGTACTCTTGCAGAATCATCTGCAATCCTTCGTTATGTGGGAAAAGCCGCGGGGTTAGTTCCAGAAGATCCTTTTCAAGCAGCAAAAGTGGATGAATTCATTGATGGAATGGGGCCAATAGCTAGGGCAATGGATACAACTTTTGGGATAGAAGATGTTAACGAAAGGATACGATTAAGAAAACAATTGTTTGAACCAGATGGTGCCGCTACCAAAGCCTTGAACTTATATGATGAAAAATTAGGACAATCAAAAAGTGGATGGGCGGCAAATACGGATTCAATGAGTATTGCAGATCTAAAATTATTTACAGAACTATTTGCATTTTTTTCAGGGACTTACGATGGTATTGAAAAATCAATGGTTATGAAATATAAGAACATATTAAATTATCATCAAAAAGTTGCTAATGAAGAGCGAATAAAAAATCATTATGATGGCATTACCGTTGAAGATATTCGTTGGACATTTTTGCCTGATGCATTTGAATAAATCCGAAATTAATTAAGTAACAATAATACACTAGGTTTATTAATTACACCACCTTAGGTTTAATCATGATAAGTTACTTACTTGCAATGTTTGTTGTTTCTGGGGTTGGATTATCTTATGGATATATGGTGAATGATGTAAATGATAAAAACGATTGGTTTCCAATTTTAGAAGAATCTGATTTTACAGATTTAAATCCATTTAGGAATTGGAAATAGGTTGTGTTTTTCCGTTAGGTTCAATGGCTGTATGCTTGTCGCTATGTTATGGACTTCAAATCGGCCATGGCTGCTGCTCGTGCTGAGGCTGAGTCTAGACAAAGAAAAAAACGTAGAGATAAAGATGAAAAATCTGAGAAAAAACGATCAAGATCCGGTCAAGATATGGGTTTAGAGTCATTTGATCCTGTAAATTATGTTGCAAAAGAAAAGGCAGATACAGCATCAATGTGGCTTGTTTTAGGATTTGCCATTTCTGTTTCCGTGTTGATGAGGTTTGGTATAATGCCTTCAATGAGTCATGGAGACTCTGTATTGTGGTTATTACCTGTATTAAGTGTTTTTTTAATACCTTCAATTCATCGTTTAATAATGCCTGAATCATTTGTAGAGCATTATACTAAGGGTACTTGGTTTAAGGCTAGTTTCTTACATATTTTTACTTGGCTAGCTATTACTTTGTTACTTGTCAATCCACCTTTTGGAGATATAGGTTCACCTGAAGTTGCGGAGCAATGGACAGTTGTTATGGTTGATGAGGATGGCAACCATACTTATCCTAGCGATGGACCGACCATGAGAATAGAAGATGGGAATATTAAGGAATTAGAAATTTCATTAGATTCAATTTATGAAGTTTGGTTAATTTTTGCTGTGAGAGATAATTTGGATGTCAGTAATGTAGAGATGAATATTACATTGAATGGTAATAATATTCATCCGAGTGCTGATGCTTTTAATAATATTTCAGCTGTTGGCATAAATAGTACTTGGGAAGGGAAAATTCTAGATTCAGACAAGGTAGAAGATGTTGGTTTTGCCGCTAAATTAGAAAATTTATCTACAGGATTTTGGGAGGTTAGATTAACCTTGTCGGAGCAAGGAATACCTTGGGAAAATGTCTCTGAAGAATACGTTTGGATAATCAGGGTCTTGTAGATTTTAATTTTAAAGAATTGAAGAAATATTTGCAGTTAATGAATCTAATTGTAATTGTTCTCCCCCACCTTCAACTAATCTGAAATCAATTTCAGCCATCATTCTTGTTAGTTCTAATTTTGCAGGTTCAGATAAAAAATCAATGTCGTATAATGCTCTATGTAATTGATTGATAAAATCAGTTCCTGCAAGTCCAAAATTGTTCAAAATTTCTTTTAATCTCCTTCTAGCGGCATGGAAACCATCTTCTTTACATGCCATAAGGTATTGATGTAAAACTTCTGGAGGAGCAGTGGCTGTGGTTTCGTAAATCAGATCTCTTGTGATATTCTTGTTTACTGCAGCAGCAACTTGTAGTGCAGTTATTGCTTTACGTAAATCACCTAAACTTACTCTAACAATTGCTTGACAAGCATCTTCATCTAGAATTACATTTTCTTTTTTCGCTATGTTTTTAATTTGATTTTCTACTTGGTTATTAGCTAATGGTCTAAATCTAAATACAGCACAACGAGATTGTATAGGCTCAATAATTTTTGAAGAATAATTGCATGAGAGAATAAATCTGCATGTGGCGGCATGTTGTTCCATAATTCTTCTTAATGCACCTTGAGCATCATTCGTCAATGCATCAGCCTCATCTAAGAAGATTATTTTGAATGGTGCATTGCCATAAGGTGCAGTTCTTGCGAAGTTTTTCACTTTTGTTCTTATACTTTCTAATTTTCTTTCATCACTAGCATTCATTTCTAGAAGGTTTTCTCGAAATTCTTCTCCATAAATATCTCTTGTTAATGCCATAGCTGCTGTTGTTTTTCCTGTGCCAGGAGGGCCAGCTAGCATAAGGTGTGGAAATGTTCCATTTTTTGCATAAGCATGAAGACGACTAACTACTGAGGGCTGACCTTGAATATCACCCACACTACGCGGCCGGTGTTTTTCTACCCATAGTTCATCCATCTCGCTCATGTATACTTCTAATCTATAACCCATGAACATTGTTATCAAATTGCGTGTTTTTTGCGAGCCTTTGATGAATTAAAACTCCTAGCACCGCTGTTGACAGAAGTGAAACTCAGAGCATATTTTCCATTTTTATTGATTTTGATTTCAATTGTTTTAATTCTTAATTTTGAAAATGAACCTTATTTAGAAACAAAATCAACACTTTATAGTGGGAATTCTAATTGTGTAGATGCACCTAATGTGGCTACAATAGAGTTTCAACAATCGATAGTTACTTTACCATCGCATGAAACCTATTTAATTCAAGCAACATTAAGAGATTCCGGAGGTTCAATAATTGGAATAGATCCTGATTGGAGTACAAATTTTGGTTCAATAACTCCAATTGCTGGTCTTCAGCAAGCTAGATTTACTCCAGGGGAATTAGAGCATACTACTATTTGGGCTTGTGCTGGAAATGTGAATGAATCATTAACAGTAAATGTAATTCAGGGTAAGGTTGAAAATTTGATGATAACTTCGTCCAAAGAAAATTTAACAGCAGATGAATCAGCGGTAATTGTTTTAGAAGGAGAAGATATTCGTGGGAATATTTTCACACTAACACCGCCTAAACAAAATTGGACATATCCTGAAGATAGTCTATTGTCAATTTCAAATGAAGTTATTTGGAATCCTAAAAATACCGGATGGCAAAACATTTCAGTCCAAGAGTCTGGATTTTCAGCAGAATTATCATTTAATGTAACTCATGGTAACCCAATTAGACTATCAATAGTGGGAGATAATATTTTAATTACGTCTGATGAAAGTGTTGAGATGCAATCTGTTTTAGTTGATGCAGATGGCAATTATTTACCAGTAATTAGTAATTGGAGTACTTACAATGTTCAAGCATCAGAATGGCTTACTGAGTTTGGAGATACAGCAAAATTTGATGGTTGGACTGCAGGTTCTTGGAAAATATTGTCTGAATATATTCATCCTGTTTCTGGACAATATTTTGTTGCGGAATATGACATCTTAGTTTCCGTTGGTGAATTAAACCAAATTTTGTTGGACGGGCATGGATTGACATTAACTGTAGATGATATACTCGATTTAAATCCAAGGGCAATTGATTCTGCAGGTAATTTAATTTCAAATGTAGATATGATTTGGACTATAAATGGTCAGATTAGTACCGGAACTTTAGAAGAAAGCAATTATGTCTTTTCTACAGAATCTATTGGTCTATATGAAATCCAAGTGAGTACAGAGGGGGGTAGTGCCTCGATTACTTGTGACTTCATTCATGGTGAAGCAGTTCGTATTGTAGTTACGGAAACAAGTACTAATCAATTGACTGTAAAAAGTGGTGAAACGATAGAATTGCTTACAGAGGGAGAAGATCAATTTGGGAATCGCTTTGCGGTAAATGTAAATTGGAGTTTAACTAATGGTACTGGAGTAATGAATCCTAGTAGTACTGGAATTGGATATTATGAATTTAAGCCAGGAGATGCTAGTGGTTTTGTAATCATGGATTTTTCTACGCTAGGAATGAGCGAACAAATTGTAATTGATGTTCAACCTGGTGAAATTACAAAACTTAGAATTGATTATGATGGTGAATTAAAACAAGGAAATACTGTTAGATTATTAATTTCAGCGGTTGACGATTCTGGAAATTTTGTATCTTACTGTAATGCTAATTCCGCGATTGTTACTTCCGAAGTTGGGAAAGTAATCCGCGAAAATTCTCAATTATACATGAAATTTGAAGGTTCAGGTTCAAATACGATTGAAGTGGGATGTTATGGATTTAAAGAAACGTTTTATTTGCAAGTTGAAGAAACAATCTTGTGGGGTATTTTTGAAGATACTCAAAAAGTAATAATTTATACTTCATTAATTTTAATGATTATCATCACGGTTTTACTTGTATTAATGATTACTCGTTCTAAAGAGGAATATGAAGAATATGATGACGTTCAACCGTTGCCTTTAGTTCCAATTTCTCCCCAACCTATTGTTCCTATTCAACATGCAATGCCTCCACTTCCTGCTTTGCCGTTGCCTTTACCTCCGGTACCTCAAACACCAACAATTCCAGTTCCTCAAATACCAGTACAAATCCAACAAAACAATAACCCTCCACAATTACAAACTCAAGTAGAAACTAGTGAACAAAAGTTAGGTAATGCTATGAACTTACTTACAAATAAAAAAAGTATCTCTGAAGAAGTTAAAACAAATAAAGCTAAATTTGAACCTCTTAGTGATGATGATTTAAGTTGGGATTAATCGTAACTTTCACTTTCATTTGGAAAATTTGATGATTTAACATCGCTTACATATTCAGAAATTGCATTAGATATTTGATCATGTAAATTTAGGTATCTTCTTAAAAATCTAGGATTAAATTCGTGTGTTATTCCTAATAAATCATGTAAAACTAGTACTTGACCATCAACATGAGGTCCAGCCCCAATTCCAATAGTTGGAATTGAAAGTTCATCAGTAACTTCTTTTGCTAATTTAGATGGTATTTTTTCAAAAACTATTGAAAAACAACCTGCTTTTTCTAACAATTTAGCGTCTGAACTTAATTTTTCTGCTTCCATTTTTTCTTTTGCTCTAACGGTATATGTTCCAAATTTGTATATTGATTGAGGAGTTAGCCCCAAGTGTCCCATTACTGGAATCCCTGCAGAGATTATTCTTTCTACTGAATCAATAATTTCGGAACCCCCTTCTAACTTTACTGCGTGTGCACCAGTTTCTTTCATGATTCTGATTGCGGAATTTAGTGCTTCTCTAGAATTCCCTTGATAAGATCCAAATGGCAAATCTACGACAATTAATGCTCTTGAAGTCCCTCTTACTACAGATGCTCCATGGTAAATCATTTGATCTAATGTTATTGGAAGGGTCGTTTCATGCCCAGCAATTACATTAGATGCTGAGTCTCCTACAAGTATTACTTCTACTCCTGCTGAATCTACAATTCTAGCTAATGAAAAATCATAAGCAGTTAGCATTGAAATCTTTTCACCATTTTCTTTCATTTTTTGTAATGTATTTGTGGTGATTTTCCGTATATCGGATTTATTCGACATGGCCGCTCCCAGTAAGGCGAAAATCTTCTGTGGTTTGAAACTCTCTATTGGGAATTATTCTTCTTCTTGCTTAATTTCTTGAATTGAGTTTAAGAATTCCTCTATATCTAATACCCCATCACCATTAAGATCTGCAGAGTGGAAATAATTTCTTAAAATCATATCATTTAATTCTGAATTCAATTGTAATGAATTCATTGCAGATGTGAATTCTTGAAGATTTAAGTGACCCTTGCTATTTGAGTCAGCCGCATGAAATGCAGCATACAATCTTCTTTTTTCTGCTTCATCAGGATTTGTAAACATTAACTTGAAAGTCTCCCACGGAGTTATTTCAGGATTTACATTTTTCTTTCCATAAGAATGGTAGATAATTAATCCAATTATTATTGTTCCTAGAGCACCAATTAATGCTTTAGAGCCCATTAAATATATTAGCCAAATACTTACTAAAATCCCTAGAATTTGAATTGTAGGGAAAAATGGAGATTTCCATTTTGGTTTATACCATGAATGTGATTTTGAAGAAGCTCTTAATACAATTACACAACAATTAATCATAATAAAAATCATTATTTTAAATCCAGATGCGAGTTTTGCAATGTCTTTTACTGGTAGAAATGAAATACAAAAACCCATGGCTAAGCCAGTAAAGATAATTGATAAATGGGGAGTATCATATTTTGGATGCACATTTTCAATAGATTTTGGAAGTAAATTATCTCTAGCCATTGCAAATGGGAATCTTGATGTTGCCATTACTCCCGCTAAAGCCATTCCTGTAAGCATTGTAATTGCTAAAAATGCTGAAATTTGTGCATATGTTTTACCTGCAACTGAATCTACAAACACATAAACAGGATCTTCCCTTGCTCCATTTTCTCCAATGTATTGAGATGGGTCTACAGCAGCAACCATCATTATCGAAAAGACAACATAAATTATACAACTAAGTACTAATGAAAGTAAAAGTCCAATGGGGATGTTTTTTTCTGGTTGTTTTATCTCTCCTCCTATCGCAGCAATTTTTGTTACTCCTGCATAAGCAACAAAAACAAATGCCGATGTTTCAGCAACAGAAACAATTCCAGACCCAAATGCATCTTTAGAAAAAGCATTATCCCAATTCATTGGTACAGTGAATAGTGCTTTAATGCATATTATGGTTAGAAAAAGTACAGAGACTAATACTATTGGGGTTTGAACCTTTTTAATTTGTTTAACTCCTAAGATATTTATTATTACAATTAATACTAATAAAACCAAAGCAGCAATTTCAATATTGATTTTGACTCCAAACATTTCATCTAAAACCCACAAGTATGCTTTAAAACCAAGTAGTGCAAATGCAGATTTAAACATTGTAGTTGCCCATAGTCCGACACCTAGAACCGTACCAATTTGAGGGCCAAATGATTTTTCGATATACACATATGCTCCACCAGAAGATGGCATTGCAGTTGCTAATTCAGATTTTGAAATTGTTGCAGGGAGTATCACAATTCCAGCTAGTAAGAATGCTAACCAAATACCACCAACAGGGTTTGAACCGCNTCCACCCATTTCTACCATNGCTAAGGCNGGAATGACAAATAAACCAGTTCCTAGCATAGANGCNAATGAAATAATNACGACAGAAAATAAACCTAATTTTCTTTCGAGNGTTTCCACAACTCTTTCTANGGGGTTANNGATTAAACCAANCAAATCTTTNGGAGNAAACCCCTTCATGNNNNAGCCATTAAAANTTNATTATTATATTTTTATTAANTTAATTTTTAATTTTAGCAATTACCTTCATTTCTACAGCTATNGGAGTTGGTAGTGATTTAATTTCTAANGTAGTTCTTGTAGGTCTAATTTCACCAAAATAATCGGCATAAATTGAATTATAGTCTGCAAAGTCTCTATCCATATTGATTAAGAATGAAGTAACNTCAACAACATCTTCTAAACTTGAACCNGAGTCTTCNAGAATTGTTTTNATATTTTCAATACAGGCAATTGTTTGAGCTTTCATATTGTAATCTAATGGCNATCCATTTGAATCTTTTACAGGACCACCNGGGATTGCATTTGAGCGTGNTTGTCTNGGNCCAACTCCAGAAAGATATAGTAAATCNCCCACTTTCCTAGCATGTGGATANGCCCCTACNGGTTTGGGTGCTCTACTTGTTGATACAATNNCNTCGTCTAAATCAACTTCATNATTNTGCTCTTGAGAATCGTCAATTTCATNCTCNTCTTCTTTGATTTGCGTTTCTAGGACTTCTCTATCTCCNTGATATTCNTCAACATCATCTTCNTCATATTCTTTGTCNCCNACGTCTTCTGTTTTTGGAATTAGTGAAGCAATNGCACATCCTGCTCCATGTACNGGTTCATANGCATGTACTTTTCCNGAGAAATTATTGTGCTGNCCCATTACACCAGCAAGCCACCACATCGGTTTGAAAGAAACTACTTTTTGCACTCTAATTTGTTGATGTATTTGTCTAGATAATTGACTCACATCTTCNAATCTACCTTCTTCTAGAAATTGTAGTATTTTTTTATTCCACTCATCATCTTTTTGTGAATGAATCTTGTCTTCATGCGGTTTTATTTTATCTGTAAACATTCTATTTGATAGTGAACTTACAACTACTACGGCNACTTTTTTACCNGACTTNTTAATTGCGTCACTACATGATTTNCCTAAAACNATNGTTTCAGCTCTGTTTGAATACATGTTACTNGAACATATTCCTGCTTGTAATNTATTATCCGGGTTTAGAAGAGAAAGAGCAACTACAGTNCCNGTNTCAATTGGNAANCCATGNTAAGAAANGACTCTTGATTCTAATCCTCTNGATTTCGCACTATTTGATAAATTTTCAGCAAATTCGGTATCAATTTTAAATTTATATGGCATTGAACCTAAGTAATGAAAATCATGATCTACATGNGTCCATTCAGGTTCTTTTAAACCTTGNAATTGATGNCCAATNATNCTAATCCATAATGTTGAATATACAAGAATTANTTCTGCTTCACTTTCCTCAATAATTANTCTTGCTTGTTCGTATGCCTCTCTNAATCTTGCCCATCCGGGATTTTTTTCTGGACANAAAAGAGGATGTGGATGAGCNGGAACAAGCAAGCCNAGAACTATTTCTCCATTAGCCATTATTGACTTACCCCCTTGATTTTTCTTTTTTCATCATTTGTATCCCAAGTAGCAATAGCNTTACCAGTTCCTATAATTGTCCCATATTCATGTATTGTAGCAGGNTATGTNGGATAGTCAAGAGCACTAAGCATCCATGTTAATGCTCCCCCATCAGTTTCAGCTACGCTTTGCTCTGTAAATTCAGGCATCATTTCAATTAATTCTTTCGTTTTACCATCTTTCATCATCTTAATCATTTTCATATCCCATAGGTATTGTGAATGATTTGTGATGTGTTCTTTTGACATATCCTCAGGAATTTCAGACTCATTAACNAAATGTCGATGAGATAGNGAATTACTCGAAATTACAACTGCTTTTTTNCCACTTTTCCANATTGCTTTTCTTGTCGCNATACCTAACTTNATCATCATTTCNTGCATTACTTCTACAGAGTAATAGTGAACTGAACGATTAGATGAAATAGAAACNAGTGGTTTATCCCATTTTGGATTTGTTAAATGACAAGATGTAATAGTTCCATAATCAACACGAAAATCAGGGTTTTCCATCATCCTTACAGAAAGCCCATCTGTTTCGGCTTCATCATGAATCATTTTTGCTAGNTCAACGTCTATTTTCAAATCATAATGGTATCTAAANAAATTAGGGAATATNGGATCAACACTCAATGACTTAAAATNCTCTAAACCCAAAAAATGTGTACCTACGTATGTTTGCCAATGTGGTGATAGAATTACAATAACGTCATATTCAATATTTTCAAGTTGTTTTCTTAATCTTTCATAACCCCATCTAAGAGTTTCCCAACCACATTCAGCAGTAGGTTCATTTTGCGGAGGATTTTCAGCATAAACGAGATGTGGNGGNTGTGGTGCTAGTAGNCCAGCAACAATTCTNCCTCCGCCCATGTTCGGTCGAATAATAACAAGCACATGAACCCATTGAAAGAATTCATAAGATGAATGATTATGTCTTAACGTGGTCGAATCTTCTTCAGAAGGCTTTGCATCTAATGCCGGCAAATCAAATTTAGTTAAAGGAGATTTAAGAAGTTCAATTTTGCCACTAATTTTTGGAATGCCTGCAGGTTTTTTATCTACTTTAATCATTTTAAACTTCCCTGAAAGGGGTTATTTGAGTTCTGAATTTTATATCGGTAGAGTCTTTGAATTACAATTATTAGTGTGTTTTTCTTTTTTGTTAAGTATTCCGTTGTGTTTTATAGAATCAAAAAGATTTGAAATTTCATTTAAAGATATGATTTCAGGATCATTAATATGTACTTTTTTATGCATTCTAATTTCTTATGGGTATGGTATTTTTCCGTTGATGCTTATTTTTTATCTTCAATGGTTATGGATTTGTTATTTTTGGCAGAAAAAATATATTCCAGCGTTTCGTTATTCTGTTTGGTTATTNCTTGGATTAATNTGTGGNGCAATTGCNGGTTCGGTGATTGTATATTCGGTATTATCATATTNGGNATTATGAATTAAAAAATGTNCAAATATTTTGTAATTCACTAAAAAATTCTAGNGAATAAAAACCACCTTCTCTTCCTANNCCNGAACTTTTTACTCCNCCAAAAGGAACTCTCAAGTCTCTATGTAACCANCAATTTATCCATACCATNCCNGTGTCTAGTNTTTTGGCAATACTTTCTCCAAGTTTAGTGTCTTNAGTCCAAATGCTTGCNGCAAGACCNTATTTTGTACAATTTGCAATATTTATTGCATCNTCAATATCATTNAATTGATGNATTGTNACNACAGGCCCAAAGATTTCTTCGGTTGCAGTNCTTGAATTATGATTTAGTCCAACAATCACTGTTGGCTCNAAAAATGCTCCNTNTGNAANTTTCCCNTTTAGATNTGGGCGTTTACCACCAANAATNATTTCNCCNCCTTCNTTTTTAGCNAAATNAACATAACTTTCAACNTTTTCAAGATGCTCATTTGAAATTAANGANCCAAGNTTNGTNTTTTCATCAAGNGGNTCNCCAATTTTCATTGTGGAAATTGATTTNAAAAATTGTTTTNAAAANGAATNGTANATTGATTCNTGAACAAGNATTCTTGAACCACATAGACAAACTTGACCTTGATTTAAAAANGCAGATTTTACAATATTNTCNATNTTTGAAATAATATCNGCATCCTNTAGAATAATTGTTGCATTTTTNCCGCCTAATTCAAGNCTNATTTTCTTAAACATAGGNGCAGCACTTTTTGCAACAATTTTTCCAGTAGCAGTTCCTCCAGTAAATGAAATTAGATTNATGTCTGGATGTTCTACTAATGNTTGACCNCAAGAATTNCCATNNCCATGNACTAAATTAAAAACACCTTTTGGTAAACCAACATTATGAATTACTTCNGCTAATAAATTTGCAGTCATTGGAGTTAATTCAGAAGGTTTTGCAATTACNCAATTNCCCATNACNAATGCNGGTGCAACTTTCCAAGAAAGAAGGTATANGGGTAAATTCCANGGTGTTATTAANCCTGCAATTCCNACAGGCTTGTTGATGACNTTATTCATGGCATCATTCATTTCAAATTGANTTTTTTTCATNTTTCTNGCNAAATCAGCAAAAAATCTAAAATTATTTACNGATCTAGTTGCATCGACATTTCTNGCAAGAGANATGGGTTTACCNGTATCTAAAGATTCTAGAGTTGCAATTTCTTCNAATCTATTGTTTAATTCATCAGCAATTTTATCTAACCATTCTGCTCTTTCATGAATTGTTAATTTNGNCCAAGAAGATTTTGACNCCTTACATGCATCTACTGCATTTATGATGTCTTTTGCAGAAGATTGTGGAATTATNGCTATTTTTTCATTNGTTGCAGGGTTGAAATTATCTATTGTNCAACCGTTAGTGGACTCTATAAATTCTCCATTGANATAATTGTTAATGACAATCATTCTTCTTCACCTATCACTCCTAAATCTTCAAAAACNCCATTTTTNANATGTTTTNTCCAATCATAAAGCCATCTNTCAGAATTTGGNTCCCATTCATCCCATGTAGGTATNNTTTCAAGAATTTCNAATTTTGATGGAGGAACAATTCCAGGNACAATGAATGCTTTTTGTTTATCTANNGGGTATGGNTTCCTTAATGTGAAACCNAANACNCCNAGAATCGCTCTAGCTACATACCAAGTTGCTTGTGGATTCCATCCATGTGCTATTTTTATTACAATTCCAAGTCCTTTAGGGAAATCTTCGTGAATTATTGAAAGTCCAAGTAAACCATCAGCACCTTCTTTCGCTAATACTTGTCCTTCACATGATTTTATAATTGTAGAATCTAGGCGATTAAAACCTCCAATTAAATNCGGATATTTTATCATAGAGTCCCAAATCCAATCAGAATCTTTGTTGCGTACTAAATATGAAAATAATATTGCTAGTTCATTCACTGTGTTGGAAACTGTGGGTAAACCACAACCATCTTTTCCAATTTTTAGTGGTTCCCAATCATCACCTAGTATTTGTTTTAAATTAATTAGATAGTGTTGGAATACTTCGTGGCCAGGCAATGTATATCCTGCTCTGTTCCATCCTTTTAATTTACAACCTTTTAGAATTGCTGCATGTTCTCCTGAACAAGTATGGTACCATCTTCTTGGCCTCCGTACTTGTCTTCCAAATTGAACTAATGGAGTGTCTAATGGGGTTTGCATTAACCCCCATTCCGCTTTATTTAGGAGTGATTGTGCTGAAGCTACATGTTCAGTATCTCCGTTATGACTTGAGACTGAAATTGCTTTTTGTTCCCATGTGGTTACTGGTTCAAGAATGTCTGCAAATGTTTTCATCATTATTGGTTTCATCATTGATCTTCCATAACAAAGAACATTCCCTCCAAATGAATGAATTATTTCATTTCCATGTGCCCAAGCAACAGCTCCATGAATTGTTGTTTCAGAAACTCCATTTCTTCGATAATCAACAAGTGGTTGCCAATTTACATCTCGTCCAGTTGCAATGCCTTCTTCTGACTTTCCCAATGGAGATTCTGGATAAACTTCACTACCTGGCTTTCCAGGAGCAACTGCAGTTTTTTGTTCATGTTTAATTCCCATATGATCAACTTTATTTTGTAAAATGCGGTGCTACTAATTTCATGAATGATGACATGTTTCTACAAACTCTTTCTGAATCATGATTGAAGAAATCAAACCATGTCATTAACCTGTCTTCAGGGTGAAAACGTTCTTTAATTTGTTTGATAATCTCTTCTGAATCTCCAATTAAAGCATTATTTGCGGCTTTAGAAATTTTTTCAGGATCTATGGTTCCTTCAAGTGCATTCCAATAACTTCCAAGTGCGGCTTCCGCTTCTTTTTTTGCTTCAATGTTTTTCTCCTCTTTAGACAAACCTTCTTCTTCATTGATGAATACAAATACAGTTCTTGGCATATTTCTTCTTTGCCATTCACCTCCATCTTTGTGGAAAAAACTTCTCATTCTCTCATGTGTTTCATTAATAATTTCTGGAGAAGTTATTGAAAGATTAAACACATTAACAGGAAAAATGGTATTACAAAATTTTTGAGCGTCAGGGTTATGAGTTCCTGCTATTAAATTTAATAAATTACGATTCCATTTTTGTGGGATTGTTTTGATTTTTTCAAATTCCCATCTATTTGCGATTTCAATAACTTCATTATTTTTCGAATTCCCGTCTAATTCATTTTTTGCTTTTTGTACCAGTTCCCAAGATTCATCATCTCTAAAAAGCTCTCTAGATAATACTGTTTTTCTAATCTCTTCACTAGATACCACTTCCCCTTTAATTAACCTCAAGAAAATCTCGCATGCTTCTAAAAATATTTGACTACGTAAAACAGGCCATGCTGCATCTTCAATTGAATTTCTTGGTACAATTCCATAAGGCCGTGCCATAAATTCAAATCTTCCAGATGAAAAACCAATATTTAATTTTCTTTTTTCATTTTTATTCAATCCATGTAGAGCTAGAAATGCACCAATTCTTTCTGCCATTCCTATCGGCCCACCATTACAAAATAAACTCATTACAGCGCTACCAACTTCAATATTTTTTGTTCTAGAAAACATTTGGTGTGCTAATTGAAAAAAGTCAGTACAAAGCCCAACCTCTCCTTGCCAATGAGGGATTACTGGCTTTTTGTTTAATTTTTGAATCTCTGTTGAAAGATGCGCTTGTGCAACCCAAGCAACTCCAAATCCAATTTTATCTGCAAGTTCTAATTGACTAAAGAAATTGGAATACATTTGATCTTCTACTGGAATTAACCCAGTTGAATCTGGAGTTTGGCTAATTGAAAAAAATATGTCAAATTCCATTTAAACCACTCAAATTGAACGCATTCTTCCGCCATCAACAGCTAAACTTATTCCACGAATCCCTCCACTCGATGGTAAACATAGAAAAGTAGCAGCGAGTGCTGTTTCCTGTGGGTCAATTAACCTACCAATTGGCACTTGACTCATCCAATTTTGTTGAATGTCTGGAATGCTTTTACCCGTTTTTTCACTAATTGATTTTGCTAATGAATTCAATCTGCTTGTATCTGTAAATCCTGGTAGAATATTGTTAATTGTGATACATGCTGGTAATTCTCTTGAAAGTGATTTTGACCATGATGCCATAGAACCTCTCAGTGTATTTGATAATCCAATGTTGTCTATAGGCTCTCTTACTGATGTTGAGATTATATTGACAATTCTTCCTATGCCAGATTCTTCCATTCCTGGTACTAGCATCCTTGTAATTGTGTGTGCTGCATGCAAGTGTCTTTTGAAAGCAGTTTCAAATTCACTGAGTTCTACATCAAGAAGAGGACCCCCCGGAGGTCCAGAAGCATTGTTGATGAGTATCTGTATTGCCCCTTCATTCAGTAATTCAGAAATAGCACTCTCAACCACTTCAATATTTTCTAAATCTAGTGCTAGTGACTTTGCAGAGTTTGCACCTATGTTCATTAATTCTTCACATAATTCATCCAGTGCATCTTTGTTCCTAGAGCAAATAATCACATCAGCACCTGCTTTGGCCATTGATCTTGCAATAGATTTTCCTATGCCTTTGGAAGCACCACATATTAATGCACGGAATCCTTTCAGTGCATTATTATTAAACGGAAAACTTTCATTTTTCATATTAAAACCTCAATCTACATAATGATGGTAAGTTTCATTCGTTAACTTTTCATATACTTTCTCGAGAATTTCCTGTGGTGCATTTCGAAATGTTGGCCATTGACTTTCACCTTGCGGGCGTCTCAATTCATCCCACCGTCCTTCATCATAGGCAATTAATGCTTCTTTCATTAGAACCCCCGCTAAAACCAAAGTTTCATAGCACAAATCTTCATAAGTCATTCCTCTTTTTACTGGAACTTCTCTGCGGAATAATAAATCTCCAGTATCAATTCCATTGTCACAAAAATGGGTTGATGAGCCTATTGGTATATCATGATAAACAGACCATGCAGGAGATGCTGAACCTCGACAATCAGGTAATAATCCAGGGTGAGAATTGATGACTCCATCTTTAGGAAAATCTAATATGTCCCCTCTGATGATTCTTGTACCCCCAAAAACAATTAGATCTAAATTTAAATCTTTAATGTGTGGCATTACTTTTTCTGAATTATGGATGGATACGGTGACATGTGGTATCTCTGTTCCCTCTAATTGTTTGCTTATTTCTGGAGCTATTGGGTTTCCTTCAATACGTTTTAGAAATTTCTCTCGTTCTTCCGTTCCAATTTCAGAATCTTCTTCAATTATTATTTCTGGAATAAAACCTTCAGATAAAATTTGTTTCAACATTTCCCTTCCATATGGGTGTTCTTTTAGCAAAAGAAACGCAAAACGCGGCTTGGCCATGGTGGTCCCAATAGTTCTCAGTCTTCAATTCCATCGTTGTGTCATGGAGTACATCTTTTTTTGTCTCTTGGAAATAGTACAGTTTCTCTAACATTTCCAGCTCCAGTAAGTACCATCAAGAGCCTTGCAACTCCTAGACCCCATCCTGCATGTGGAGGCGCCCCATATCGAAAACCATCAACATAAAAATCAAAATCATCAGGGTTTAAATCAACATCAATTAAATTTTGAGTGAGTACGTCAGCTCTATGTTCTCTTTGCCCGCCACTAGTCATCTCATCACGTCCATAATTCAAATCAAACCCTCTAGACAATTGTCCTCCTGTGGATGAGATTTCACTTTTTTCGTGGAAAATATAGAATGGTTTCATTGACATTGGCCATTTTGGTATGAAATAAAACTCTGGGTATTTTTCTGCAATAATATCGGCGTGATGTGCTTCAATATCATCACCCCAATTAATCTCATTGCCGCTTTTTTTAATTAATTCAATTGCATCACAATAAGAAACTCTTGGAAATGGTATGGAAGGTACATTTACTTCAATGGGTTCTTTTCCTTCTGAAATTCTAAATTCATTTATTGCGTCAATTAAATTTTGATCATTATTTTTAATTTCATTCCAAATATGTGAGATCATTCTTTCTTGTACGCACATTACATCTTCATCACTTGCCCAAGCCATTTCAATATCAAACGAAATAAATTCATTTAGGTGTCTGTATGTGTCATGTTTCTCTGCTCTAAAAGCCGGGCCGATTTCAAAAACTCTTTCTAAATTCCCCATAACAGCTAATTGCTTGTATAATTGAGGGCTTTGAGATAAGTATGCATCTCTATCAAAATATTTTATTGGGAATAAATTGGTTCCGCCTTCTGCTGCCGCGGCAATAATTTTGGGGCTATTTATTTCTCCAAAGCCTTCAGAAATCAAATGTTCTCTTCCATATTGTAGAATCCTGCTACGAAGTCTAAACATTGCATTAATATGTTTTCTTCTTAAATCCAAAAACCTGTTATCTAATCTTACGTCCATTCCAACATCTACTTTGTCAGTAACTCCCAATGGCATTGGTGTTTTTGCTAATGATAAAATGTTAACTTTATTTGCTACGATTTCGTATTCTGTTGGAGGAGTTGGTTCACCTTCTGGAACTTTAGGTGGTCTTTTCTCTGCAATAGTTCCAAAAATTTGTAATGTGGATTCTCGGCTTGCCGTTTGGCAAAGTTCTAATTCTTTATCACTGACGTTTCCCTTTTTGATGAATGCTTGTAGATGGCCAGTACCATCACGTAATTTAATAAAACACACAGCACCTTTTCCTCTAATAATTTCCGCAAATCCACATAATGTTACATCAGAACCTAAAAAATCCTGACCATTTGAATTAATTTCTCTTAGTGTGTTGGTTCGGTAATTTGTGGGATGCCAATTGACGCCATCAGAGTCGCACATGGGTGTGCGATAGCATATACACCTTCAAACTGGCGCAAATCTTAACCGAACTTTTCATGAACTAAATCAATTACGAAGGTCTATGGCAGAACATCTTTTTACTTCAGAATCTGTTAGTTCAGGGCATCCAGATAAGTTATGTGATCAAATTAGTGATGCAATATTAGATGCTTGTATTCAAGCGGATCCTTTTGCAAGAGTTGCTGTAGAAACACTTGTTAAAGGATTGAAAGAAAAAAGTCTAATTGTATTGGGCGGCGAAGTTACAGTAAATGGAGAAATTCCAGATTACGAAAAAATCGCAAGAGATACATGTGCAAAAGTAGGTTACACTTCCCACGATATTGGAATGGATGCTACAAGTGAAGAATTATGCGAGGTACGTGTAGCAATTACAACACAATCTCCTGATATTTCAGATGGAGTAAATGTTGGTGGTGCTGGAGATCAAGGAATGATGTTTGGATATGCATGTACAGAATCAGAATCATATCCCGGATTAATTGGTACATACATGCCATTGCCTAGCCTTTTATCTCAAAAATTAACTCGAAGGTTAACTGAAGTGCGAGAAAAAAACATTCTTCCTTGGGTTAGACCCGATGGGAAAAGCCAAGTTACGATTCAATATGATGAGGGTGGAAATCCAATGAGAGCTTCAACTATTGTTATTGCAAATCAACATAAGGATTTGATTGATGAGACTGGCAGTGTTGAACAAGAACAAGAATATATTCAACAAGAATTAAAAAAGCATGTAATTGATTACGTAATTCCAGAAAGTTATGGTTTAATAGATTCAGAAACTAAAATTATTGTAAACGGAACCGGAAGGTTTGTAGATCCTGGTGGACCTTATGCTGATGCAGGTTTAACTGGAAGGAAAATAATAGTAGATACTTATGGCGGTAGTGCTCCGCACGGTGGTGGTGCTTTTAGTGGTAAAGATCCAACTAAAGTTGACAGATCAGCAGCGTATATGACAAGATGGGTGGCAAAGCATGTGGTTGCTAGTGGTTTGGCAGACAAATGTTCTATCCAAGTTGCTTATGCTATTGGCAGGGATGAACCTGTTAGTATCAATGTAAATACAGATTCTACAGGAATAATTTCAGATAATGAAATTGAATCAAGAGTTTCCAAAGTTTTTGATTTTTCTCCTAAGAAAATAATTGAAAATTTAGAATTAAGGAATCCAATATATTTTGTTACTGCTTCTGGAGGTCACTTCGGTAGAGATTTTAATTCAGCAGGTCATTTTACATGGGAAAAAATAAATCCCGAAAAAATAGAAATGTTGCGTAAGGAGTGATATCCTTCCACGCCCCTTATAGGGGCGTATTATGTCCCACGGGTCGTGAGAAAAAAGGATACAGGCCGTCGAGCAGGAATATTTTTGATATTTTTAATGGTAATTTCTGCTTTTGCTCCATTGATTTCCACTTCATCTGCAACAGGTGTAATTGAATTAAGTCTTTCAGAACAACATTTGTTAATTTCACCAGGAACAACAGCTAATATGACGCTTACAATTCATAATAATGATTCGCAGATTAATGATTATACAGTCGAAATTAATCCAAATTATAATTCTGCTTGGAATATTAGTATAGTTGATACGATAATTGAAGATGTATTACCAACTTTTTCAAGTTCTACAACCGTTGTTGTTACTTTGAGTCCTTTAGCACTTCTTACTGATCAGACTACTATTGAATTGATAGTGAATCAAACAGGTGGTTCTGAAAGTTCATCAATAGAAGCGATTTTATCTGTTCAACCACATTATGAAGCATCATTAGATATCAGTAATGTTGGTGTTGGTGGATTAGTTCTAGTGAATCCAGGTTCAACTTTAGATGTAGATATTGATGTAATGAATTTAGGAAATATGAATGATACTATTTTGTTAGATGTTGTTAATGAACCTGATTTAGTTCAATGGTGGGATGATTATAATTCTGCTCAATCAGAGCCAGTTGTAAATGGAAATGAGACTATTACTTTGGTTGAACCAGCAATGGGTTCAGAAATTGATATTTCACAGGAAGATCTCGAGATATTGGTTAATGCTTCTGGACTTACTCCTAATTTGGAATATGATTTTTATATGAATGCATTTGATGAGAATGGTACATGGTTTAATGGGTGGATTAGTACTTTTAATTCAACGACGGGCCTTGCGTCTTATACCGATACAATATACAGAAATCAATTACAACCCGGTGAAAATGTGACTTTTGTGGCAAACATTAGTTACAATGGTACCGATTTAAGTAGTGATTTTTCAACATTTTGTATGTATGATACTTATGGATGTTCTGTAATTGCACAATATGAATTAACAGAAGGAACAATTACAGGAAGTGGAAACTTAAGTTATGCATTCGACTCTAATGGTACAACTTATGTTCCAGGGACGTTAGTAGATGATGGAACTTTAATTGAAATTACAGCAACAGCAGATGCTAATTGGAGTTTCATAGAATTTACAGGAGATTCGAATTCGACATCAAGTCCTTTGGTAATTGAAATAGATTCAGATAAAACAATAGGGGCATTGTTTGAAGAAAACCAAACGGTGTTATTAATTCCAGAGATTAATGTTTCTGTAGTAACAAATGCAACTCATATGTTTTCAACATTCGAATTAACAAATTTAACGCAAGGAGAAAATTATGAAATTTTATTGGAGGTTGAGACAAATGATACAATCCCATTACCAACAGATTTAGGTTGGGACAATTTTTCTGCAACATCGGTGATGGATTTAAGATATTATAATGCTACATATTCTAATGATTCTTATTGTATTAATGTTGTATTAAGTAATAATGGCGTGGTTTTGGATACAGATAGTGTCTGTTTTGAGATCCCAAATAGTTCTGGCAGTAGCTCTACTTCAATGAGTATTAGTTTGGCTAAAAATTCTAGAAGTGTTCCTGCAGGATGGACAATTTATTGGTTAGATGATGTATTTTCTAATATGTCACCAATGTCAACTGAAAACGGAGTACTTAGAATTGTAATTCCGAATGGAACAGCACCAGGGTATATTGGAATTAGATTGTGGGCTTCAAGTACTCAAGGCAATGTTTCAATGTCTACAGTAATTGTAATACAAGTAGGATCTCAAGATTCTATTGCTATTTCTGATAAAACCAACCATACATGGTTGCCAAATCAACCTGCAGAAGTATCTCTGGAAGTTACTAATACTGGAAACAGGGCAGTTGGTTATGATTATTCTACAGAATCTTCATCAGGTCCTTGTGATGTTGCAATCTCTAGTGCTGGTTCTACTTTGGAAGTCGGAAGTTCTGAATTTGCAAAAGTAGCAGTTAGGCCTTGGGAAGTAGCCCATAGAAACGATACTTGCGAATTTAATTTTATAGCCACAAATAGACTTAACAGCGAAGAACATATATTCCCTGTTCAAATTAGAATTGGAGTTAGTTGGGGGTTAGAAATATATTCACCAGCATCTGAAATTTTAAAATCTGATGAAAATAAGATAGTCACATTTACTGTAAAAAACCTTGGAACAGAACAAGATGAATTTAGAGTTGAAGTAACGTCTCCTCAAGGAATTACATCTACCCCTCCACCAGGTTGGTTGGCAATATCCAGAGGCCAAACAAGTGTAATCGACATCTCTTTTTCATTGGACCAAGGTAGTAATCTTTCAGGATTAAATAAAGTCACAATTAAATTAATTAGCATTAATGGAGTTGAAACTGAAATAGAATATAATTTGAATGTAGAAGGACTTCATGCATTTGATTTAATCGGGCCCCAAGATTCTAGAATATTGATTGAAGCAGGCTCGTCTGCAGACTTACTTGTTGAAATTGTAAATACTGGAACTCAGACAAATAATTATGAATTAAAATCCGTATCTGGTTTACCTTCTTGTATCAATTTAAATGGTACAGGATCTGATTTAACTCAAGCAGAAGAAAATAGTGTTACTGAACTTTTAATTAATTTTTATGCAAACTCTAATTGTCAATCAGGAGATTATTTGATTACTATTACGGTTGAGGAATTAGAAAGTGGAATTTTAGACGAGAATACAGTAACAATTCAAGTATCTTCATTGGGAAGCGTGGATGTCTCAGCGTCTAGAACATCCATAGTAGTAGATGATGATCTTGAGCAATTAACTTTGACAATAACAAATCTTGGATTCGATAATTCTACCTTTGAGATTACAGTCCTAGGTGCATCTGGTTTTGACGTATCATTGGAAACCAGTATTCTATCCCTAAGTCCAGGGGAACAGACTACTGTTGATTTTGAATTAAGTAGAACAACTGCAATAGGAACTAGTGAGATTGTTATTAATGTTGAAGACTCAACATATCCCTCCATTTCTGATTTCATTACAATTACTGCATTAGAACCCCTTAATTCAGCTGAATTAATCATCCAATCTTCAACTTCTAATGTTTTGCCAGGCGGGGACTTATCAGGGACTTTATTGATTAGTAACCAAGGAAATCAAGATGATAATTTTACAATTTCATCTAATGGAATTCCATGTGTTGTTCAAACAAGTGTTGAAATAGAATCTCAAAAGTCAGCATCACTACCATTTTCTTGTGATGTACCAGTTTCTCAAGGAGTTGGAATGTATATTTTAACATTCACAGCCGTATCAAGTAACGATATTACAAAACAAACATCAGAAACATTACAATATCAGATTTCTAGTTCTTATTCTCAAGGTTCAAGTGTAGTTGATGTAATGATATCAGAAACATCTATCTCTATGAATTATGATGGTGGAGCAGTTGTTATTGTTACTATTGTTAATTTATTAAATGAAGAAGTGAATGGAACACTAAGCGTTCAAGGTTCCGATACAGAGTCCTTTGAATTCACTTGGGAAGGTTATATTGAAGATGGTGAATATTTATTATCAGCAAATTCACAAATGAGTATAGAATTGACAATCAAACCAAAAACTGATGCTGAAATTTCTACTGAGTTAAAGATAGTAGCATTAAGCCAATTAAATTCTGCTTCAAACAGTGATACTAGCGAGGCCCTTAAGGTGGATGTTGATGGTTTAAGATTACCACCAAATGGTTTAGATTTAATGATTGGAGAATTAGATGCAAACCAAACTCTAATAGGATTATTTTCAGGTTGGGGAATAATTGTTTTGGCTATCTTATTGAGAATTAGAAGATTTAAAAATAGAAATAAAAATACACATAATGAAATATCATTACCCCCTTTAGGTGATTTACCTCCAATGGAAGACTTACCTCCAATAGAGGACTTACCTCCAATGGAAGATTTACCACCGCCGGCTATGGGATTACCACAGATTGAACCTGATCCTTCAACTAACAAATTAGAGTTTGATGGAACTGTAAGATGCCCTAGTTGTCAAGCAAAACTCAGAACACCTGCAGGTAAATCCCCGCCGTTTAGATTTAATTGTCCAAAATGTTCAGAAATAATAAGAATATCTTAGTGTTTTAAATTTACTGCGATTAGAAGGAATGCAGTATGTCCAAATGGTCCGTTCACAGGACGAATTCCTCCCTTCATTGCTCGCCCCCATTTTCTTTCAATTAATTCTCCAGCCCACTCGATTTCTAAACCCAATTCTTCACAAGTATCCCATGAATCTTCAATTTGAGATGTCACGGGGCAATAACAAGCAATTCGCCCTCCTGGACGTAATAATTTTACAACGGATTTAATCGCTTTTGCATGTTCTGGGAGATCTAAAATTATTGCATCAAAATTATTGCAAATATTTCTAATTTCTTCAATCTTTTCCTCTAAATACCCCTCAATATGTGTGTGATTTCCAAATCCATTTCCTGCTTTCAATCCAAACTCCATATTTTTCAATCCTATTTCAGAATGTTCTAGCCTTGGCTCTACAGTAATATGAGTTCCTTTTTCTCCTAAAATATTTTGAATTTGTATAGATAAACCACCTGATCCTAATCCTGCTTCTAACACTTTTGATTTAGATCCAATTCCTAATTTTGTAATTAATAAACCAGCATCTTTTTGTTGGATTATTTGAGCTCTTCGTTTCATTCCAATATACCTTTCAGGTAAGGATGCTGGTAGTATAATAAATTCTTTTGTTCCGATGGTTATTTCCTCTCCAAAGCATTTGTGTTTAATCACTTTAATGGGATTAAAAACACCAATACCTTTTATCTTTATAGTTTCATTTTTAACTTCAACTAGATAGGTATTTTCAGACTTATCTCTAAGTGCAATTAACTCCTCATTTTCGGGCTCGCTCACACCCATTGCAAGAGGTTCTGATAGAAACAAATTTTGCTTAAATCTGTTCGATTCTCTCTTACGTAGTAAGAGAACAACAATAGCGAATCATTATAACGGTGTCTGCAAACGTAATACTATGAGCAACCATAGATTCTTAATCTTGGCCATTTGCACTTTGATGTTGACATCAACTAGTATCTTAGCATTTCATGAAATGGAAACAGAAGGGAATGATACTCCCTTGAAAATGAAAAATCAGCCTGATTATTCTGCTGCAAGCCCACCAGCAACACCCTCACATGGTGGAGTTGTATTTGCTGAATACGTAGGAGCAACGTGGTGTGGGCCCTGTATGGGATATTCATCACCGTCTTTGAAACAATTAGCATATGATTTACCGAACGACTTTACTTATGTTTCTTTTGTTTCTAGCTCACCAAGCGATCATAATTCAATTGGAAGAGTTAACCACATCATGGCAAATTCGGGAGGATATCCAACAACTGCATTCGCTGATGCCACCTCAGGTTCATATTACGTAGTAGGTGGTGGAGGTTCCGACACTGATGGTGATGGTTATGCAGATAGTCAATTTGATTCACAATTTACTGCTGGTGGAAATATGGTTGATCCTCAAGATTATGATATTAAGGTTACCCAAGTTACAAACGGAAATAATTTAGATATTGAAATTGAAGCAGAATATTTAGGAACAGGCACAGCTGTTGTTTACGTATATGCAGCAGTTACAGAGAAAGTATGCACTACAAGTTATGATGACGGTTCTTACCCTCATTATTGCTGGGCTGCTTGGTTAACAACTGGAGGGAATAAGAATGGTGCTGGTGGATTCCAAATGTTTACACTTTCTGCTAATACTCCTCAAACTGCTTCATGGACAGTGCCAGCAAATACTGCTGGTGGAGGTGCATCCAATACCGTAACAGTAGGCGCTTTGATGTCTGGACCGCACACAAGTTGGAATGATTTTTATGTTGCAGGAAATAGCGACATGGGTCCACTAATTGATGTTGAAGTCACCTCATTATCAGTAACAAATGATGATTGGAATGGAAACGGATTTGAAATCGGAGACCAATTTACAGTTTCCGCTTTAGTTACAAATAATGGAGATGAAGCATATACTTCAGGAGGAAGTTTGAATGTTTACCATGTGAAAGGTCCTAATCAAGAGGATTTAATTTATACTTCTTCTTTACAAGCATTTTCAACATCTGGAGCAACACAAACATTTCAAACAACTTTTGATTCAAGTACAGTTTCTTCAAATGTACAATCTACGAGTTTAAGAGCTGAATTAGTTGGTTTAACTGCAGATAAAAATAGTGGTAATAATGCAAAAACATCAACACATAACCTCGATAAGGCACCCACTGCGAATAATCCTGTAGTATTGACTAGCTCACAGGTTGAAAGAGGACAAAAAATCAATGTTGAGGTCAATGCTAACTCCAACGACCAAGTAGATGACCTTTCAACAATGACACCTCTTCTACATGTTGGGCCTTCTGGAGTTTCAGATCAATGGTCTACAGAATGGATACAAGGAACACCGACTCTGAGGCCTGATGGCAATTTCTATCAATTTACTCTTGATGCCCCAGACACTGCTCCTGCAGGTTCATATGACATCAAGGTGATGTTTACAGATAATAGAGGACATACAAGCCAAGATGCTTTTAAAACTAATGCATTTCAATTATTAAATGCAAAACCAGTAATAGATCCTTACCCAATACCTACAGTAAAGGTATCAAATTCTGAGAGAATTTCTATGATTGGCCATATCTCAGATGCAGAAACAGCGAATGAGGATTTAGTGGTAACAAGTGAAAGCGCTAATTTTGTAGCCTGGCATCCAGATTCCTTCGAATTAGAAGTATTGTTCAATGAGATACCAACCAATGCTGATGGTGAAGTACAAGTTGCAAGCATGTACATCACAGTTAATGATGGAGTTGAATCACATTCAAACACATTATTGTTCAATGTTATTGAAAATGGAATGCCTAGATGGGAATCATTACCTTCACAAGGATTTGATGAAGGAGGACAGATTTCTTTAGATTTGAGACCATACTTATCCGATACAGATGATAATGGAAATCCAACTAGTGTAGATTTATTAGATATTACAGTTGAAGGAACAGATCATGAAGATATGGTAAAAACATCTTTATCAGGATTTATCCTTTCAATTAATTCTGTTGATGATGATGTATTTGGATTAGTTAGTATTAATTTGAGAGCTAGTGATGGAATCAAGCAAAGTGATACAACATTGGTTGTAAACATTAACGGAATTAATGATGCTCCAACATTTGACACATCCATTTTTGAGGATGAGGTTTTAGTTGTAGGGCAGTCAAAAACATATGATCTTAAAGAAATAATTACAGATGTGGATGATTCCGATGAGGAAGCTAGGTTGTATACTACAATTTCAACAGATGAGTCTGGAGCATTGACTTGGAGAGCAAGTTTAGGTGAATTAAATTTGAAATATATGACACCAGGAGAACATACTATTTTGGTTAGAACAGTAGATAGAAATTCAGATTTTAATGAGTATCAATTTTCAATACAAGTGGTTTCTGATTTACCATTAACAGTTGTATTAGATGAAGCAGAAGTTGGTGACGTGTTAGTTACTGTTGAAAATTTAAATGATGGTGCGATACCAGTATTTACATTTGAATTACATAGTGATATTGGATTAACTGATTTACAAGGTTCATTCCAAATTTGTAGTGTTTCTTTAGGAATTTGTTATGATCGTCAAGAATTTACTTTTGAGGACGGTGCTTCTCCTTGGACTGTAGAAATAAAGCCTGCTGGAAAATTATCTGTTGAATCGGATGATGAACTTAAATTAGATTTATCTGGCGTTGATGCGAATGGTTTTAACAGAGAAATGGCGGATTACACAAAGTGGTTTGTTGATGAAAGTGTAGGAGATTCAACCACAGAAACGTCTCAAACAACTGTTCAGGAAGAAATGACTGATGAAGAAATAGATCAAAAATTAATTGATTTGGAAGAAGAGTTGTTAATTATCAACGCTCAAATCAATTTAATTGTTGATGACAGTGATCCTCAGAAATTAGAATATCAAGAAGAAAAACAAGAATTACTTGATGAGAGAACGAGACTTGAATGTTTAAAATCAACTTCGAATTGTAATTCTGTAGAGGGAAATGCTCAGAGTTCAGTATTTGAATTTGATATTATGACTGTATCACTTGGAGGTTTTATTGCATTATTAGTGGTAGTACTTCTGTTTTTATTGTTTGCTAAAGGAAGAGGCTCTGAACCTGAATGGAATTATGAAGCACCTCATTTAGATTCATTAGCAAATTCAGCGTATGGAGGAGCAGCACCAGTATTCCAAAATGCAATAGTTCCAGCAGGTCCACCAATACCACCAGGAGGAATTCCCGCAGGTTGGACAATGGAACAATGGAGACATTATGGTCAAAATTACCTAGATGGTAAACTTTGAATCAGTTTTAAGTTCTAAAAGGAAATGATAGTATGGTTGAGATTGAGAATGCATCTGAGAATGATAAGTCAGATGAAGTTTTAATTAATGATTCTGTAGAAGAATGGATTAAAACAGTAGAATTTGAATCAACAAAAGACGTTCCTATACCAGACAAAATGGTGGATCAAGTTATTGGTCAAGAAGATGCAGCAATAGTAATAAAAAAAGCAGCAAAACAAAGAAGACATGTTATCATGATTGGTGACCCTGGGACTGGGAAATCCATGCTTGCTAAATCAATGGTTGAATTATTGCCAGATGATGAGTTAGAAGATTTACTTTGTTATCCAAATGAAGACGATGAAAACGAACCAAGAGTTAGGACAACTCCAGCGGGTCGTGCAGATAGAATTGTAAAATCACAAAAACAACAAATAAAGATTCAGCAAGAAAAAACAAATCGTACACTGTTAATTGCAGTAGTTTTAATTGGTTTTATTTTGGCAATAGCAGCAATTCAAAGTGGTCAAATTATAACTTTAATCTTTGGAATGCTAATACTTGCATTTGGTTATATGTTTATCAAAAGCCGTTTAACTTCAGGTAGTGAAGCAAGGATTCCTAAAATTTTGGTAAAACATCAGCATGACGACAAACCTCCTTTTATAGATGCAACAGCAACTTTGGCAGGAGCACTTTTGGGAGATGTTAGGCATGACCCTTTCCAGTCAGGAGGGATGGAAACACCAGCGCACGAAAGAGTAGAGGCTGGAGCAATTCATAAGGCACATGGTGGAATTTTATTTATCGATGAAATTAATTTGTTACGATTAGAAGAGCAACAAGCATTGCTCACAGCAATGCAAGAAAGGGCATTTCCAATTAGTGGAAGATCTGAAAGATCTAGTGGTGCGTTAACTAAATCAGAACCAGTTCCTTGTGATTTTGTTTTGATTGCTGCAGGTAATTTGGATGCAATTCAAGGTATGCACCCTGCTTTGCGTAGTAGGATAAGAGGTTATGGTTACGAAGTATATGTAAATACAGATATGCCCGATACTGCAAAAAACAGGAGAAGGTTAATTCGCTTTATTGCTCAAGAAATTTCGAGAGATGCCTCAACACTAAAGAGTATACCTCATTTTGATAAATCTGCCGTCGCTTTAGTTTTGAGGGAGGCACAACGTAGAGCGGGTAGAAGAGGAAAACTATCACTTCGTTTACGTGAACTTGGAGGTTTAGTAAGAATTTCAGGAGATTTAGCATTTGAAGAAGGTGCTGAATATACTTCAGCTAAACATGTGTTAGATGCTCGTAAAATAGCGAGACCATTAGAACAACAGGTTGCAGATAGAATGATTGAAAAACGTCAAGAATATTCACTTTTAGTAAATCGAGGAGAACGAATTGGAAGAGTGAATGGTTTAGCGGTATTAGGCGCAAATTCTGGATTATCAGATTATAGTGGAATTATGCTTCCAGTAGAGGCATTAGTGACCCCAGCTCAAAGTTCTGGAGGAAAAGTATTTGCTACAGGGGGGCTTTCTGATTTGGCTAAAGAGTCCGTAACTAATGTTTCAGCAGTTATTAAAAAATTAACAGGAAAAGATATTTCTGATTATGACATACATATTCAATTCGTGGATACCCATGGAGTAGATGGCGATAGTGCAAGTATTACAATAGCAACAGCAATTATTAGTGCTCTTGAGGATATACCTATAGACCAAAATTTAGCTATGACTGGTAGTCTTTCAGTAAGAGGAGAAGTTTTACCAATTGGTGGTGTTACAGCAAAAATTGAGGCTGCTGCAAAAAGTGGAATTGAAAGAATAATTATACCCCACTCAAATCTTCAAGATGTAATGATTGATGATCAATGGAAGGACAAAGTAGAAGTTCTTGCAGTCAGTTCTTTAGATGAAGTTATGGAATTGTCATTAATGAAGAATGAGAAGAAAGGCGGATTAGTTAAGAGGTTAGGCGAAGTTGTAGATAAATTGACACAGGAACCTAAGACTACTTTTTCATAGACTCATTGTCATTTAATTTCTATGTGGTTTCTATGGATAGAAGTAATCAAAAATCTCCGTTATTAATACTTTTTTTAGTAGTTTTAATTGATATGATTGGTTTTACTTTAGTAATTCCATTTCTAACTTATTTTGTTCAAGATTTGGCAGTAAAAGCAGGAAATGTTGATGCGGGAAATAGAGATTGGTGGGTCGGTATTACATTAGCAGCGTATACTTTTGGACAGTTTTTATTTACACCAATAATCAGTACAATGTCAGATAAATTTGGTAGGAGGCCAATTATAATTTTAGGCTTAATATCAAATACAATTTTTTTGTTCGCTTTTGGTCTTTCAGGAAGTCTTTGGTTTGCATTATTAGTTCGTTTTTTAGCAGGAGTTGGAAATGCAAATATTGCAGTTAGTAGAGCATATATTGGAGATGTAAGTAAACCTGAACAATTAGCAGGTAGAATGGGTTTGATTGGTGCAGCCTTTGGATTAGGATTCATGATTGGACCATTTGTTGGTGGTATACTTTCAAACCCTGCGGATGTGATTGGAGGATTTTTTAATACTGATTTTTGGAGGCAATATCCATATTTATTACCTTGTATTTTTGCTAGTTTATTGTCAGCGATATCATTAATTTTGGCGATATTTAAATTACCAGAAAGCCTTCCAGAAAATAAAAGAGATTCTAGTTTAGATTCACCTTTGAAATCAATTAAGAAAATTATGAATAATTTGGTAGGAATTAAGAATTTAGCACCAAGTATTTCTTTGTTAATATTAGTTAATGCAATCTTTTTATTGTCATTTACTATGATGCATGCAACATTTATTTTGTTTACTGGAATGGAGATTAGTAAAGGTGGTTTGGGATTTGATGCAACAATGAATGGATATTTATTTGCTTACGTAGGTCTCGTTGGTGTTATAGTTCAAGGGGGTTTAATTAGGCCATTGTCAAAGAGATTTAACAATAAATATCTAATGCTTTTAGGAATTATTTTAACAGGTCTGGGTTTGATTTTAATTCCTTATTTAAATCCAGAACCGTTTTCATTCATCATTTTAATGTTAACTTTAATTGCATTAGGTAATGGCTTATATCAACCAACCCAAAGTACATTATTAACTTTAGAAGCAAGAGAATCTGGGGTGGATTTAGGTTTTGTAATGGGATCTCAAGAGGGTTTTGGAGCTTTATCAAGAGTTTTGGGACCTCTTTTTGCAGCATTTATTTGGAAAGTTACAGTTGAAAGTGATGGAATTCTTGACTATCACACAGTGTTCCATGTCTGTGGTGTTTTAATGCTAATTGCATCATTAATGCACTTGAAATTAAAACTAACTTACCACAAAGCGAATACAGAAGTTAAGTAAGCCCTGCGAAATGTAAAATCCACCAGATAGGATCCCCAAAAAATAACAATAGTAATGTGCCTGGGAATATATAACTTAGTAGTGGATATTTCTTTGTAACCCATGCATCTTCAGCATCCATTAATCTTAATTCTTCTATTTTAATCATTAATTCTTCTCTTGTTGGTGTAATTTTGGGAGGTTGCATCGATGATATAATTGTTGGCTCCCCCTCAGGAGAAACCACAACATTATCTAATAACCAAACAAAGTTATCTGTAATTTCATCAAGCGGCATTTTCGTTGCATGCCAACTCATTGTAATATCATCAAATGTTTTTATATTTCCATCAGCAATATTGTGGATAATTAAAGAAATTGGTAGTAAAAAGAAACCTAAACCACCCCACACCAATAAGGCAAATACTGGTGGAACAAAATAATCACCATTTATTGGGGCAAATGTGAACCAACTAGGAATTAATATTGCAACTAAAAGCAGTGCTTTGGCATCAGCACCTCCGTGAATCAATCTTAATTTATATGCCATTTTTATGAAAAACATAATTGGAATTACTAAAATAGTGTTTAACCATATCGATTGAGGTGAATTTACTGGATAAGTTAGTATGGAGATTATGTCATTTGGGTTTACATATTCCATTACGCCTGAAAATATCCCATACATTCCAATACAATACCAAACTAAAACAGCCCAATCAATCCAACTTCCTCGTTTTAAATCAGTGATTGTGGGGGTCCCAATTAGAGATGTACTTCCATATGCCAACACTGCAGCCATTGTACAATACGTTATCCAATCATCACTTCTGATTGCAATTTCTAGCACCCAAAGTAATATTGCTGGTTTGACCCACACTTTCCAATAACTATTTGGTACACTGCGTTGTTTATTGTCTAAATGAGCGGCTCCAGCAAAGCAAGCTACCAAAATAGTAATCCGCGTCCATCCCAAAACTGCGAGAGAAGGACTCAGACTCATATGAGGGCATCCGGCAATTCACTTAAATGAAACACCTCATCCACTAACGAAGGCGGCCATGTCGAGGGAGTGTTTGAATGAGCGAAATAGAAACAAGAATACAGCAGGTTGCAACAGTAATAACGCAATTAGATGATCCAAAAGTTCCTAGAAATATCAGAAAAGGTGCTAGGGATTCAATTGAATTGTGGTTGTTGAATACGAGTAAACAAATGGATGTTAGAATTGCAATGACTCAAAGCAGATTGGAAGAATTATTTGCAGATCCAAATATACCTCCAGAATTTCAACCATTGATTATGATGATTAATGCTGAACTAGAAAAAATGCTTCAACAAATTTAAAAAAAAGTTTCAATCAAGCACCTTTTGCTTCTTTATTCTTTAATCTAAGCCCTTTATATCCACATTTTCGGCAAGTAGGTGGTTTCCTGCCGCGATGGGTGGCGTTGCACTTCATGCATATCCACTTGTCAAGCAATCTTGCTTCAGCCTCAGGAAATCGAGCCATGCCGCTCCGACAAACTTCGTGTATATAATGGCATTTAAAATTAAATTATACCGTTAGAGAAATAATCCTTACCTTTATTGTAGCGTGAAAGTCATGCGAGTAATCAGGCTGCCAGGGATTCATCATGATTCAAATTCTGTTTTGATTTGCGATTCTGGAGAAGCCGTTTTGATAGATTGTGGCACAAGTTGGTATCAATTGCTAGTTGAAGAAAGAATTAGAGGTCAATTACCTAAAAATACTGAAATATCTAGTCTTTTATTGACTTCAAGGAGATTTAACCACTGTGGTGCATCTTCATATCTCTCTTCCGCATTTAATGCTGAAGTTTTTATCCACAAATCTGCTGTTAATTGTTTATCTGGTGGTGATCATTTTTCAACATGGGCTTCAAGATTTAATTCTGATATGCCTAGTACTGTTGCTACAGGAATCACTGATGAATACAAAATGAATATTGGAAATATTGTTGTTGAAGCGATACATTTGCCTGGGCATTCAATAGATTCTATGGGTTTTTTTGTGGAATCTCATAACCTCTTAGTAGCAGGTTCAACAATACCAAGTGCAAAAAATGTTTCAAGGTGGGATTTGCCTACTGGTTGTTTACCAGATTTAGCAGATAGTATTGAATTATTAATAGAATTAGATTTGGAGATATTAATTTCGGGCTTTGGAGAGCAGATTAGTGGAAAGGAACAGATTAAATCAATTTTAGAAAATCATAGAGATTTTTTAGATAAATGTATTGACAGTGACATTAATGAAAAATATGATGAGTGGGAAAAACCAACTCAAACAGTTACGTATTTAACACCTAAAAAATGGGATTAAACCCATTCTTTTGAATCTTTAGTTTCCTTTTTCAAAATCCTGTAACACTTTTTGCACATCCTTACTCGGCCTTTAATTTCTTCAAATTCGCTTTTATTCCATACCTCTAATACTTTATTTCTGCCTAGGCTTCTACCACCAAGATGTTTGTCTGCAAAGTTTTCACAACCTTTAATGCCGCAAGGAACTTCATTTTCTGGTTTTGAACTTTCTTCTGTTCCTTTTTCTTCATCTTTAGATTTGAATTTCCTAGCGCGTGCCTTGAATCCCATGACCATTCGTAAATGATTCACTATAATTAGTTAGATGCAATATATATGCCTAAAATAAGTGAATTGTAGCATCTCTGTCTGGGCCAACCCCAACACTATGTAATGGGATTTCCAACATATTTTCTATTTGTTGTAAATAGCTTTGAGCATTGGGATGTAACACACTCAATCCCAAATTTTCATCATTTGCTTTTCTTGCTAATTTGATCCATTCTTCATCATTTAATGCAGGGAAACCTGGCATCTCAATATAAATTGGTTCAGCATTTTCTAATTCTGTAATACTAGCAGGTAAATTATGGTATTCCGCACCATTTGCTCTATATCCTACACATATTTTTAGTGTATCTAATCCTCCAAGAACATCTAATTTTGTAATTGCTAAAGATGTAAAACCATTGACTCTATGTGAATGTTTTAGAACCACTAAATCAAGCCATCCGCACCTTCTTCTTCTTCCAGTTGTTGTTCCAAATTCATGGCCTTTTTCAGTCAAATAGTCACCAACATCGTCTTTCAATTCACAAGGGAAAGGTCCGTGACCAACCCTTGTTGTGTACGCTTTTACAATACCTATTACTTCGTCAATATGTCCAGGGTGTATTCCAACCCCATGTGATGCATTAGCCCTACTAGTTACTGATGAAGTTACAAAAGGATATGTTCCTTGGTCGATATCTAACAAACATCCTTGAGCACCCTCTAAGAGGACATTTTCTTTCATTTTTAATGCATTATCTAACATAACACCTGTGTTTTTTATTGCATGGCCAAATCTATTGTGAATCCATTCCAAGTCATTTTTCAAATCAATTTCTGTAATTTTCTCTTCAATGTCTAAAGAATTTAAAACTCTATTATACAATGTACACATTTCAGAAATCCATTGAGAGTTATTTATGATATGCTTTAAATCTGCAAACCTTAAACCGATTCTATTTATTTTGTCAGAATATGTAGGTCCAATGCCTCTTCCTGTAGTGCCAATTTTTTTATCTAAACCATCAACTAGTCTATGAAATTTTAATATGATGTGCGCACGATCAGAAATGAATAAGCGATCCTTATCAGGTTCTTCTTCAGTTTCATCTTTCCATTTTTTTAATTCTTGATCAAGAACCCATGGGTCGATTACCATACCATCTCCTAAAATTAATTGACATGATTTACGTGTAATTCCACTTGGCAATAAGTGTAATTTGATTGTTCTATTGCCAATAACTACTGTATGTCCTGCATTATTTCCTCCTTGGAATCTTGCAACCCAATCTGAATTTCCTGCTAGGACATCGACCAATTTTCCTTTTCCTTCGTCTCCCCATTGAGCCCCTAATATTACAGTTGTAGACATGTCAATATTACTTCCAGAAATAACCGCTCGTTAAGCATACCGCTTCAAGAAAATTGAATCAAAGAGTGCAGGGGTTTAAATACTATGGTGGACAACTAAACAACCTAAGGTTAACTAGATACCTACGAGAAAGAGGAGGATGAAAAAATGGTCGTTAAGAAAAATAATATTGCAAATACAATAAATGAAAGAAGAACAATCGGTCAAATAAAAGCTTGTACAGATTGTGGTGAAGTAAATTGGAGTCAAGATAATAACCGTGGAGAAGTCTTTTGCGAAAGCTGTGGTGCCGTAGTTGAAGAAAATGTAATTGATGAAGGCCCAGAATGGACAAATCATTCAGATGGCCAAGATAAATCTAGAGTTGGTGGGCCTAGTACATATTTACTTGCAGATAAGGGCTTAAACACAACAATAGATACTAAGGATTTATTGTCTTCTAGTGCAGGTAGGCATGGTATGTCAAATAAGAGTAGAAGAGATTGGAGGAGAAGAGCAATAATTGATCAAAGGTCAAAAACTAGAGATAGTAAAATTAGAAATTTAACTAAGGCAACACAATTAATTAGAGATAATAGTGGTTTGAATGGAAGATTAATCGAAGAAGCAGCATTTTACTACCGTAAGGTGGAAGAAAAAGGATTAGTAATTGGAAGGAGTATTGCTGGCGTTGCTGCTGCATGTGTATATTTGGCAGCAAGGGAAGCAAGATTGCCAAGATCTATTTCTGAATTGTCAGAATCATTTGAAGTCAAGGAAAAAGAATTGAAAAGAATAATTAGATATGCAACAAGAATGTTAGGTTTACATCATGTTACTGGTCCAGAAGAATATCTTGGACTTTATCATAGCAACTTGCAATTGCCTTCAGCCGTATTGGAAGAAGCAAATTACATTTGGTCAAAAGTAAAGGATTTAGATTATTGGCAAGGCAAGAAACCGTCTGGCGTTGCAGGCGCTCTAATTTATAATGCTGCAAAAATGAGAGGTAATCCTAGGACTCAAGCAGAAATTTGTGAAGTTGCAGATATTAGTGAAGTTACATTGAGAGGACTCTTGAAGATTTTAAAATTAGCATTAAAACAAGTAGGAGAAGCAACCGAAAATTAGATTTTTTAGGGTAATGTGTAAAGAAGGCGAACTTGTGGGGTGCTTGTTGAGGGGCGCTTAGCTCAGCTTGGAAGAGCGCCTGGTTTGCAACCAGGCGGCCGGGGGTTCAAATCCCCCAGCGTCCACTATTTCTTTACACGATTTATTTTCTTAAGAAATTGCTAATCACTTCAAAAAGTAAATAAATATAAGCATAACACATTATATCATGTCAAAACATCAACTATCAATTGTCATCATTTTGCTTCTGACATGTATTTTTTCAGGTTGTACAGGTAAAGAAAACCTAATTTCTGAAGAAATTCTTGAAAATGAGATTAATAATTTTCATGAACTCAAGAATGATTGTTATGATGATAGTTGTATTGGTATTGAATGCTACTTACCATCCTTCAGTAGTTTAGACAACAACTCTGATGATGCACTGGACGTTTACGAATTTGTCTTTGGGTTATCTGAATTTGACAATCGTTATACTTTAAGATTTTATGAAAATATATTTGAAGAGTTCGGTGAGGAATTAATTAATGAAAGTGAATATGGATTAATCCATATTAATGATTTAAAAATAGTTTGCATTGGCCTTGATTGTGGTTTTCCAAAATACGAAGAAATTGATTCAGATGCAAGCAGTTTTATTGAAAAAGCAGAGTTTATTAACGAGTTAACTTTGATTGATTATCGATATGTTGACTCGTACACAGAGTTATTCAATGAAACAGATATGGATGGAGATGGGATAATTAATCAATCACAATACATCTCTCTTTCGGAACAATATGACTATTACGAATACGGAACTGAATTCAATCAAATTAATCATAGTTCTGAGGATATTTTATTTTCTAAAACTATTCCCAAATGCTGGCATTTAAAGTTCTTTGACGGTCTTAATACAGAGTTTGGTTCATGGGGCGGGTCCGTTAGATATACTGATTCGAATGGAATAATCAGTACAACTGAAAATTTTAACAGTTATCAAACCTATGTTTATTTGAATGAATCACTGTCATGGACAATTGAATATGAATTTAGGGAAAGTGACGTAGGCTTTATTTTAGATAATACGACTTATGGAGGAGATAATGATGTTGATGAAGACCGTGACTTGACGGTTTCAGGGACAATTTATATTGATTTTGAGGAGAATAATACTAAAATAATACATGAAGAGAAAGAGAGAATTAGTATTTGAAAGTGATTTCAGTAATATCGAGTCCTAATGCGTCCGTACTGAACCCTATACGACTTTAAGAAATAAAAACAATCGGAAGGTTTTGAATAACACTTACATTACGGAAGTTTGTGTCTAAACCAAATTTTATGGAAAAACTTAGGTTTGCGGGCGTAGTATTTTTGATACTCTTTTCAATATATACACTAATAGGATGGTTTCTACCATTCGTGGAATTAAATCAAAATGACTTTGCTATGCAATTCTATTATTATATTCCTAAACCATTAGGAGGTATTCTAAACATACTATGTGGATTTATTTGGGTAGCAATTTTAACTTTATTATTAAGTGGAGACGATGGTAAAGGCGGTAAGGCTGCCGATCATTTTGTTGGCTCCCCAACCCCACCCATTAGAATTTGGACTCTATACCGAAAATAACCTAATTTAATTCTAAATAATTGTAAATGATATTCAAAGTTTGTTTCTGAAAGTAGGAAAAGCTCTAATGCGTCCACCATTCTCTTCATAGGATTTAATTTCCTTTCAAACTCAAAGGAGTATCTGTAGAGGCCCCGTAAAAAATGAAGAAAAGGATTAGTGTAGGAATAAATACGATTACACCTATTGGAAAAGGATGATTAAGCATAACTAGCGGTAGGGAGGCTATAAGTCCAATTCGTATTAGTGAAGTTAGGTAGTTTTGCCCGGCGTTTGCAGTTTTGTTACCTGCGCGGGCTGCTAGTCCAAAAAACTCATTGAGGAGTAACAAAATAATTACCGGTCTAATTGTTGCAATTAGCGCTTCCTCCATAACCCAATCATCATTCCAAAACCAACCTCCTACTTGTTGATCATACATAACTAAGCCGACAGTAGACATTATAACAGAAGTAGAAAAGGCTGAGACAGTGTACTTTCTTCCCTCATTTATTACAAAATAACGTATCACGAAGAGAAGATATACAACCAATATAAATGGTCCAATTAACTCCCAAGACTCATCCTCATCAGGTTCTGAATCGACAAATGCAACCCCTAATTGCATGGATGCGATTATTGATGAAAGAATTACTGAACTCAAGACGATACCAATCGGGAACCTTGATTTAGACACAACCTCTCCCCTTTCTAGAGACTATTTAAATAGAGTTAAATTCCCTCAGTTAATTTTTACGAAAATAGATTCTAATGCGTCCACCATTTTATTCATAGATTCTATATTACTATTAATCACAATGGTAGAGGGAATGTATGGACGAATGGGAGATTCCGCCACAGGTGTCTAAGGGTAATAAAGTGCACAAGCGATTTTGTCTTCTTCTCACCATCATGGCTTTTGTTGGAGGTGCCTTGATTGAAATTGGTGACAACTCTACGCCGGATGAATGCAAGGAGGGCGGTACGCTGGTCTCGATCGGAGTATTCTTGTTTTGGACAAGTTTTCTTGGTGTCGTAATCAATGGCCTAATTTTACTCGTTTCGATTCTTATGAGAGAAATGAGTACTGGAGAAGTCTATCTGCAGACTTTTTTTCACATAATCATGCTGTTAGTCGTCATTGCAATTTTTGGAGAAGCAATTAATTGTCATCATCCAATTTCAGTCGCACCAAGCTATGACATCGGTGCGGGTTTCTGAACAGTCAAGTTAATTCTATGCGATAGAGTAGATGGTGCAGACGCTAATGGGTCCGAACCCATAAACTGTAGGCTAAATCATAAAATAGTATTGAATCTCAGAT
>PBHR01000015.1 GCA_002720275.1 Methanobacteriota archaeon
GTAGCCATTATAATTCCAAAATCCATCGATGATGAGTGATTCAATTCTCAAGTATGAAATAATCAAATATGGATAGCTCGCATGGGGCTATCCGATTACCCATTGAAACGGATTTGCAATTTCAAAGGGCTTTCAGTCCGTCCTTCGATAGGCTACAGTTTGCAATTGTTTATTCCACTCGTCTTTTCCTGTTTCTTTTCCAATTTTCATTATCGTTAACGTACTGTATTGCTGTTGTTGAATCTATTAGCACTCCAAGCATTTGTTGTACTTCTAAATCAGTAGGATTGCCTCTTAAAATAGTCCTCACAAATGTTTTTGCAATTGAATGTTTTCTTGATTCAGGCCAGGGTAGTGATTCTTCTAATTCTTTAAGTTGAGTCCTTAGTAATTGACGAATTTTTGGATCAAGGTTTCTTTCTATAGATATTGAACTGGTGATTATACTTGGGTCTTCTTCATCCTTATTTAATAAATGAAATTTGTATAATTCATATAATATTACAGATACAGAATGTGATAAATTCATGATCGGGTATCCTTCCCAAGTAGGTATGCTCGTAAGAAGATCGCAACTAATTAGTTCTTTTTGAGACAGTCCTTGGCCCTCTGGACCAAAAACTAGCGCTATTTTCCCATTGTTTGTATAAATTCTTTCTGAAATTTCATCTGGCGTCAAAAAATGCCTTGTAATTGTTTTTTCACCAAATTCTCTTTTACCGCTAGTTCCAATTACCAATGAGCAATCTTTAGTTGCTTCTTCAAGGTTTGTATGTGTTTTGATACCTTCTAAGACTGTTTTTGCATGCTTTGCTCTTTTCCTAGCTTCTTCACCAATGGTTAATTCTGGAGATACTAAATGTAATTCATTGAATCCAAAATTTAGCATATTTCTTGCAATAGCTCCAAGATTTCCTTCTATTGATGGTTTTACTAAGATTATTTTTAGATGATATGGGAATTTGGGTAGTGGTAATTTTTGATAATCACCCATTTACTCCTCACCCTTCCATTTTTTCATAACTTTTTCATCAATTTTTTGATATATGAATAAAATATGACCTTTTATTTCTCTATCGGGCATAATTATGCTATGTCTTTTAATTCCATTTTTATTTAAAAAATTTAAAAATATTGATAATTTATTTTCTTCAACACTTCTAACGATAATTGGGTTTGAACCCCAATCAATCTGAATTGACATTTCGCTCAATCCGTTCTTCTTTGAACATATCTTGTGATATAGCCTGCAATCCAATTTCTCATGCGCTTATTTGCACCATCTGTATATTTTTCAACAAGTATTTTATTATTCTCAAAATCAGGAGTAAATTCTCCAGGGTATTCATTTACCAACTTGATTGCACGAATTTTAACAAAAGACGGTCTTATTCTACCCATATTTAATCCTCCAGTAATTTTACTTCAATTGGGATATCCTCTTCATCATGCCTTGTTATTTGTAACTTTATCTTTCTTGGTGGGTTTTCAATTCCATTTTTCCAGATGTATTCGTTAACTTCTGGATCTATCCACACATTTTCTTCTAATGTTACTTTTAGATGCCTTTGGACTTGATTTCTAACTTCACTTACAGCTCTGGATGCTCTTTTATTTCTTGGAACATTCCAAGCAGCCCTTAATGGTACAATTAATTCACTTATCGCTCCTCTAGCCACAAAATCACCTTTGTAATTTACTTCTTCTCCACATATGTCTTTTTGGATGACTTGTCATTCTTCTAGCCGTTTTCAAGGTCACCCATACAGGAACTCTTCTGTTCTGTTTAGTAACTTTTTGAAGTCTTAATTTCTTTGCTAACGGTTTGTGTCTTGCCATTAAATCACCTAATATTTTGAAAGCCCTGGTGCAATTGTATTTGCCTCTTCTCTAACTGAATGTGCGCACTCATCTAAGAATTTTTGACCAGCACTAGTCACTTTTCTGCCTTTAGTTATTTCCACAGATTCACCATATTCATTTTCAACCATTTTTGTTATAACTTTTTCAACCAATCCTATTTCTTCTAATTGGATTAGGGCAGTTCTTATGATATTTCTAGATCCTGTTTTTACCCTATTAGGTTTCACATCTCTATTTCTCGGCCCACCAAATTTGTCAGCAAGTTGTTTGACACCAATAGGCCCTAATCTGGCCACTTTTCTTAAGATTGCAGCACATCTTATTTGCCACCAATTTAATTGAGTGGGCGGCCTTTCTCTGTTTGAACCAGTTTTTACATCATCTGCCCATTCAGGTTGCTTAATTGAATCAAATTGCTCTAATTTTCCTGCAACAACAGGTAATAATAGTTCTGCTGGAACGTCATAGTGCGTTGTCATAGTACCACCGAGCGTCCTGCCGACAAACTTCCCGTATAAAACTACGATGGAGTTAATTATCTATGGAAATCTACTAAGAAGTTTGAAACGGTTAGTATTTTTCGGGCAATCATGCGAGCAGCGATGAGGCAGAATCCTAATATGATTCGCACGTTATTGTTGCTTTCATTTACACTTATTTTTTTATTGGCTTATGCTGTTTATGGTGCAACATCTAATTCTGGTTATTATTTGTATGAATCAGAAAAAAATACTACCTCTCCTGAATTATCCGTAATTGGCAATAGTCCCGATTATCAGAATGGAAAAACTGTTTGGTTATGGGAATTTGAAACAAGTACTACAAACTTAACCTGGATAAATATTTCAGTTTCAGGGGCGTCTGAGAATTCCGTTTTGAAAGTGATTAATATTGATGGCAATTTTTGGTCTCATCCTGAATTAGGTGATGCATTAAATACAGATACTAATTGTGCAGATAGGATTAAAAAAGAGGGGGATTATGTTTGGGTTTCTATTGATTGCCAAGTTGGTTCTACTCATACTATGGTTTTAGAAAATGGAAATGGGAATTTCATATCACTTTCACATCCAGATCCTGCATTAAGGGACGGAGGTACAGTAAGGGCTGAAACTTATGAATCAGCACTTTTAGAGGTTAATTCTACATTTAATAAAACCCATCAATCGAAATTATGGCAAATTTCAATTGAAGTTGATGGCAATCATACAGAAAAGAATCCTTTAGTTGTAGTAAATTATGTTAATGAGGAAATAATTTCTGTTGAATTATTTGAAATTGACGCAGTAACTGAAATGTTGTGGTCCATGGCCGCTTTAATTGGATGTTTTATGATATTATTGGTGCCTGCATTTTTAATCTATTTTATTTCACAAAATTCTACAAAAAATGAAAGAAAAGAATTGGAAATAGCACTTGAGCAAGATAAAATTACTTAATTTCAGTCAATGGATTGAAATACCAATCTTGTTTTCTCTACTATGTGTCTTCTCGTGTTATTCTAGCCGTTCTAAGTTTGGCGGCTTTAATTTCAGTAGGTTTTAGTGATTATGTATATCTTCTTAATACTGATGATAATTACTCTTCAAGTAAGTCAAGTGGTATAAATCTCTCACCTTCAGGATTTGAATTTCAGTATTCTAATAATGGTGATTTCGAAAATTATGGGTTATTATCTAGTTATACATGTTGTGATACTGTGAATCGACCTTCTACTCTTTGGATTGTGGATGGGATGTTAAATAAAGAGCAGCAAATTGGAATTACAATACAAAATATTGGTTCTACATCAAGCGGGCAATTTGATTTACAAGTATCTATTGAGCATAATGAATATGAAGAATTCATTATTTTGGATCAAACAATTCAAGTTTCTAGTATTTCAGGTTCAAGCTCAAAAATTGTTTATTTAAATTGGATTCCTGATTATTCAGGCAACCATACAATAAATGCAATTACACAACACCCTCAAGATGACGACACTTCTAATGATAAAAAATCTAGACATTATACCATAGGGAATCTTTATGAGAATGCTAATTCAGCAGGGATTTGGACTACAATGTCTACGTATTGGTCTATAGATACGGATACTGGAATCACGCCCCATGATGCAAGCACTTTTTATCGAAACTCATTTTATGTCGGAGATACATCAACAACAACTTATGGAAATAATTGGAATGAAAACATGGATACATCCGTAATTAATTTTGGAGACCGAGTTTCAAACCCCTCTCGTTCATTTCAGATTTCATTTTTAGTTTCAGGTGCAAGTAAGGTTGGAGATAATTTAAATTTACAAATACAAAATTCACCAGGTAACTGGAAAACACTCGGTAGTTTAAATGCGATTATTGACTCTTCTGCGGCAAATTGGAATTTATTTAATTACAATGTTAATCCATTAGATATGAATTCTAATAGTAAATTAAGATTTAATTTTGTTTCTAATGCAGTAAATACTGATTCAGGTTATTGGATAGATGATTTTGTTATGGTTTATGATCAATCTGCTAGAGATGAAGAATATAATCCAAAGATTCTAACTGTTTCCGCAGGGGAAACATCGGCAGAAGAATGGTCTCAGCATGAGATTAAAATCCGTAATGATGGGAATTTAGAAGATAAATTCTCAATGGATATCACAAATTTACCTACCGGTTGGGACTGGTCTGTCAGTTACAAAAACGGTGGGCCAATCGATCCTCAAAATGGTATTGAAGTAGGTAAAGGAGAGGATAGGGAGATTATTATCGGGGTTAAACCTTCAGCAAACTCTACATTGGGTATAGAGAATTTAAATTTTAAATTAAGTTCTATTAATTCAGCAAACTCTTATGATTCAAAAGAGTTTCAATTAAATGTTTTACCAACTTATTTGCCTATGCTTGAATTCAATGAAGAAAATGGATTTTGTAGACCAGGCGATAGTTGTGAAATTTTTGCAATCCTAACCAATTCGGGAGATGTTTATGATAGTTTTGAAATCTCTTCAGATTTACTAATACTTCGGAATGGTTGGTCATTTGATTTATCCTGGGATCAACCAGTTGAGATTAATCTTGAATCAGGTGAATCGGTTCCAATAAGGATGACTGTGGATATTCCTGAAGACACTATGCCTGGTCAATATAGTAGTTTGGTTTTAACAGCAACAAGTGAAGCTAGAGATGACATTTCTTCAGCAATTAGGATAAATGCTACTGCTAGTATGATTTCTAATGCGATATTTTTTGTTGATTTATATGAGTTGGAAGACGATATTCTCAATCCAATACCTGGCTCGGAAATTGAATTACCATTCACTTTATGGAATAATGCCTCCACTTTTGATATTTTTGAAGTTTGCATTTTTAGAAGTGGTTCAAGGAGTTGGAGCGTAACTTCATTACATGAGGGGATGATTATTGAAGAAGGTGAAGAATGTATAAGCCCTTATGTTTTTGAAGTTCCTGGTCTAACCTCTTTAGATGTAAATGTAATTATTAGTATTCCTGAAAATGCACAAAATGGAGATTCTGGACCTTTATTATCACCAATAATTAATAGTGCAAGGAGTGGTGATTTAGTGCAATCTTTGCCTTTTAATGGAATTTCAGTAAGGATGATGAGTGATCTAATAATTAGTGATTTACAATCAAATGATTATTTTTCGCCAGGAAGTGAGAATATACTTACCTTCAATATTACCAATTTTGGAAATGGGGCTGACGTTGTATTTATGGAATTAGAAAATTTTGCATATGGATGGGATTATTGGTTTGTAGATGATGGTGAAGTTGTTGAATTCGTGGAATTATCTCCTGAATATGAAGGTTTAAATTTAATCACCATTAAATTACATATATTGGTTCCAAAAGATATTTCTAGCGATTTATCAATAAATTTTAGGATTTATATTAGTTCAAATATTACTGATTCAGAGATTGATTTAACTGATAATTATCTTACCTATACAGGACTTACAGCAATGGTATTTACTCCCGAATGGGTATTTTCTCCTGTAGATTTTATTTCATCCGAAGCAGATGAAAACATTCTTTTAAATGCAACAATCATCAATTCTGGAAATTCAATGGATAACCAATTAAAAGTTAAATTTTTATTGGAAGAACCAGTTAATAGCGGTGTCAGTGTCGTTTTAAGTGTTCCAACATTTGGAGAGGAATATTTTTCTTCAGGTCAATGGGCATCAATACCTCTTGATACAAATCAATTGGCGTTAATTGAAATATTGATTATGGTGCCTCCAGAAATTTCAATTCCATCTGAAATAAAAATAATTTGGTTTATTCAAGGTGGTAGCAATCAATTAGGGGAGTCACTAACTTTAACAAATACAACAATAATTGATGTTTCAATTTATAGAGATGTAAATGTTGAATTGGGGTTACTTTCAGGAATTGTTTCACCGTCCTCTTTTGAATATTTTAGTTTTAATTTTTCAAGTAAATCTTCTATTATTGAGGATTTGAAGATTGAGAGTAACATACCCTCTAGTTGGTATCTGTCTTGTGAAGATCCTTCAAATGATGGGGAATTTAGAGTGGTAATACCTGCTTCAATTTCAGGAATTAGTAGAAAATCAAGATTAGATTGTAGTTTGCAAATTGGGGCTGATTCAGGTTTAAACGAGATTGAGTTAAGAGTTTTAGATATGGATGGTAATGAGATATACTCTTGGAAAATAGAATTGGCTGTAAATTCAGAAGATGAAGAATCTAAAATGACTACATTCTTTTCAGAAAATGGTATTTTAAAGGGTTTAATGCTTACTTTTGGTGGAATTATTTTAACATTGGTTGGTATAATTGTTTTACAAAAGAGGTCAGAAAATTATGAGGAAATTGAAGAAGAGCAAAATTATCAAAATGTGTTATCTCATACAAATCAGAATTATTTGCAGCCAGTTGAAAATCAGGTTCAATATCAACAAACGATAATTCCTCAGAATCCTAATGTTCAGCATACGCAAGTAACACAATTTTCTCAACCTAGTTCTAGACCTCCAGAAAATGAGGGAATCAATCTTCAAGACGCTTTCGGTTCATTGATGCCAAGTAATGAAGATGATGGCTTAAATTGAAGGTGAGATTTGATGGATTTACCCGCTCTTTGGTATTTTTTACTTTTTTTTGTGAATTTATGTGGTGTGGTTTCCTGGTATCTTAGGAATTATACTGAAAGAGTTGAAATGCTTAGGTTTGTAGCTATTTCAGGAGTAATTTCGATGATTACTTTATTAATTTGGACTTTGAGAATGGATGTGTAAATATGGAAGAGATTAAGAAAATATATCCAACAAGAACTCCAGTTTGGTGGGCTAGAAGAGGTCTTGTAGAATTAAATCTCGATGAGTTAGGAGTTACAGGAAGATTGGTTGTAATTAGGATTTGGAAAGAATCAAGAGATCCTAAAGGGTTTGGAAAGATCTTTTATTTTTTTGAGAATCTCATGTTTAAATTAATGAATGGCCCAAGGGAATTAAGAAGAAATTTAGATGATATGAACAGTTTATTGTGGGAATTGTCTGATGGCACAAGAACTTTTGAAGAAATTTGTGTTGTGATGGACGAGGTATTTGCAGAGCACATTTCTCCTGTTGAAGAACGTACTGCAATTGCATTAAAACAATTTGAATCATTGGGCTTTTTATTGATGTTAAACGATAAATTTGATGGTTCTTGGCCAAATGGCCCTGGTGTAAAAGACCCTAAAAATCCCCTCCCAAAAGCGGATGAAAAATTAGGTCTTGATGTGACCTTGTATGGGAATGAAAACTCCACATGGAAATAAATTATTTTTTAAGCATCAATGCTGCATCAAATAATGCTTTCATTGTATTTTCTAATCTTTCAATTAATTTCTCATCATTAAGTAGGCCATCATCATTAAAAGCTTCTTTGATGTTTGGTACCGCTATTTGTTCAGGAATTGCCCACCCATGAATCCATCTCACAGCAATTCTCATTTGATTTAATGTATTTGAGTTAGATTGTCCTCCTAATGTGGACATTAATGCAAATGCTTTGCCTCCGACATGTTTATTGTAGATCCAATCCAACTGGTTCTTCATTACTCCAGACATACAACCATGGTATTCTGGTGATGATAGTAAGTATGCATTTACTTCAGTGGCTAGATTTTGAAATTCTGCTACATTTTTATTTTCCCAACTACCTTCTTCACCAACAAGAGGGAGTGGTTTTTCATTTAAATCCCAAAAATATGTTTCCGCACCTAAATTAGATAATACTTCCAGTCCTAATTTAACTAACTTTGAATTATTCGATTCATTGCCATAACTTCCTGAAATTCCCATTCCCTTTACCTTATCAGTCATATATGTCCGTAGAGGTCGGTGATATTACCTTTTACCATTAAAAACAATAAATATTAATTGATATTCTATTAGTTAGATTCAAAGACATGATTCAATACCGTAAGTTGTCTACGAAAGGGCAGAGAGTGTGAATTCATGGAAGAAAAAAGTCCTATTGAGGGTGAAGTTGAAGACCCTAAAGAATTAATCTCGGAAGGAGAGTTTCTTTATCGAAAAGGAAGGTATGCTGATTCATTAAGGGTTTTTAATCACGTAATTAGTTTAGACCCAAGCCAATATTTAGCATGGTTTAATAGAGGTGTTTTATTGGAAACAAAAGGAGATTTAAAGGGTGCTCAGCAGTCATTTGAGATTGCTTTAGATCTTGATTCCTCCTTTGCACCAGCAGCAGCAAATCTTGCTGTTTTATTGGATAGAATTGGAGATTATACAGAAGCTACAAAATGGGCATTAACTGCAATGAGTACTTTTGATGGGCATCCTTTGTTAAAAGCAATAGTGGATAAATCCTCCGGTGCGATTCAAAAATCCCCCGTAAAAGATTGGAAGGAAGTTAGTGGTTGGGGTTCAGCAAAAAAAGGAAATGCACCAACTCCTGCAATAATGGTTCCACCTGAAAAAGGTGAAGAAGTTGTTTTTGAAGGTGGTCCTGAAGAAATAAGCTCGTATGAATTTAACAAAGAAGATGTTGAAGATGTTATGGCTAAACACGGAATTGAAAACCAAGAAGTTCTACTAAGGGAAGCGACAATGCACGATAGAGATACAAATTTAGTTCTAGACAAAGAGGAATTAGAAATTGCTGCAAAAACTGTTAAGTTTATTGATGAAAAAATAGATAATATAAATATTCCAAATAAAGAAATAGATATTTCTTCTTTAGAAGATGAAGTCAGGGGTTTAATCAAGTCTGGAGAACCTGAAAAAGCAATTGAGTTAGTAAGCACTAACCTAAATGAATCAGCAATAACAGCTCCTTTATGGGCATTATCAGGGGGTGCAAAAGCAAAACTTGGGGAATTAGATTCAGCAATTAGAGATCTTAAAAAATCAATAGAATTAGATCCCTCGTCTTCAACGGCACATCATAATTTGGGCGTTATGCTAAAAAAATCATTGAGGAATGAAGAAGCATTAAAGCATTTTGAAGAAGCACTAGATTTAGATAGTGAATATCTTAAAGCAGCCAAGAATTTAGCAAATACTGCAAAAGAAGTTGGAAGAAGTGACTTAGAAATAAAAGGCTACAGAACCTTGTTGAGGGAAAACAGTTCACACCCAAATAGACTTGATTTTGTTAAATTACTAATTTCAATGGCAAAAGCAGAATCAGAAGTACTCGGTTATACGGAACAACCCTTGACAATAAAAGAGGGCCCCTCTTTGGCTAAAGAAGCATTATTGCATCTTAGATCTGAAACTAGTTTAGAAGAATCAATGTTAATTCCAGAAGCAATGTCGCTTGCAGATCAACAGCCAGAAGCAGTAAAAGAATGGAGAAAGTTATTGGAAAATTACCCCAATGATGCAAAAATTTGGTTAGGTTTATCTAATTGTCTTGAAAAAATGGGAGAATTTGAAAAAGCAGAAAAATGCAAGGTGAAATATAATGAATTAACTGGCAGAAATTCAGATATAGGGGTGTTATCATTACCTGTTGAAACAAAAGAGGAAAATAATTTGAATTTAGATACCACTGTTCAAGATGAGGTAAATCTTGAATTAGCCGCTGCAAACCTTAATAATTTACAAGGATTAAATCCCGTTTCAATAAATGAAAACAATGCCTCTGAATGGTTTAATAAGGGAATGCTTCTATTAAGTGAGGAAAAATTTTCAGAAGCATTAAGTTGTTATGATAAGGCATTGTCACAGGTTGGAAGTGATTTGGAAATGAAGATTAAAATTATGAATGGTAGAGGGAGTTCACTTTATGGGATGAAAAAGTTTGCAGATAGTATTAATGCATACCATGATGCAATGAAATTAAACCCTTCTGATGTTTCTGGACATATTTTGTATAATTTGGGAATGTCTTATGCAGAAATGAACGCTTTCCCCGACGCAATAAAATGCTTTGAGCAAGCTATTCCAAGGGGTTTAGATTCAGAAACAATTAGTAGAGTTAAGGAACAAATTAAGATTTGTAAAAAATTAGCTAAAGCAAATAATAATTGATTATTATGGGATATGATGAAAAATACAACAAGATAATCTCAAGAAGATTTTCAAATAATAAAATATCTCTTCAAACTGACTTTGTTGCTATTGAAAGTCCATTAGAAGTTTCATTAAGCCTGCTAAGTGGTGAAAAAGAAAATGTAACAATATTAATGAGGACTCCTGGTGATGATGAAAAATTAATTTATGGTTTTTTATTGGGCGAGGGGATTTTAAATGTTGATCAGTTAAAAAAATCAGAATATAAGTACTCAGATAATAAAATAAATTTAATATTAAATGAAACCGCACTTCCTGATTTATCAGAGATGAAAAGAAATTTTATTTCAAATTCTAGTTGTGGCATTTGCGGTAAAGAAACAATTAGCGAAATTATAAAAAAAATACCCAATGTCAATAAATCTATAGAAAGGAATATTGATGGCGTGACTGTGCAAAATATTTGTTCTAAAATGAGAAAGAAGCAGGAGTTATTTTTAAAGACCGGAGGAGTCCATGCTGTAGGATTATTTACACAATCAGGAGAGATACTTTGTATTGAAGAAGATGTGGGAAGGCATAATGCAATGGATAAAGCAATTGGCAAGGTATTTGTTATTGACTCTAATGATAATGAAATAATTGGGGCATGTTTGTCAGGTAGGGCAAGTTATGAAATGGTGCAAAAAGCTGCCATGGCTGGTATCGAAATCTTAATTTGTATTGGTGCTCCAACATCTCTTGCGATTGATTTGGCTGTTGCATGTTCAATTACTCTTGTTGGATTTGTTAGTGAAAAAGGGTATAATATTTACACTTGTGAGAATAGAATCTTGTCAACAGTTAACTAATGTAACTTTTACGTTTGGTCAGTGAAAGGTCATAGGGCACCCCCAGATAAGCCTAGGTCAAGACAAAGGCCTAGAAAAAAAAGTGCTGCAGGGATTCCAGCTGTAGTTTCAACCACGAAACATGCTTTTAAAAAAATGGGTATTTATAATTCAATTAAAACATTAAAGATGGTTAATCAGAAAGAAGGATTTGATTGCCCTGGGTGTGCATGGCCTGATCCTGATGATGAAAGGACAAAATTTGAATTTTGTGAAAATGGTGCTAAAGCTGTAGCAGATGAAGCAATGAAGAAAAAGATAACTCCCAAGTTTTTCTCTAAATACTCTATTTCGGAACTATGTAATAAATCAGACTATTGGCTTAATAATCAAGGTAGATTAACAAATCCAATGTTTAAAGATGAAAATTCCGATTATTATGTTGAAATTGATTGGGAGGAGGCATTTGAACTAATCGGCGACAATCTGAAATCCCTAGAATTAGCTAATGAAGCGATTTTTTATACTTCTGGTAGGACAAGTAATGAAGCAGCGTTCTTGTATCAATTATTTGCAAGATCATTTGGTACAAATAACCTTCCTGATTGCTCAAACATGTGTCACGAATCAAGTGGAACTGGTTTGACAGAAACAATTGGTATTGGGAAAGGAACAGTTACACTTGAAGATTTTGACAACTCTTCATTGATAGTTGTGATGGGGCAAAATCCAGGTACAAATCACCCAAGAATGTTGTCTGCTCTTGAATCTAATAAAAAGAATGGTGGAAAAATTATTCATGTGAATCCATTGCCAGAAGCAGGACTTGTAAGATTTAAACACCCTCAAGATTATATGAAACTCTCATTTAAATCTACTAAATTAGCTGATTTACATTTACCAGTTAAAATTAATGGAGATATTGCATTAATGAAGGGAATAGGTAAATACTTACTTGAGGAAAATAAAAAAGGTAACTATCAATTTGACAATGAATTTATTTCACAAAAAACTAATAATTTTGAAGATTATGTTAGTAATCTAGAAGAAACAAGTTGGGATAAAATAGTACATGGATCTGGCATTAGTAAAAAGATGATTGAAGATGCTGGAAAGATGTTTTTAGAATCAAAATCAATAATTATTTGTTGGGCTATGGGTTTAACTCAGCATGTTAATGGAGTAAACAATGTAAAAGAAACTGTTAATTTATTGCTTTTAGGAGGCCATTTTGGAAGGCCTGGGGCGGGGGTATGCCCCGTTAGAGGGCATTCAAATGTTCAAGGAGATAGAACAATGGGGATTTGGGAAAAGCCAAAAGAGGCCTTTCTTAAAAAATTAGAATCTAGATTTAATTTTAGTCCGCCATATGAGCATGGTTATGACACAGTTTCTGCAATTAATGCAATGAGTGAAAATAAAGCAAAGGTGTTTATTGCTCTAGGAGGTAATTTTATCTCAGCCACGCCAGACACAGATTTTACTGCTTCTGCAATTAAAAAAATGGATTTAACGGTTCAAATTTCAACAAAATTAAACAGATCACATTTGATTACAGGTAAAAAAGCTTTAATTTTGCCTTGCTTAGGTAGGACAGAAAAGGATATAATCCAAGGAAAGGAACAATTTGTTACGGTTGAAAATTCTATGGGTTTTGTTCATTCCTCAAGGGGTGGCTTAAAACCAGCATCCAAATTGTTGAAGAGTGAAGTGAATATAGTTGCAAATATTGCAAGAAGTTCTACATCTATAGAAAGCAGCATTAAGTGGGAGTATTTGATGTCTGATTATGACAATATTAGAGATGCTATTGAAGATTGTATAGGAGGTTTTGAAGATTTTAATCAAAGAATAAAAACAAGTTCTGGATTTTATCTTCCTAATCCTCCAAAAGATTCTAAATCTTTTTCAACAATTGATGGTAAAGCTAATTTTTCAGTAAATGAAATTCCAAATAATTCTAATGTTGATGGATATCTGACAATGATGACAATTAGAAGTCATGACCAATATAATACTACAATTTATGGTCTAGATGACAGATATAGGGGGATTAAAGGAAATCGCTATGTTGTATTAATGAATCAAGAAGATGCTGTTGAATTGGGTTTTAAAGCAAAACAAAATGTTAGAATAATTAGTGATTTAGATGGCGAAAATAGATCTGTTGACGGTTTTAAAATAATGTTTTATGAGATACCAAGGGGTTGCGTTGCAACTTATTTTCCAGAAGCAAATCCTTTGGTGCCAATTAATCATGTTGCATTAAAATCAAATACTCCTGCTTCGAAAAGTATTCCTGTACGATTTGAAGCAATTAATTGAATTAAATTTAGTAAGGATTTTTAAGTATCTACTCTGAGAAGATGGTATGTCTGATATGGATTGCGAGGCGTGCCCTTCAACATCGCCACTACAAGTGGTTATCCCTGAATCAAAGGAGATGACTATGACAATAACCGAAAAAGCAAGAAAAGTACTTCTTGATGTAATGGGGGATGATTCTGATTCAGCATTATTAGTTGATGTTTTATCTGGAGGGTGTTCTGGATATAAATATGATTTACAAATAATTGAACAAGTTGATGATTCAAGCCATTTTAACCTATTTGTTGACGACATCCAGGTATTTATACCAAAAACAGCTTCAAGTCTTTTAGATGGAGTAGAAATAGATTATGAAGATAAATTGATGGGTGGTGGATTTAAATTAAACAATCCAAATGCATCAAAAAGTTGTGGCTGTGGCGAAAGTTTTAGATGAATGCTAATTATCTATATTTTTCATATTTTCATTGATTTTTGAAAATGGGGCATTTCTTCTTAGTTCCTTTCTTTCTTTAGAATCTAAAGGTGTTGGCCCATATTCAATAAATTTGATAAGGCCTTTTTCTCTGAGGAAATAGTAAGTTCTTGGCTTACATGATTTTATTAATTTTTCACTAAATTCTGAATGGATGGAATTCCTTCTTCTGGTTGCATGCCCAATCTCAACCCCAATTCCCACTAATGTGGCACTAAATAGAACAATTAATATTGATAAGGAAAAAAGAATTAAATCACCTCCTTCCCTAAATAATGCTGTTAGATCTCTAATAAGTAAAAACAGTAAACCAAGGCCTATTAGTGGTTCTAATAATTCGCGGAAGAACCTTTCGATTGGGATTATTGCTGTACCTGCAGGGTCAGCAAAAACAAATTCAGTATCTATCGCAGTTTTGATTACTCCTAGTATTGAAACTAGGATTAAATATGAAAAACCCGAAATTAAAATTAGAACCCAATAATCTAAACCCCTAAAAATCCAGTGTACAATTAACCATGCGAATAATCCAAGGTATACTGTCATTAACATTTTACTAAATGCAACAATATCTCCTCTTAATTCCTCTTGATTATGTCTTGGTTTAGGTATATGTATTAATTGCCATTTGGAAAGATGTTGTAGTTGCATAATGACATATGCAAGCAATCCTTTTCTAATCAAAATATATTCTGCTAAAGAAAGCAATGGCAGGGCTAAAAGGAATAATGGTGTGGCGAAAAGAAGAATTAATGGCGTGAAAAATAAACTAGGAAGTAAAATAAAGTGTGGTGTTTTCAAGGGAAATAAGAAATCTGTTTCAATTAATTTTTGTCTATCTTGGGGTATTCTTCTTCTTCTTGCTGCCTCATCTAATTGATCTCTAAATTGAGATAATGAATAGCCTGCATTGATTACTAGGCTTAATAATCGCCTATATTCTTCATGTTGGTAAGCCCCCCCAACATACCTTTTCCAAATTATTCTAATTGGCATCGCTACAATAATAGGAATAAATAGAATTCCAATTGCTGATAGAATTTGTATCAGTTCTATCTCATTAGCCATGACCTGCGGTAAGATGTGGTTCATTAATAAAATAGGTATGTTTTTATCCAAAAATTCATTTTCTTATACAAATCTTACCTTTCAAGAGTTCAAATTTTACATATCCAAAAACTTCTGAATCAGTACTTTCTAAGATATTTTTATTATCTCCTTTCATCCAAAAACCTTTATTTTCATCGAATTTAAAAATTCTTTTGACAATTAGGTTTTTGCCGAAAGGGTTCTTAAAAAGTACAACATCACCTATTTTTAGATTTTTTAGAGCATCTTTACTATAATCAACCCATGTTATTTGACCATTCCTTAATGTTGGGAGCATACTTTCTCCACGAATCAAAATTAAACGATATTTTCCTGAAATTAATTTAATTAATTTCTTATGGAACATTTAATCACTTTAAGATGCTCTAATCCAAGGAACCTCTTTTTCTTTAGTAGACCAAAATAGAACATGAATGTGTTCGATAGCATCCATTAATTCTTGTGCATGTTCTTCGCTAACTTCTACTTTACAAGCACTACATAATTTTGCAGCCTTCCAAAAAACATCATGAAGCTCAGGGTTTTTATCTAAATGGGGAGGTTTAAAATAATCAGTCCATAGAACCAAGAGTTCATCTTTACATTTTTGAGCTTCTTCTTCTTTGATTAATGCATACCTACTCATTGTATTGATGTATGCTGCAGTATTGCAGTCTGCATCACTGTTCTCTAAAGCCATCATTTTTTTTGTCATCGATTGAACAGCCTCTCCTGCAATTCTTGCACTTGCAGGATCATATACTCCACAAGGTCCATCACAGTGAGCATCAGCGGTATTCAAAATTTTTGTTATTGGATTACTTACTCTTCGCATGGTTAATCCTGTAAAAACTGCTTATTGAATTTTAGTATTATACAAATATTGAAGCAGTGCGAATTATTGTAGGGTAATATGGCTAGAATTGCTGTGACGGATGGCATGGCAGATGATGCTGTTTTGATTTTACAGGAAGCGGGGCATGAGGTTGAATTTCTTGAAAAAAATGACCAGATTAATGGTTTTGATGCAGTAGTGATCCGTTCTGCAACAAAAATGACAAATCAAGCAATATCTTCTGCACCTTCATTACAAATTATAGGTAGGGCAGGGGTTGGTGTAGATAATATTGATTTGGTTGCTGCCACAAATGCAGGAATCTTAGTTTGCAATACTCCCTCTTCATCTACGCAATCAGTAGTTGAATTAACTATTGGGCATTTACTTGCATCTACTAGGCACATTCCTGCTGCAGACAGAGATCTTCGTAGTGGGCAATGGACCAAAAAAAATCTCAAAGGAACAGAACTTTATGGTAAGAGGCTTGGTTTCATAGGATTTGGCAGGATTGCACAAGGAGTTGGTAATGTTGCTAAGGCGCTTGGGATGGAATTACATGCCTATGATCCTTACTTGCCATTTGAAATAGCTAATGAGCATGGATGTAAATTACACAAAAATGTTGAAGATTTGTTTAGAAATTGCACTCATATCTCAGTTCATTGTAACTTGACTGATGAAACTCACCATCTTATTAATTCTCGAACCTTATCTTTAATGCCTGGTTTAGGGGCAGATGGAACTAATTGTGGAAATCATATTGTTTCATGTGCTCGTGGTGGAATTGTAAACGAAAATGATGTGTTAGAAGCACTTCAAAATGGTACTTTAAGTTCTTGTGCATTAGATGTATTTGAAAGTGAACCTGAAACATCACATCTGATTTTACAGCATCCTAAATTCCATGGTACGCCCCATCTTGGAGCTGCAACTTATGAAGCACAGAAACGCATAGGTTTTGAAATGGCAAATTTACTAATTAATTTCTTTAATGGAATTACTCCCAAATCTGTTGTTAACAAAGATGTTTTAAATTGATTAAATTATTAAGACATCTTTTTATCTACAATTTCTAATGTTTTAGAGAGATTCTCTTCAACTTTTTTACTAATTTCAATTGTTTTATTATTCAAACCTTTTTCATTTAAGTCAAGTAAGTTAATTCTAACATTGTATATTGCACCAATAGATGAGGAATGTGCTAAAAGCGCGGCAACCGCTACATCTGTAATTGCATTTGAATTTCCTTTTTCAGCAAGTTCTGGAAGTAGACTAAGTAGATTTGAAGCTTTAATTGCTGTTTCCATAGGTACATTAGCAGCATTTAGAGTCGCTTCGGAAATAACTTTTTTTCTTTGTTCAATCTCTTGATCATTATTTTTGGGTAATTTCCATGCATCCATAACTCTGTTAAATGCTGAAGCATCTTTATTTGCTAATTCTAAGGCATCTAGGAAAATAGGTGCTGCGATATTTTGAATTTTTTCAGCTGCATCCCAACCACTTTGCCACTTTTCTTTACTAAGTGTTAAATCACAAACCATGCAAGTTAATGCTGCTGAATTAGCTAAAGAAATGGCTGCTGCAGAACCCCCTCCTGGAGTTGGTGAACTACTAGAAAGTGCAATTAGAAATTCTTTTACTGTCATTCTTGAGTAATCATCCATCATATCTACCTCATTTTGCCGCCCATTCAATTATTCTTTTATTTGATTGAAATTTACTAAGTTTGTTAAGCATTAAACCCTCGATTGCCGCCTCAACTAAACCCTCTATAGATGCACCTGATGGATTTGAATGATAATATTTTCCCGAGTCTAATAATGCATTAAGGGGGACTAATCCTACCAATTCTCCTGCGGTTACATTTAAGTTTAGTTTTTCTGCTTCATTTTTTATTTCTTCCATCACATCATGCATTCCTGTTTCAGAAAAATTTAGTAAATTCATAGAAACTTGTGCAGTTGTTGGGTCATACATCCAACCTGCAGCTTGAAGATTGGAGAATTTTCCAGGAATTCTTTCTGCTTTACCTTCTCTGTTTAGTATTTTTTCTCCATTTTGATCCTTTTTAATAACGCCACTTGTTCTGATTTTTCCAGCAATAGAATTAGCTAGTGACTTGTCATTTGTACTTAGGTTGATATTGAATGCAATTAAAACAGATCTTGCACCAGATGCAGTAACTCCACTTTTGGAAACAAATTTCTGAGGGCCAAAATCTGGTTTCCATTCTGCCAATTTAATTTTGTCATTAAACCCCTCGTATTCTCCCTTTCTAATGTTTGGAAGTAATCTTCTTTCAGGAACTTTGGCTGCATTTGCGTAAAGATATACGGGGATACTCAATTCTTCTCCAAGGTATTTTCCAAATTTTTCAGCCAAGGTGATACAGTCATCCATATTACAATTACTTATTGGAATGAAGGGAACTACATCGACAGCACCCATTCTGGCATGTTCACCTTTGTGATTTCTCATATCAATTAGTTCTAAACCCTTTTTTGAACATTTTTTGGCTGCATTTAAAACATCTGTTGGATTTCCAACAAAGGATATTACAGTTCTGTTAAAATCTTCACTGGAATCTACGTCAAGAAGTGTTACTCCTTCAATTTCTTCAATAATTTTAGAAATTTCTTTAATTACTTCTGAGTTTTTCCCTTCACTAAAATTGGGTACACATTCAACCAAAGCATCGCTCATGGTGCTTGGTTACATAATTAGTCTTTCAATTATTTGATTAACTGTATAATGTATTTATTTTGTCAGATTCTGGATCCTTCCTCATTTTTTCTGTTATTTTTAAGGCGGCTGTAAAATCTTTGGATAGAACTTTGTCTCTTCTATCTCTAATGGCTTGCATTCCCGCTTCTACACACATGGCTTTAATGTCAGCGCCACTAAAACCCTCGGAAGCAGCTATAATACTTTTAATTTTGATATTAGATGTTGCCATGCTTTTGATGTTTATGTTAAAAATACCCTTTCTTGCCTCATCATTTGGTAATGGGATTTCAATAATTCTATCGAATCTACCAGGCCTTAATAATGCATCATCCAAAATATCTGGTCTATTTGTTGCTGCAATTATCTTTACAGAATCAAGTGGATTAAATCCATCTAGTTCTGCTAGTAATTGCATTAATGTCCTTTGCACTTCTCTGTCTCCACTAGTCGCAGTATCGAGTCTTTTTGCACCAATCGCATCAATTTCATCAATAAATATGATTGAAGGTGATTTTTCTTGTGCTAGAGCAAACAATTCACGAACTAATCGCCCACCTTCGCCAATATACTTTTGTGCTAATTCACTACCTACAAGTTGTATGAATGTAGCATCAGCATTTGCTGCTACCGCTTTAGCAATCATTGTTTTTCCACAACCTGGTGGCCCAGTTAATAGGACACCTTTTGGAGGAGTAATTCCTACTTTGGTAAATAATTCAGGTTCAGTAAGTGGTAATTCAATGGCCTCTCTTAATAATTTAATTTGTGTGTCTAATCCACCAATTTGATCAAAAGTAATTGTTGGTTTGTCAGAAACTTCGGCTCCCGTAACTAATGGATCCCACCCATCTTGTAAGACGTCTATGATTGCTAAAGTGTCTTGATTTAGGGTGACTCTAGCACCGGGTTTTAATTTATCTTTCTGAAGTGAAGGATTAACGGAAACCTTGAATATGGTCCCATTACTGCTTCTTACAATTGCATTTTTTTCTGAAATCATATCTTGTAAATGCCCAATGATGAGTGGAGGGCTCCTTAACGAATTTACTTCGTCTTCCAATCTGTGAGCAATTTTTCTTATTCCATCAAGATCCCTTTCAAGTTGCATTTTTTCTGTAGTTAATCTTTGAACATTTTCATGCATTTCTCTAAATTCTGTTTGCAACTTAATCATTTCATCTTCAGTTTTTCTTGGTGTTTCACCACCACCTGGCCTAATTACATCCCCATCCGAACTCATTATTCTCATCTGCTCCTCGACTTAACCTACTTCAACTTGTTCTATATTTTCAGGTAAATAATTCGTTTTTTAGGGATATTATGAAAGCCTTGGTAGAATCAACATTGTTATGAGAGGTATGGGTGACTGTGAACTTTGCGGGGCAATGACAGTATCTACTAAGAGGGTTAAATATCACAAATCAACAATAGAATCATGTATTCGGTGTATTGAAAAAATGAATTTGTCACCCGCGGTAAATACTTCAGGAATTACTACTTCAAAAACAAATAGATCGAGGACTTATGGTTCGAGAAAGAATCTTGACAATAAAAAAATACTTGTTGATAATTTTCCAAAATTGATTATTAGTAAAAGAAATGAATATAATTGGACAAAGAAAGATTTAGCAGAAAAGGCAAGTGTTAGGTTAATAGACATACAAAATATAGAATCCGGAAAAATTTTAGAAGACAAAGTAGTTCAGAAAATTGAAAAAACATTGAATATTGTTTTGTTTACTGAGGACAACTCGCCAGATTATAGGAAAATTAAATCAAATAGAGGTGGGGGTATGACTTTAGGCGATTTTTTAAATGAAAATGGAAGATGATGTGTTTGGATAAAAAATGGAAAGTACCAATTCATGCAGTATATCTTGCTCAAGATGACAGAAAAAAGAACACGGCAGTAAGATTGTCGAAGAAATTTAAATTAACACTTCATGAAAATTTAAGGAAGATTCCACGAAAAGGTATTCTTTTAGATCCTCTTTGTGGCAAGGTATTCGGGCCTGAAGACCATCATATTCTTAGAAGTGGTAGCTCTTTAGTTGCATTAGATTGTAGTTGGAAAAGAATTGAAGAAAGTGTTGAAAATATTTCAAAAAAAACAAGATTAACTTCTCGAACATTACCCCTTTTGCTCGCAGCAAACCCCGTTAACTGGGGGAAACCCACTAAATTATCTACAGTTGAAGCAATTTCTGCAACATTGTATCTTATGGGTGAAGTTGAGCATGCAAAAAATTTACTATCTTCATTTAATTGGGGTTTGGAGTTTATCAAATTAAATAAGGAGCCATTAGATGACTATTCAAATGCAAAAAGTAGTGAAGAAATTATTAAACTTCAATTCGAATATTTTGATTGATTAAGTATTTGATTCAGAATTTAATTGCTTAGCTAATTCTCGCATATCTTCAACTTCGTCTGATTCATCAACGATTTCGACACCTAATAATGTTTCAATCACGTCCTCCATTGTAACTAACCCCACAGTACCGCCAAAATCATCCTGCACGATTAGTATTTGTTCTTTATTCTCTAATAGTATGTCTAATGCTTTATCTACAGAATCGTCGTGTTTACATTTATGGATCTTTCTACATATTTCTTCCATCTCACTATTGAAATCATCAACTGCCGCTCTTCTTAGAATCTCACTCCTTAAAACATAACCTTCAATATTATCGATGTCTGAATCAATCACTAGCATTCTTCCATGTGTCATGATTGGTATTCTTTCTATTACCTCGGAGACGTTTTCATTTTTATCAACACTAGAAATAACAACTCTGGGAGTCATTATTGTCTCTACATTAATATCTCTTAATCTTAGTAAGTTTTTAATTACTTTTTCTTCGTCTTCTTCTATTTCACCTTCTTCTTCTCCAATGTCAGCAAGAACAGCTAATTCGTCTCTAGTAACTGTTGATTGTTTACCGCCAGGAAGCATTTTTTTGAATAATTCAATCGGTGCTACAATAAATATTAATGATGCGGTAACAAAATGAATCATAAAAGCCATTGGATTAGATAATTGTTTCCAAAATGCCGATCCTAGTGTTTTGGGTAAGATTTCGCTAAACAATAAAACAAAAATAGTGAGTATTGCAGAGGCTATTGCCATACCATATTCGCCCGGATTTAATTTTTCAACTTCAACACCAACACCTAAAGCACCAACAGTATGTGCGATTGTATTTAGCGTTAAAATTGCAGTAAGTGGCCTTACGGAATCATCCTTTTTAAGATTCGACCAAATCTTTCCTGCGCGTAAATTTTTAGATTCTAAAACACTAATATGGCTTGCAGAGATCGAAAGTAAGACCGATTCCATTATTGAGCATAAAAATGAAACGCCTAAAGCAAGGCTAGCATAAATAATTAGTAAGGTGTATGCCAAACGTTTCTTTCCCCCGCTATGCTACTCTTAGAAGGAACTGGTTATTGAGGTTTAATGTATAATTATGTCTTAAATAGAGGGAACTTTTCATGAATGTAAGCCATTTCGGATGGATTATTGAGGCACAAATATGAGGTTAAAGAATAGTGATGTGCCTACTATTAATTTGTCTAGGCTAAGGCCTGTTCCTACTAGGCCAAAAGAAAACCGTGAAAATATCCCTTCTCCAGAGTATGTGATGATTTGTGTTGCTTGGCCATATGCGAATGGCCCATTACACTTAGGGCATGTAGCTGGCTGTTATCTTCCCCCTGACATCCAATTTAGGTTTGAAAGAGCATTGGGAAATCATGTATTATTGGTCTCTGGCAGTGATGAGCATGGAACGCCAATAACTGTTACAGCAGAACAAAAAGGAATCTCTCCACAAAAAATTGTCGATAAATATCATACTATGAATAAACAAGCATTGCTTGATCTTGGTTGTGCATGGGAACCAAATATAGACCCAAGAGGGGTAGAATTTGGTGGTGCTTTATTTAATAGAACTAGTGACTCTGAACATAAAAAAATTGTCCAGGATAATTTTCACTTGCTGTTAGATGCTGGTTTATTTGAGAAAAAATCAATGCAACAATATTATGAATTGACTGACGGTGCTGGTAGGTTTTTACCAGATAGGTATGTTGAGGGCGATTGTCCTAATTGTGGAGAATGTGGTGCTCGAGGAGATCAATGCGATGAATGTGGGACTACATATGAGGCACACGAATTAAAGAACCCAAAGTCAAAGATGAATCCTGAAGCTAAAATAGAAATCCGGGATACAGAACATTTTTTCTATAGATTAGATAGATTTCAAAAAGTATTGGAAGAGCATGCTTCAGATAGAAATAAATTTTGGAAATCCAATGTAAGAGCTATGACTAAACAATGGTTGGATATGGGTTTAAGGCCTAGGGCAGTCACTAGAGATTTAGATTGGGGGATTCCATTACCTCTTCGGGGTAATGAGTGGGATGGAAAATGTGTTTATGTTTGGTTTGAAGCCGTTCAAGGTTATTACTCATGTGCACGGATTTGGGCGGATAGATTTGCAAATAATGATGATTGGAAAAAATGGTGGTGTATTTCGGAGGATGGTAAAAAACCTAGACATTTATATTTCCTTGGAAAAGACAATATTCCCTTCCATACAATCATTTGGCCTGCCATAATATGTGGTTTAAACCATGCAAATAAGGGTTTAGGGGTTTCAGATGAAGTTAGTTTGCCCAGCAAGGGAGATTTGGCTCTAGAAACTAATGTCCCAGCAATGGAATATTTGATGTTGGCTGGTGGGCAATTTTCAAAAAGCCGTAAACATGCCGTCTGGTTACCTTCATTTTTAGAAAAGTTTGATCCTGATACTTTAAGATATTATTTATCTATAAATATGCCCGAAAATCATGATACTGATTTTAATTGGAAAGATTTTGTTGAGCGAGTAAATTCCGAATTAATTGCTGCCTATGGCAATTTTGTCCATAGAGTAATGAGTTTAACTCATAGAATTTCTAAAGGGGGAGTTAACCCTCTTATCGAGTTGGAAAAATCAAATTTCCACCAGTATTTCGATTTTAGCAAGTTAGAAAAAATACATTCTGATGCTACAAATTCGTTAAAAAAACACCGATATAAAGAAGCATTGAGACATATTATGTCAGCGGCACAATTAGGTAATCAAGCTTTACAATCTTCTGCGCCTTGGAAGCATTTAAAATCCGATGAATCAGATGAAAAAAGCCTTTCATTATCTTCTTTAGTAATTGGTTGGAAGTTATGTAGATTTTTAGCAATAACAACTCAACCGTTTTTACCATTTAGTGCACAAAGGTTATGGGTTATGATGGGTGAAGAAGGAGAGGTATCAGAATCTAATTGGTCAGATGCTATTGATTGGGATACTGAAATAAAATGGAACTCCAAGCAACCAATGCCATTATTTGAAAGATTAGATTTAGAAAAAATTATTGAAGAAGAAAAAGCACTCGTAAACGATTCAGGTGCTTCTAAAACAGGAGAAATCGGACACACAATTAAGGGAGGAAAAAAGATGGAGAAAAAAGAAAAAATTGAAGGAATACAATATGTGGATTTTGAAACATTTATGAAAGTTGAATTGAGGGTAGGTAAAATATCTTCAGTTGAAGAACATCCAAATGCCGATAAATTAATGGTTGTGAATGTTGATGACGGAAGTGAAACAGGTAGAACTATTTGTGCAGGCTTAAAAGAATATTATACGTCCAGTCAAATGGAAGGCATGTATATTATTTTTGTAGCAAATTTAGAACCTAGGAAATTAAGAGGAGTGATGTCAGAAGGTATGTTGTTAGCAGCGGATGATGGATCTGGAAATGTTAAGTTAATCACTGTCGATGAATCAATGACTCCTGGTTCAAGAGTAAGATAAAATATTATTTATTCATCTTGAACTTTTGTTCAGCAAAGTCCCCAAGGCCTTCAAGTTTTGCTAACCAACCGGTTTCATCGCCAGAAGGTACATGTTTTACCAAGTATGCGTTAAAAATTATGTCCCATAGCCCTTGTTTTGTTTCTTGGAAAAGATATCTCTTACACAACCATGCATCAATTAAAAGTATGGATGCAGCAAAAACACCTCCACCTAATAATGCATAATCTCCATTTCCAGAACCCATTAAAATTAAAATTAATCCTAAAAGGAATAATGGGAAATTTAGATTGTTCATTAGTGCATGTAAAAATAATGGCCTTTCTGATTTACTGTTGATGTATTTTGTTCTTGAAACGAATTGGCCGAGGTTTCTTCCCATAAAAATGGGTAGAGCGATGATGTTTGTAATTGCAATTAAGACACCACCGATTATTATCCAGGTGGGGTTTGCATTTAGGAAAGCGCTCATTACTACAGCAGTAACAATTAGGCCCCAATTGACAATGAAATTAGCAAGACCAACTGCAAAACGATTTAATCTTCCCGCCAATTCAAATTCTTTTGGAATTACCTTTGGTTCACTCGGCGCCCGTTTTTTCCTTTCTCTTCTTTGCCTTTTCGGTTTTGTTTTGGCAACAATAGCTTCGGGAACATCCTCAACTTTGTTTTTCCTTTCTCTTCTTTGCCTTTTTGGTTTTTCAACCTCAACTTTTGTTGGTTCAGACTTTTTTTCTGCCGCTTTGTCAAGTAATCCCATTAATTATCCCTCCATTATAATCAATTATATAATTCACCCATTTCTTCGTAAAGTACCCAATTTTCTGAGGCAATAAATTCATTTATCACATCTTCTGGCAATTTGGCTAGTTTGTCATTAACTAGTTTGAAAAATTTACCTTTGTCTTTTTCGGAAGTTGAATTTGGATTTGATGCGGTTGATTTATAAATTTCAAAATCTTTACTTTCTAAAAATGATTCCAATTCTTTTTCGGGAAGTTTTCCTAACAAGTCATCAACAATTCCAACAAATTTCTCGAATAAGTCCTCTTCAAGTGTTTTTGCAACTTCTGGTTCTGCAGCTAGTGATTCTATATCTTCATCACCATCTAGAATTGCATTAATTGCATCTCTTCGTTCAAATAATGAATTTAACTCATCCCCATATTTTTTGATTTCTGCCTTTTTCTTCTTCTTCTTAGCAGCATTGTATGACTCTTCAATTTCTAAAATTTCATCTTCTATGATATCTAATTCATCTTCTAATTCATTCGCGATTTCGTCCGTGACTTCTTGATTAACTGGATCTATTGAAGTTTCCTCAGAATCTTCTTCGACTTCATCTTCAATTAGTTCAACAATAGGGACCTGGTGCAGTTCTTGCATTTTTTGTTGCCTTTCTTGTTGCCTTAATACAATTATTTCCCGGTCTAATTCTGAACCAAAACGATCAGCATATCTATCAAGTAAACTTCCTATTTCACCAGTTCCAATTCTATCTATGTGCCCATAAACTTGTTGCAATGGTTTATCGCTTGTTCTTTTCCAAAGTGATTTGTATTCGCTTTCTTCAACTTCAGTGACGTCAATAACTTCTTCAATTGTTTCACTTAGTTCTTCAGGAATTGAAAACCCTATAGATTCAGGTTCAGGAGGAGGTGGTGCTGGTATAGAATCTAGTAAATTTACACTTTCAATCGCCGGCGGAGGGGGGATTTCCATTTCTGCTATTTCAACTACTTTTTCTTCTTCAATGGCTGGAGGTGGAGGAATTTCTAAATTATCAAGTATTGGTGGAGGTGGAATTTCCAAAGTATTAAGCGCTGGAGGTGGAGGTATTTCCAAATTTTCTGGAGGGGGTGGGGGAGGTAATTCTAAATTATTCAAGGGTGGTGGAGGTGTTGGTAAATTTGAACCGTTTTCTTTACCCCATTGGACTAAATCACTTAGGTCTGAATTAGACTTTTGATCTTTATTTTCGTCATCAGAGGGCACACTCATAGTATTCCACCGGTTAACCTGAATGGTATCATTCCTATAATCTTGGCTAATGTAAAAAGGTAAACGGGGGCAATCAACCCTTATTTATTCTAGCCCAATTTTTTAAAATTAAGAAAGATGCAACATCTTCATACACTTCAATTATTTTACCATTTTCTAATTCATATTCTTTATCTTTAATTCTAATATTCCCATCATCAATCATGATTTCTAATTTTACGGATTTTCCCCTTCCAAACACTACTGCTTCAGTTAGTGGGTCAAATTTATTTTTATTCTCGGGGTCTAATCTTTCTAGAGGAAACTCAGTCACCTTAAGTCCTGATTTTCCATGTAAACTTGTAGGGTATCTAATTACTCTTCTGACATCAACAGTTACCGGTTCGTCAGTTTCTCCACTTTTTGAAAGAATTATACTTTGATCAGCTTTGATTAATTCTTCAAACGCATCTTGGATGGGCTTAAATTTACCTGTTCCAAGCCTGTGAAATTTTCCTGTCAAAACATGTTCTTTAACTCCATCCTGTTTAAATTTATAGAGCATGTCATTAAACACCTTATTTGGCTTATTATTTTTTAAAGTATATTTCCCTCCCAAACTTTCAAGCAAGGAATTAATTTCATTATTTGCCTCCTTTGAACCCTCATTGTTATTTATGAATTCGATTTTCTCAATAAGATTTTTACAACCCTCTACAACTCTTTTTGGCCAACCATTTGCTTCAACCCAACCTTGATCATTTCTTGCTTTGTTTACATCAACTGAATTCCCTCTAATGTGATTTACCAATTCTCTTCTGGCAGAAGAGTCAAGATGGAATATATTTGGATCTCTATAATGCAAATGAAAACCTCTATGGCCAGAAAATGTAACTTGTAAATATTTTTTATTAAATCCAAAATCTGGTTGCAAAAAATCATTCCATAAATTCCATGCATACTCCCTAATGATTTCTAGCATTTCAGGGAAATTATAGGGGTTGATCTGAGGTAAGTGATCACCATCTAAATCGAAGATTAGATCAGCACCTTTCCACCCCTTGTCACTCATTTTTAGTTGGTTTGGGTCATTCCAATACGCTGTACTATAGAATACGCTTGCGGGGGTCCGATTCACTAAGAATTCTCTTAGGTTAGTGACCGAATCAAAACTTTTGTGCCTTAATGGTTTGTTGCTTCCAAAAGGGGCTAACATCCACTCTCTCATCCTTATTCTCGGCGGATTCCACAATTCTGCATTTCGATAATATTCGCCAAATTTTAATGCGTATTGTGCCCAATCACTAGAGGCCATAAACTATGTTGTTATTGATGGATTGTAGTTTTTTTCATCAATTGCATTATTTATTATAAAAAGGCTTATCGGTATTATTTACTTTGTTTGAAGGAACAGCTCCCGTTAGTTTTTGGTAATATTCCCAGCAAACATAGTGCTGATCTATTACCATCGCCTCCCCAAAAGTCATAATTTTACCCGTAAAATGGCAAATAGGTCCTAATTCTCCATTTTCTGTCAATCCTAATGGGACGTGTTGGTGAGGCATGGCAGTGCTAAAAGGAACTAGATTTTATTGTTTTTCACTTTTTTAATTAAATTTTTCTTTATTGTTATGTAAAAGTAAATCAAGAGCCACCTCACAAGATTCAGAAATTTCTGGCAACTCATGTTTAACGTATTTTTCAAGAATTTCTTTTGTTGACATACATCCAATTGCCCCAATTGCTTCTGCTGCTTCATGCCTTACCATTACATGTTCAGATTCGTCTTCCAACCTTTCAATTAAATAGGGTAAAGCTGCTTTATTTTGCATTTGACCCATTACATATGCAATTTCATGCTTAAGTAATGCAGAATTTGATTTAAAACCATTACTTAAAGATTTAATGGATTCACTAGAATTCATATTCCTTAGACTGAATACAACACGCATTCTTTCAAACATTCTAGTATCCTCGTCAATCAAAATAGAATTTAATTTTTTGACGTTGTCAATTTCTGATGCTGGTGCTGGGTCAACAGAACCAAAATCACTAATTTCAGGTTGCACCATCTTAATCATTCGGTCCTGAATCATTTTCCTTTTCACTTTTTTTATTTGGGGTTAAGGTAAAAGAGGATTAAATGCTGAATTTTTGTTCATATCCCACATAGTTTTTTTTATAGGTTAAAAATGACCGTAAATGAGGAGGGAAATAATGAGGGGTAATCTGAATATAATTTATTTTATTTTATCACTTTTCTTAATCTCTATTTTCTCAACTTGTGTTGTTGCTGAAAAGCCCTTAAGTGGATTACTTACTCCTGACACTGAAGCAATATTGGACAGATCTTCTTCAATTTCTTACTCGGCAGATGGAAACATTCTTGCAGTTGCATATGAAAAAGAAGTATATCTTTATCATTCGCTTACAAGAAATGAATTAGAAATTTCACCACTCATTTTACCAAACATGGGTAATGACATAATAACCAGTGTTGAATTTTCAATAGATTCATCAAATCAAGGCGATGGATATTTACTAGTTGGTAGAGAGAGTATTCAAGCAAACACGCCTGCGATATCAATTTACGATCTTTCTAGTAATTGGGCTCATAGTTATGTTGACGATGGTACTGATGTTACTTCAATAATTACAATAGCAGGCGACAACTCATTTGCATATGCTACAGTGCTTGCAGATGGAAGCGAGTATATTCTAGAATATTCTTTTTCGGATTTAGATGAGCCAATAAGGAGCATTAAAACAGAACACGATTCAAAGATTTCTTGCTTAGATTATGATGAGCAAAGAGATGTATTTATTTCAGGTTCAAGTGGCATGATTGTTTTAGATTTGGCTAATGGTCAGTCTGAAGAATATTCAGAACCAGGAGTTGCTATTTATGATTGCAAATTTTCTAAAAATGGAGAATATGCATGGTCTTCCGAAGGAGATGGAGTGAAAATTAGGGATGCAAACCACGAGTTCTTACAGTCACTCACACTCCCTAATTCCGTAAATGCTAAAAAAATAATTTTTGATGATGACGAAAATAGATTACACATTTTAACAAATGAATATGGGAATAGTATATCTACATATGAAGCAAATGGAAGTTGGGATAAAATTGAAAATATAATTTTTGGACATGAAGTTGTTGACTTAGATATAAACCCTGAAACTGGAGATGTTGCAACATCCACATATTCAAAATATATTGCAATTTATTCTGATTCATGGGTAGATTCAAGAATTAGTGGGTCTAATACAAATGATTTAGATCATGATGGTATTGATGACCAAGATGATGAAGACCGTGATGGTGATGGAATTTTAAATCAATTTGATACGGTTTGTGAATCAACTACACCATGTAATCTTGTTGCAGACATGGATTTCGTTAGAAATGTTGAAGTTGAAGTTAATGAAAGAAATTTAGTAATTTCTGAATCTATCTTTTTTAGTATTCAATTTAGTGAATCATTAAGATTAATTGCTGCAGAATCTGTGGATGAGGATGGATATATAGAGCCCGAAGAAAGAATGTTGATGAATAATGCTTTTTGTTCTAAAATCGATGAGGGTGCACTTTCAGAAAGTTGGTATGGGTTGGTGGCTTTTGACAATAATTCTTTAATTGCGGGGACGGATAGTGTCATTTTTTCTTGTGATGGATTAACAAATCTAGCTCATGATTCTAAAGAAAGAATAAAACTCAGTTGGAGTATTTCTTACGAGTTAGTCAATGAAGTGAACAATAACTATACTTTGACTTTTTCAGCTCCTCCAGAATTAGGTTATGGTATGCCTAGTAATCTCGTACATAGTTACCCTATAATGCTAAAAGTAACAGATCCAGCAATCAAATCATATTCTATAGAGAATTGGTTTGATACGACAGGCTCCTTCCAATTAGAATTTGTCGGAGAGGAAGAAAAGAATAAAATTGAGATTAATACTCTTATTAAGTATCTTAAATACACATCATTTGTATTATTTGCTATTGCAGGTATTTTCATTACAGGGTTATTGATATTAAGATATAGAAATAGGTTTAAAATTGAGGATTACTCATCTAATAAAAAGACTCCCCCTAAATCAAAAAGGTCTCCACCTAAAGATTCTAAAACCAAAGATACTAAAGCAAGAGATTCCAAAAAATATCCTTACTATAATCCCGGTAGAAGGGCTGAAGGTGACTGGAATTATGGGGATGACGGTGGTTATTATTATTCAGAAACATATACTGATTATAAAAAAGCATCAGATTCTCTGAAAAAACCAAAAGTTCGCAAGATCAAGGTTGACCCAAAAGCATCTAAAATGGAAGTTGAAAAGCCAAGTAGAAGAAGAATCGTTAGAAAGAAAAACAAAGAAAATAAGAAAATAGATAAAACCTTGGTTGATGAGCAAAATAAAGATAATTATGAAGATGATATTGCGGATTCAACAGAAGAAAAAATTGAAAATCTAGTTTCTGATGAAGAAGAAACTAAAGTAGAAATCAACGAAGAAAAAATGATTGAAAAGTTAGGTTTGGGAATTAATAACCTTGCAAACGAAGAGGATAAAAAATCTAATGAAACAGATCATTCAGAAGATGAAATGATGGATAAAGCATTAGATAAATTCTTTACTTAAATTAAGTAAAGATTTTAGTATTCTTCATTAATAATTTTCTAAACTCTTCAAAGATAAGCACTGATGATGCCAATAGCATTATCACAGGCCATGAATATGATTTAGTAAAGTTCTGAACCGAAAGGAATTCACCAATCTCTAAATTAATTAGTGGCACAGTAAAATGAGAAAACTCAATGATGAAGAACAGTAGTGCGGTACAAATTAAAAATGAATATGCTACTGCTTTATTAGAAAACACGCCAAGTTCAAACACACTTTTCTCAATGCTTCTACAATTCATTACATTGAACAATTGAAACATTACAAAAACAGCAAAGGTTGCTGTAATTGCCTCTTCTACAGTGCCGTCCGAAGAACTTAAAACAGTGTAATGAACAATTAAACTACCAATCGCCATTAATGAGCCTAAGAATGCAATCATGACTGTATCTATCAAATTTGGTAAACCTTCACTCACTGGCCTTGGAGCTCTACTCATTACTGCCCCATGATTCTTTTCCATACCCAAAGCAACAGCGGGTGGGCCGTCCATTAGAATATTTATCACTAGGATTTGTGTTGCAGTTAATGGTAAGTTTTCCCAGCCAAATACAAATGAACTTAAAATTATAATCAATACTGCAGCTACATTAGTAGAAACCTGATATCTGACAAAGTTTCGAATATTCCAGTATATTTTCCTTCCTTCTTCTATAGCATGTACAATATTTGCAAAATTATCGTCTTGTAAGACCATGTCTGCCGCATCTCTGGCAACATCTGTACCTGCAATTCCCATTGCAATTCCTATATTGGCTGAAGATAGTGCTGGTGCATCATTAACTCCGTCTCCGGTCATTGCAACAACCTCACTGGATTTTTGAAGCGCTTGAACAATCCTCATTTTTTGATCAGGCGTCACTCTACAAAATATGCTAACATTATTCACGACTTCTATTAGTTTAAAGTCATCAATATCTTCTAAATCATAACCACTTATTGTTTCAGAATCTTCGTCACANATCTCAAGTTCAATGCCAACNGATTTTGCCGTATATTCATGGTCTCCTGTAATCATTATTACGCGTATTCCNGCTTCATGNCACGTAGCAATAGCTTCGTAAGCCTCACTCCTTGGAGGGTCTCTGATACCAATTAATCCAAGGAATGTTAAATTNGATTCAATATCATTTATGTCTTTGATGTCTGCATCATTAGGAACNTCTTTNCATGCTAATGCAAGAACTCTTAAAGCTCCTGAAGCCATTGAATGGTTTACTTCTTTAATTTCTTTAATGTGCTCTTCTGTAATATCTATCAGTTCACCATTCTCATATATTTTTGTAAAGAGGCTTTCCATTGGATCTAATGCACCTTTTGTAAAAGCCCAAACCCCCTCATTGAATTCATTAATTGTTGTCATTCTTTTTCTTTCAGCATCAAAAAAGAATTCGTGAAGTCGGGTATTTTCCTTTTTAAATTCGTCATTGGGTCCTAGAGTTTTCCAACCAAATGTGGCGCTTGCAGAACAGGTTGGATCACCAATTGCCTCCCAGTTGCCCTCTTCATTACTAATTTGGCTGTTATTACATAATGCGGAGCAAGTAAATGCCATTTTTGAACCAATATCTTCTTTTAATTTTTCTAAATTTACCTGTTTTTTTGTATATTTATCAGTCATTCCTTTGATTGTAGGATCATACCCTCTTCCTTTCACCACATATCTTCTAGAACTAGAATACAATTGAACTACAGTCATCTCATTTCTAGTCAAAGTTCCAGTTTTATCTGTACAAATAACAGTTGTAGAGCCTAATGTTTCAACAGCCTTCATTCTTCTAATTATTGCTCTATGTCGAGCCATATTCCTCATTCCTAATCCTAATGTGATTACTAAAATTATTGGTAAACCTTCTGGAACTATGGCTACAAAAATTGCTAAGGCAATAGTGAATTGTTTTACCAACTCTTCCTTGATTGGGTCAATAGCAAGTCCGCTGCCGTCTGCTGTATCGAAATTACCATCAATATATGAAAAAAGTAAAGTTAAAGTCAACAGTAGAATTGCTACTGTTAGTGCAATACCTCCTAGAAATTTACCTAAAGATTCCAATTTAATTTCTAAGGGTGTTTTTGGTGTATCTACAGAGGTTATGTTATCTGCAATTTTCCCTAATTCAGTATCCATGCCTGTTGCAATTACTACTCCTAAGGCTCTCCCATTTGTTGCCACAGTCCCCATATAAGACATGTTATCTCTTTCAGCTAAGACTCTCTTACCTTCAATCCTCTCACCTATTTTTCTTCTCTGGTTAGATTCTCCAGTCATTGAAGACTCATTTGTATAGAATTGGTAACTCGTAATTATTCTAATGTCTGCGGGGATATTATCTCCGTCTTCTAACTTAATTATATCTCCAATAACCAAATCCTCACTGTTAATAATTACCTCGTGTTCATCTCTGATTGTAACACATGTGTCAACATTCATTTTTTTTAACGCAGTCATTGCTTGATCTGCTTGTCTCTCCATCCACCAACCCATTATGGCATTCATAGAAATTACAAATAATATGAATAAACCATCACCTAATTCATTTACTACTGTAATTGCAATTATTGCTGCAGCAATTAAAAGAAATACTAATGGATCGATGAATTGATTTAATATTTTTTTCCATTCGGGAACTGAAGGGGGCTCAATAAGTTTATTTTTACCATCTCTATTAAGCCTATATTCAACTTCATCGTCGGATAAACCTTGCAAGGAGGACCTTAATTCAAGAAGAACATCTTCCGAATCAATCGAAGACCAATCTTTACTCAAGATTCACCACTAGACCTCGGAGGAGTATTCTATATATGAAGCGTTAACATGCATTTGCTTCCAAAGGTTTCACAAATTGAAACCATAACGGCCTAACATGGCAGACGAAAAATGGCCTTTTATTTCTGCTGAAAAATCATTACCTGAACTAACAACAAGGGTGATAATCATTGGTATTTTTTTAGGAATGGTAATGACTGCTGCAAATGCATATTTGGGTATGAAAGTAGGTATGACTGTATCCGCTTCAATTCCAGCAGCGGTTATGTCTATGTTAATATTAAGAGGTTTAAGATTTAAAGACGTCTCGATTTTAGAAAACAATGCAGTACAAACAATGGCTTCTGCGGGGGAAAGTTTGGCTGCGGGAGTAATTTTTACAGTTCCAGCGCTACTAGTTATGGGTATATGGGAAGATATAGACCCTCTTCAAACATTCATTATTGCTTTTTTAGGTGGTGTTTTAGGCACCATGTTTACAATTGCATTACGTAGAGTGTTTATCGTAGAGGAGGCATTACCATATCCAGAAGGAGTCGCTTGTACGGAGGTTTTGATTGCAGGTGAAAAAGGCGGATCTGGATTAATTGCGATAATTTATGCATTAATTATCGGTGCAATGTATGGATGGGTTGTAGAAGGACTTAAAGTAACCAAAAAGGGAGTGCATTCAGTTTTTGAATTCATGGGTACAAAATTTTATGCAGGTAGTGAAATGTCATTAGCACTACTTTCTGTAGGTTATATTGTTGGTTTGAGGATAGCATCATTTATTTTTATTGGTGGTGTTTTGGGTTTTGGGTTTTTAGTGCCAATATTCGGACTTCTTCATGGATTTCCTTCAGAGCCCAGTGGTTGGAATTCGGCAACAATGGGTGAATGGCATTCAGGACCCTCATATTATGCTGTTTGGAGTGGACAAGTAAGATATATCGGTGCTGGAGCAATGGTTGTTGGTGGAGTTTGGACTTTATGGTCTATGAGGAATACTATTTTTACAGGTTTTTCAAAAGCACTAAATTTTGGAAACAGTTCTGAAGAACAATCAGTATTAAGGACTGATAAAGATACAAATATGAAGATTGTTTTAATGGTTTGTGCCTCAATATTAGTTTTATCTTTCTTATTTTTCATGTCTAATTTAGGTTTATTATTAGCTATTGCAGGAACTTTGTTTATTGCTGCAGTCGCCTTCTTCTTTTCTGCAGTTGCTGGATATATTGCTGGTGTTGTCGGGTCTAGTAATTCACCAGTTTCTGGTATGACTATTGCAACATTGATGTTTACAGCAGCATTGGTTTATATCGTTGGATCAATTGCAGGAATTGATAATTCTACAATGATGTTTGGAACTTTAATGATTGCTTCCGTTGTTGCAGTAAATGCTGCAATTGCAGGTGATGTAATGCAGGATTTAAAAACAGGGAATATGGTTGGAGCTACTCCCTGGCGCCAACAAATAGCAGAAACCATAGGAGTCATAGTGGGTGCAGCCGTAATCGGCCCAGTTCTTCTTTTGTTGAATAGGGCATTTAAAATCACAATAACACATTGCGAATCATCTAATCTGAAGATTGCAGAGTCGGGAGGAGAGTTGTATGATTGTTCTAATGCATTACTAGCCCCACAAGCTGATTTAATTGGGACAATAATAGAAAGTATTTTTGGAGGTAGTGCTAATGTTGAGATGTTGATTCTAGGCGGGTTAATTGCTGCACTTCTTGTATGGAGAAAATTACCTGTAATGTCTGTTGCAATAGGCGTATATCTTCCATTGGAATTATCAGCACCAATCTTCGCAGGAGGCTTAATTCACTATTATATTACAAATGTAGCCATACTGCGGACTGATGGTGAACTTGGTGAAAAACCATCAAAACCTGCCTTAAAGGCAGCAGACGAGGTTACTTCAAGAGGAGTTCTAATTGGTGCCGGATTTATCGCTGGTGAATCTTTGGTCGGAGTTCTAATTGCATTACTCATCGTAACTGTAGGGGAGCCCTCTGAATGGTTTGGAATCCCTCAATTAGGACAATTCCCCACTTTACTATTTTTCATGTGGTTTGTTGGTGTATTTGTCTTCTTAACTGCTTTATCGTTGCCGAAGAAAATAGTATCTCTGGGTGAAGAAACATTATTAATTATCAAAAGGTCATCATTAAAGATTTATGATAATTTACTGGTCAAAAAATAAAAAAACAGAACTCTAGAACACAAGAAAGAATCAAAGGCTTTACAGTTAAGGATTAATTGTTTCTAATGGTTCTTAGCCGATTAAATGGTCTTGGAGATGACGAATTAGTTGGCGAATTAAATGAGATTGCAAGAAAATGCCGTATTGAAATTGTGAAGATGGTATATAGGGCACAGGCAGGACACCCAGGGGGTTCACTTTCAGAAATAGATCTTTTAACAGCATTATACTCTACACAATTAAGAATTAAGCCAAAAGAACCCAAATGGCACGATAGGGACCGTTTTATACTTTCAAAAGGTCATGCTAGCCCAGGCATGTATGCTATCTTAGCAGAGATGGGATTCATTCAACATACAGATCTTGAGTCATATAGGGTTTTAGGAGGTATTTGTCAAGGCCATGTAGATATGAAATTTACACCCGGTGTTGATTTTAGTGCTGGTTCTTTAGGTATGGGACTTTCTTTTGGAATTGGTTGTGCGTTAGCATCTAGATTTGATAATTCAGAAAGAGAATGTTATGTTATGCTGGGTGATGGTGAAATCCAGGAAGGCTCAGTTTGGGAAGCAATGATGGCTGCAAAACACCACGAATTAGGTAATTTAAATGTCATACTTGATTGTAATAGGATACAGAATGATGATTTTGTAGAATCTCAAATGAGGATGTTTAGTATTCCAGATAAATGGATAAGTTTTGGTTGGAATGTTAAAGAAATAGATGGACATGATATGAAAGAAATTGTTGAAGGACTGAGATGGTTGAAAGAAAATAATGAGGGGCCTTCAGTTTTAATCGCAAATACGATTAAAGGAAAAGGAGTTTCTTATATGGAAAATAATCCTAAATTTCATGGAGCAGCTCCTAATGAGGAACAATATGAGATGGCAATGAAGGAATTGGGTGAATGAATATGACGGAATTAGCAGCATCAAGGGATGGTTATGGGAATGCATTAATTTCGATGTCCGGAGATCCCAAGTTAGTTGTGTTGGAGGCGGATTTAGGAAAATCAACCAAATCGTGTTGGTTTAGAGACAAATTTCCTGAAAGAACAGTTTCGTGTGGAATTGGTGAACAAAATATGATGTTAGTTGCCGCAGGATTGGCTTCAAGCGGATTTAAGCCCTTTGCTAGCACCTTTGCAATATTTACTGAAAGAGCATTTGAACAAGTTAGAAATGGGATTTGTAGACCTAATTTGCCAGTGCATATTTGTGGAAGTCATGGAGGCACGCATACAGGAACAGACGGATCAAGTGCCCAGTCTATAGAGGATTTGGCAATTTATCGCTCTTTACCAAACATGGTTGTAATGCATCCTTGTGATGATGTAAGCACTGAAATTTTGACTAAAAAATTATTAGAAATAAAATCACCTTCATACACTAGGACAGCAAGAAACAAAACACCAAGAGTTTATGATCTTGATGATTCAAGAATTCAAATCGGAAAAGGTGTGAAACTTAGAAGCGGATCAGACGTTGCAATTATTGCATGTGGGGTGATGGTCTCAAAATCTTTAGAGGCGGCTAAAAAACTTTCAGAGAGGGGTATTGAAGCCACTGTCGTTGACATGCATACGATTAAACCGCTTGATGAGGAATTAGTACATCAATTAGCTTCAGAATGTAAGTTAATAGTTACTGTCGAAGACCATAGCGTAATTGGTGGTTTAGGTGGCGCAGTAGCTGAATATTTATCAGAAAATATACCAACAATTCTTAGAAGGGTTGGAGTCAGAGATAGGTTTGGGGAATCAGGTCAGGCGGAGGAGATGTTAGAGTTACTGAAAATTTCAACTAATGATATTATTGATTCTGTTTTGGAAATAAAAGAAAAGGTGTGAATATGGAATTGTTTTTGGATACTGCTGAAGTAGATGAAGTTAGAGAGATAGCGTCATGGGGAATATTAGACGGAGTTACAACTAATCCTTCCTTAATTAAGAAATCAGGAAGAGATTTTAAGACCGTTGTTGAGGAAATTGCAAATTTATGCGATGGACCAATATCTGCCGAGGTTACGGCATTAGATGCTGAAGGAATGGTAAAAGAGGGGGAGGCTTTGAAAGCCTCATTGCCTGGAAATGTGATAATAAAGGTCCCTTGTACTCCCGAAGGTTTGAAGGCCACTAAAGCATTGTCAGATCAGGGAATTGGAGTCAATGTTACTTTAATTTTTACAGCATCACAAGCATTAATGTCTGCTAAAGCAGGAGCTATGTATGTTTCTCCCTTCATAGGCAGGATTGATGATACAGGGCATAATGGCATGGACCTTATTTCTGATATTTTGCAAACGTGGCATAATTATCCTGAGATTAAGACAAAAGTTTTAGCAGCGTCGATTAGACACCCAACTCATGTTTTAGAATGTATGAGGCTGGGTGCGCACACAGTTACTATGCCAACTAAAATCTTTAGACAATTGATGAAACATCCACTAACAGATAGTGGAATTGAACGCTTTTTATCCGATTGGGCAGATGTTGAAAATGCAGGAAATGCATAAAAATACATGTGATAAGTTATTCAGTGATGATTTATTGGCTATGCTTGTTGGGGCGGAAACATGTCTAGTGATAGGTTAAGGAAATTATTAGATGGTGAACTAGATTTATCTGAGGCAGCTAATGATCCAATATTGTCAAGTTTGGCATCAAGAATTTACAATGTTGATATGGCTGATGTAAAACCTTCTGGTGAATCAAGTGAGGGAGAGGAAGGTAAACCAAACCTGACTTTTGAACTCCATGACTCCAGTAGCCCTGATGCATTGGAAATGAAATTACCTGATTTACCACCTATTGGAGTTCCTGAAGCGGGAAAAGAGATTATTGAAGCACCAAAATCTTTGAAATTGAGTAGTCGTCTAATGATTATTTTAGGACCAATAATTAGTTTATGTGCTTTATTGAATATTTTTGGTATTTTTGGCTTTTTAAAATCGTGTGATACAATAATTTCAAATGGAGGGGTTTGTATTGATGGTGCAGATAGGATTAGTTTACTTGCAATTGGAAGATTATCTCATACTGAGGGTTGGATATATTCCGGTAGTTTTGGAATTCCTACGATCACCTTAATTCTTTTTGGAGTTATTATTATGTTCGTAGGTATACAATTAAAGATGTATAGTAAAAATTAATATGTTTTTGCTAGAAAAACTTTGCATTTTGTCTTTCTTCCACTTATGCAACATGCTATTTCAGAGTCTAAACCATCTAAACTTTCACCTAAAAATGTCAAGCCAGTAAGGCGTTCTATAGTTTCAGCATCAGAGTCAGTTCCATCAAAAGCAGCCCAATATACTTTATCATTTTCAATTTTTTCTGAAAGTTTCCAAACACCCTCATTTATCAATTTAGGTAACTTCCTGATTGATGAATTTAATTTTTCAACTCCCCTTTCAATCATACTTTCTTGTATTTCATTTAATTTTAAACTAATTTCTTCTTCTAAATTATCGAGATCTATTTGCTCTTTTCCACCGATTCTCGATGTGCACATAATTTTATTTGAATCAAAGTCTCTTTGGCCAAAATCTAACCTTAGGGGAACTCCTTTTAATTCCCAATCGTAGTATTTTTGCCCAGGTCTTATGTTTCGATTATCTATATGGGTTCTATAACCTAGATTTTTTAATTTGTCAGAAATAAAATTTAATTCTTTTAATATAATTTCAGAATTGTTTTTTGAAATTATTGGAACAAGGACTATTTGAAATGGACTGACGGAGGGAGGTAAAATTAAACCTGTATCGTCTCCATGCATGCCTACAATAGCACCAAGTAATCTTTCAGACATTCCATAGGTTGTTTGATGCACATATGATTGGCTTCCATTAATGTTTTCATATTTGATATCAAATGCTTTGGCCCATTGATCTCTATAGTGATGTACACTAGCCACTTGCAATGTTCTTCCATTAGGCATAACAACATCAATTGCTATTGTGTACCAAGCCCCAGGAAATGTATCCCATGTGGGTCTTTTTGAGATAATAACAGGAAGTGCAAATTTCTTCATTAATCTTGAGACAATCTCTAAATCTTCATCTATTTGATTTGTAGCACATTCTTCATCTACGTGTGCTGTATGTGCTTCAAAGAAATGAATTTCCCTTACTCTGATAAATGATCGAGTTTGTTTCGTCTCATATCTAAATGTGTTAACTGTTTGATAAATTTTCAGTGGTAAATCTGCATGACTTCTAATCCATAATGGAAACATCGTATACATTGCAGTTTCAGAAGTGGGTCTCAAAAACATAGGAATGTCTAATTTATTTTCACCAGCATGTTTTACCCAATATACTTCTTTTTTAAATCCGGCTTCTTCTTCATCGTCCCTTAAATCTTCAGGGTCAACACCTTGCTCTCGAGCTCTTTTTAATAATGAAACCAATTTATTTTCTTTTTCTAATAAATCTTCAGGGATTAGCAATGGGAAATTGCATTCTCCATGCCCCGTCCGTTCCATTTCCGTGTGTGTGTGTGAGTCAATCAAACGCATTGTTTTCCAACCGTAAGGCCTCCATACATCCATTCCCTTTATTGGATATCTTTTATCGATTAATTCAGCTGCTTCAACAATAAATGGATACCATTCATTAAAATTGGATTTTGGAGGGATTCCTCTTTTTGACTTTTGATTTCCATCACCCATACTATTCCCTCTGTATTGTCTTCCAATATATTTATTTTAATTGTTCTCTATTAGTTTGCATATTGCATTAGATATTTCTTTATTTGTGCTTAATGCGAAATGTTCGCCATTCTTTAGGATTAAGTGGGCACGATTTTTCTCCTTGGCATGTAAATCTTCAAGTCTATTTGCAATTACTGCATCTAAATCATTACTAATCACAAAAGATGTTGCTTTTGAAATTAATTCCTTTAGTCTGATATTTGATTCTAATTTAAATCCAATCCTAAATGAACCTTCAACATCTTTTTTGATTTCTTCAAGATGTTTTTTAGATTTGAAAAGTTTGATTTCTAATTCTTCATTACCGCTTGGAATTTTTCCGTTGTGTGCATCCATACTAACGTAATCTAGTACTGCAGCAGCATGAATCCAGACATCAATCGAACATCTTGTTAATGCTTTTAATTCTAGTAACATGTTTTCTGGAGTTTCAGCCTTAATCACGAGAGGGAGTTCAAATTCATTGCAATGATTCGTTTGTCCAGAAACAATTGTTATTTCGTGGCCCCATCTATGCAATTTTGAAGCAATCTCGTAACCTGTTTTTCCAGTTGAACTATTTTTTACATACCTTATATCGTCAATGTAAGTTACGGTTGAACCTAAGGTTATAACAATATTTTTTCTATTTGGTAAGTAACTATTAACATGATTTGAAAAATTAGCAACTATACTAATTTCGGATGGTTGTTTGAATTTACTTTCTTCTTTATTACCCCAAAGAAGTTTAAAACCTAGATCTTTAATTTCATTATTCAATTTTATTGTTATTTCATCATTGGCCATTGATGAATGCATACTCGGGACGATCATAACAGGAGTCTTATTTGATTTTGCGGCAGATAGAGCCATCAAAATTGGTGAATCTATGATGCCATTAACAATTTTTGCTAAAATGTTTCTTGTTGCAGGTGTAATTAAAATCCCATCAAATTCATTTAATCCAGCCATACCATGCTCCCAATCTGTGATGACATTGCAATTACCAGCCCATGAAATTGCTAGCGGAGTAATTATTTTCTGAGCAGATTCTGTCATTATTACAGTAACATCACATTGAAATCTTCTTAATTCTCTAAGTAATTTTACACCTTGAGTAGCTGCGATACCACCAGTTATTCCAAGTAAGATTCTTTTATCTTTTAATGAATCACCTTTGATTTCTACACCAAGGTCACCCATCTCGCGCATGTACTTGCGTAGAAACCTTCGCTCAAAAGCAACACGGTTTAAAAAAACACTCGATGGGTTCAGAAAGTATGAGTTTCTGGGTGAAAATAATGGATGAACTAATTCCCGCAGGAAGTAGCCCTCTAGATTGGGATGGTCCAATGGAAGGTTTACATAAACAAATATCGTTCATGTTACTTATGTCCTCAATATTATTAGCATTAGTTGTTGGGAATTTTAGCCAGATTTCATATTTAATTTTAGTATTTTTATTTGTAGTATTAACTATGCAAATTACTGTCTGGTCTGCGTTCAAAAGAAAATCAAAAGGTGCATTAATTCCTGCAATGTTCAATCTATTATTGTCAGTAGTATTGTTTTCATTGGTTTCAATATATTTTATATCAATAGGCATTAGTATGGGGGATTTATTTTATTTACTAATTGGAATTGTTACATTATTCACAACCATGAGCGCTTGGAGGAGATTAGGGGTTCTTAGAGATCCTGTATATCAGGCATGGTATAAGGGGTATAAAATTGATTTAGATTTGATGTCTTTAAGCACGGAAACAGTTGTTAGTTGTATTAATTGTGATTCTATACTCGCTATTGAAATTTCAAAATTCACTATTGATTTGGAATGTCCAACATGCAATAAACCATTAGTTTCCGATGAGACAAGATTTGAATTAATGGAAGAAGAATGATTATCTTGATGACAATGTCAAGTTCTTCCACATGTCTTGAGGGACTTCCATACTTAGTCTAAGTCCTCCTAGCGCACCTAATTTTACAGGGTCATCAACAGTGTGAACTTTGACTTTACCTAGGTCTGATAATTTTCCTTCTATCATAGAACCTAGTCCTTTAATTCCACTACCGCCGCCTCCTAAAATCATATTTTGTCTGAATTGGTTATGGTATTCAGGATTTGCAGAACTAATCAAAGATTTGACATTTGAAACTATTGGGTCAATGATAGTTTCACATGCTGAAGCAATACAGTCAGTAATGTCTAACCTCATTGCCTTACCTTCAACACTGAAATCTACAAGTACAGGTTTTTTGGGCATTGCTGCTTTAGTGAAACTATGCTCTTCCTTCCACCTTCTAGCCATATCTTTTGTGATTTGTGCTCCATGGTATTTCTTTTGAATTTCTTGAATTAACTGATCGTCGATATAATCTCCAGCATACGCCATATGCAACTGGTCTTCTGGTTCAGGAATGGTTCCATAAACTCGACAAATGTCTGTTGTACCCGCGCCGATGTCTATTACAAGTGTATGTTCAATCATATCTAGTGCATAAGCAACAGCAAAAGGTTCTGAAATAATCATACAGGCATTAACGGAACCAGCGGCAGCGTCAAAAATTGCTGTTTTATCAACAAAGCTCGCTTCTGCAGGAGCACCAATTACGGCGACAACATTGTCATATTCTTCGGGGCTTGCCAGCTCTATCATGTGGTGAATAAAGTGAGCAATGAATTTCTTATCTTCTTGACTATCTTTAATAACACCATGTTGTAATGGTCTATACAAGTCTAATGCCAACCTATTTTTCAATGCTTCTTCACCAAACAAAACATCTCTCCTCAAAAAATTTCTAGCAATTGCATCTTTTGGAGTACCAATAACAGTCAGCAATTCTTCTTCATGCCCAGCACTAGATACCATTACTGAACGGAAGGTACCTAAATCAACACCAATATACAAGGTTTCATCTTTAGCCATCTCTATCGTTCCTTCCTATACGTGTCGGTATATCAACTTGCTTAAAAACAAATAGAATCATTTTCAAAATATTAGACCCAATTTTCGCAAGTTTCACAATACCAAGCACTATGGTCGGGATATAGTATTGCCATTGAATTACAGGCTGTGCATTCCTTCAATACATCATCTCCAAACATAGCCCTTACAATATGAACATGTTCATCTTCTGAAATATTTAGAACCTGCCTCATTGACCAAAGCATTTGATCCTCACTTGGAGTTATTATCCCATCAGCTAATGCTAATTTAATGACTTCTTGGTAATCTTGCAAAGTCATATCTCTTGAATCGAGTTCAACACCTTGTTTTTCTGCAATCATATCTTGCCCACCCGGGTCATCTACAAAAATTACAAGTGAATCAGGATTTAAACTTGAATCTCTAAGTTCAAAAATAATTTTATTGGATTCCGAAAAAGCATGAACTAAAGAACTCCTCTTATTTATTATTGAAGCTATATTTCTTGCCGTATGCTCTGCATCTCTTCCTTTTCTCCAACCTAATTCATCATCGTAATCTAAAGTATAAAATTCAGTTCCTTTACCAGGGTATTCTAATCTTATTTCTTCCCCTCCATCAAAATTATTCCCTAGTATCGTCACACTTCCTATTTCGGTATGCTGTAGGTTGTCCTCATCATCAAAAGAAATCATTAGTGGTTTCCTGTCTTCTTCAGCAGCATTATAAGTCCCTTGCAATCCACTCATCCATTTCTGCTCTAATCTTTGTAAACTAGCTTGCTGCTGTGTAGATAGATTTTCATCAATACCTAGCATTTTATGCAGTTCTCCGCCATCTTCTAATTCTTTCCTGATACGCGCTTGTTCGCCCGGATCTTCTACAAAACGTTCACTTTGGCCAGAATCTTCATTTTCTAAAAGCGCCCTTCTTTCGGCAAAAGCATCATCTATTGCTTCATGATTTTCTAAGTTTTTCTTTGCATCTTTCCGCCCTCTGCGAATTGCCATATGTCATGTTAATGGTGTTAATATTATGAGTCTATCGTATTTTTTAAATTAATTATAATTTTCTAAAATCGTTGAAATACCCATTCCACCACCAATACACATTGTTGATAGTGCATACTGTCCATCGACCCGTTTTAGTATTGATGATGCTTTTCCCGTAATTCTTGCACCACTAGCACCAAGCGGGTGACCAATAGACAACGCACCCCCATCGATATTGACTTTGTCATTATTTAAGCACAATTCATTGATAACTGCAATAGATTGAGCCGCAAAAGCTTCATTTAATTCAATAATATCTATATCTTCTAATGTCAAAGAGGCCCTTTTTAGTGCTTTTTTCGTGGACTCTACAGGCCCCATGCCCATAAATTCCGGTTTACATCCTGTGATTGAAGTACTAATCACTTTAGCTAATGGTGAAATATTGTTTTTCAAAGCATATTTTTCTGAACAAACGATTGTAAAAGCAGCCCCATCAGTTAGAGGAGATGATGTTGCTGCAGTTACAGAACCTTTTTCAATAAATGCAGGGTTCAATTTTTGCATTGATTCTAAAGTAGTGTTTTCTCTTATACACTCGTCCTTACTAAAAAAACCCTGTTCTGTATTAACCTTGATTAATTCATCGTCCATGTGGCCTTTTTTGTACGCATCTGCAGACTTTTGATGGCTTTTTAAAGCAAAAAGCTCTTGCTCGGATCGACTTATGGAGTATTTATTTGCAACATTTTCTGCAGTAAGGCCCATTGAAATGTATGCATCAGGACTTTTATTTAACAAAGACACATTTGGTGTAAAATTAAATCCTCCCCGTTTAATCCTAGACATTGATTCAACTCCTCCGCAGAGGAATACATCTCCCGCCCCTCTACTTATTGAACCACAAGCCATGTGTATCGTTTGCATAGAAGAACCACATAACCTATTTATTGTCGAACCAGGGATGCTTACTGGTAAATTAGACAAATAAGTTATAATTCTTCCAATATTATTCCCTTGTTCGCCTTCAGGATATGCACAACCCACCAACAAATCTTCTAAATCTTCTAAAATCATCGGATTTTGATTGATTAATGCTTTTATGACTTGAGAAGCAAAGTCGTCCGGGCGCGTATTTTTCAAACTACCTTTGTGGGCTCTAGCAAATGGCGTTCGTAGAAAACCTGCAATAACTGCTGTTGGCACAACTCGCCGAACATATTCGTGTTTGTGAACCTCACGGTCATAAGATTGTAACCGCATCGATTATGAACAAGACCCTTGTCGCCTTGACTAATGTTAAGAAAAAGTAAACACGGATATTTCAAAGGTTCTAATTGTCCAATAAGCAATGAAGAAGGAAAATTCATCATGAGCGATAGGGAATCAGAAAAATTAGGTAAGGTTTTAGCTTTGATTTTAAGGCATGCACCAGAAAAATTTAGCGTTGAGATGGATATTAATGGATGGGTTGACGTATCTTCACTATGTGATGGAATCAAAGCACAAAGAAGAGATTTCCATTGGTTAAGGCCTTGGCATTTTGAAGCAGTCGCAACAACCGAAGAAAAGGGTCGTTATGAGGTCCAAGGTGAGCGAATTAGAGCCACATATGGCCATAGTATAGAAATAGAGATTGATTTGCCTACTGATGATATTCCCGAAGTATTATTTTATCCAGTAGATAAAGAGGATGTTGACGACATCATAAAATTGGGAATAAAAGGAGGAGATAGAAGGCACGTTCATTTGTCTAAATCAATTGCTAAAGCATTTGAAGCAGGCAGCGTAAGGATTGATATGCCTTCAATTGTAGAAGTAGATGCAATTAGGGCAATGGCTGACGGTGTTGAAATATTTCGCGCAGGGAAATTAGTTTATCTTACCGAAGAAATACCCCCTCAGTATTTGTATAAAGTATCTAATGACGATCCCGAGTTATTAGAGGTTTTAGAAAATTTAGAAGAAGAATAATCTATATTTTATAACCGCATGATTCGCAAAAACCCAAACTTTCCGTGATTTCATCATCACACTTAGGGCACATCAAATAATTTTCATCATTATTCTTATTTTGACTATTTGGATCTCTCTTCTTGATAATCCTAACAGCATCCCTTTCTTTGAAAATATTTTTCAAACCCAATTTCTTTCCCTCTTCGATTATTTTTAAAAATTTTAAACTTTCCTGAATAGTAATCTCTATTTGCCATTGTCTTAATTCTCTAGCCTGTACATCTAATATTTCTACCGTATCTTCAAGCTCTGCCTGTAAATGTTTTATGAACATATTTATTTCCGTTTCTTCATCCATAGAATCCCTCATGATATTTTTAGCCACATTGCATATTAGATTGTGCATTGACGCATGTATAATGCCCGAAGACCTTATCTTAATCAAATTTGGCGGAAGTTTGATTACGAATAAATCAAAAACATGTTCTCCCAAATACAAAATCATTGATGGTTTGTGTAAGGCAATTGGAGATATATTATTGCAAGGTAAAAAAATAATCCTTATCCATGGGGCGGGTAGTTTTGGACACATGAAAGCTAAAAAATGGAATATTTCAGAGGGTATTGATGATCTTAATAAAGAGTTTCAATATGCAGCAATAAAAGAAATTAGAAGCGATATGGAAAAATTAAATAAAATAATAATTTCAAACCTTGCACACTATTCTATAGATTCTGTCGTGTATTCCCCACATAAAAACGGAAAGGGTTTAGGCATAGATTATTTTTTAAATAAAAATTTTTTTGAATTAGTTAAAAAAAATAATGTTGTGGTGAGTTATGGCGATGTTGTAGATTGTGATAAAGATCAAAAGTTTGGAATATTGTCAGGTGATGACCTTTGTGAACTGATTTCTAATAAGTTAAAACCTTCACACGTAATTTTTGCCATTGATGGTGCTTTAGGATTAATTGATGACCCTAATTTACCAGGTGGAGGTAACTTAATCAAAGAATATACTATTGGAACAAAAATAGTAACTAATGAAGTATCTAATGATGTGACGGGTGGAATGAATTTAAAATTAATGAGGGCAAAGAACTGTTTTAAAATGGGTTCAAGAGTATCTATAATTAATGGAAACAATCCCCAAATGATAATTAATGCCATAAACGGTAAAGAATTCATAGGCACAGAGTTTTTTAATCAATAGTGTAATTAAAATTAAAATCTCTATATGGAAAGATAGTTTCCGGGTATTGGTGGCTGAATGCAATCACGCGAATTATTAGAAGAATATGATTCAAATCAATCCGAAATGATGGATGAATCATGCATTCAAGTCACTTCAGAAGATTTAGTTGTAGGCCCGATATCGAAATTCGAGGCACACAGAGATGAAGGTATTTTGCATAGAGCCTTTAGCGTATTAATGTTTGATAGTCAAAATAGATTGTTGATACAAAAGAGATCGGATGATAAAATAACTTTTCCAGGATATTGGGCAAATAGTTGTTGTAGCCACCCTCTATATGATTATGGTGAATTGGAAACCGCATCAGAAATAGGCGTGGCCAAGGCAGCAATAAGGAAAATACCTCAAGAATTAGGGATTAACACATCAAATATGACTCCTTCTAATTTTAATTTAATTGGTAGATTTGAATATAAGGCCAGAGCTAAGTCAGGGTGGGTTGAACATGAAGTAGATTATGTGATTGGAACACATTCAGATGCCGAATTAAACATTAATTTAAATGAAGTTTCTGAATATAAATGGCTTTCAAAAGATGAATTAAAAGAGTTCTGTGAAGATGATATGGAAAATATAGCCCCCTGGTTTCTGGCAATAATTGAAACATATCTGACTAATTGGTGGCCTAATGGTCCTGAGGACTATCCTAAATATGACATGGTAATTGTTAACAAGGGAGTGTTAGAATGAGTTTACCAGAAATAGTCAAGAATCGCCTCAAGGAGCATGCACCTAAAATTGAAGAGATTATTACATCTACATTATCTACGAGTAAACAAGATAAATTACAATCTGCAATGTTATATTTGATTAAAAGTGGCGGAAAGCGACTGAGAGCTACATTACCTTATCTTGTGGGGGATTTGTTGGGAAAAACATCCCATTCTCACTATGAGCTGGGTGCTGCGATAGAGATTATTCATAATTTTACATTAATACATGACGATATAATGGATGACGATTCTGTTAGGAGGGGTCGTCCTGCCGTTCATGTTGCTTTTGACATACCTACGGCAATTAATGCGGGAGATGCTATGCTAGCAACAGCATTCGAATTGATTTCATCATCGGTTGATATCGAAGTTGAAAAGATGCCCGTATTAGTTAAGATAATTGGTGAAATGGTCAGAAGAGTATCTGAAGGACAACAATTAGATATTGATAATGAGAATAGAAGAAATATTACAATTCAAGATTATTTGTACATGATAGAAGGTAAAACTGCTGTAATGTTTGAAGCATGCGCTAAAATCGGAGGTATTTTGTCTGATGCCCCTGAAGAAGATATTGAATTATTAGGCAAATGGGGTTTAAATCTGGGATTGTGCTTTCAAATAGTTGATGATTTAATTGATGTGGTTTCTGATTCAAGAACATCTGGAAAGCCAATTGGGAGTGACTTAATACAAGGTAAAATGACTTGTATGACTATTCATGCCATCAATTCAAAAAATATAGATCTTAGAAACCTTGAGGCCGTTTTAGGCGCTGGCGGAAATATCGATAGAGAATTAATTGATTTGGCAATTTCTGATTTAAATCAAAGCGGTAGTATTGAATATTGCAGGGATTTAGCAAAAAAATATCATAATAACGCTAAAGATTGTTTGAAAAACTTCAATGTGAATGAAGGTTTTGAAGTATTATCTAAATTAACTGATTACCATATCAACAGGATAAATTAATCTGTATAATATGATTCAGTGGGCTTTTCAGCTTTAAGACCCTTTCTTTCTCTAATACTTCCAATTACCTTTTCAACTAACTGCGGCGGAACCATATCAAAACCCCTATTTTCAGAATTCCATATGGCCCTCCCTTGACTTGCTGCTCTAATATCATTAGAAAAACCGAATGTTTCTGCAACAGGAAGAGTGCCTATTACAGTAGTAGTTTCACCTTCAGAAGGCATATCTTCAATAATTCCTCTTCTTTGAGTTAATTCACTAGTTACGCCCCCAAGCCAATTGTTGGGAACACTTACAAATGTTTTTTGCATTGGCTCCATCATTACTGCTTTTGCTCTTAACATTGCACCTCTTATAGAATTTCTTACTGCAGGAATTGTTTGTGCAGGACCTCTATGAATTGCATCCTCGTGGAGTTTCGCGTCAACTAATCTAACCATCATACCCATGACAGGTTCTTCTGCTAGAGGACCCTTTTTACAAACCTCATTAAAAGCCTCAATGATTAGTTCACGAGTTTCATGTAAGTTTTGAATTCCTTTTGTAGCATTAATCAACACATTAGTGCCATTAATTGAATAAATATTCCTCATCATGTCTTTGTTCAGACCATATTCTGCGAACTTGTTTCCAACTTCTTTACGATCACCTTGTCTTACAGTACCATCCCCGAATTCTCCATTTCTTAATGCCACAATAACTTCTTCCGGCAAGGGCTCAACTTCAACATAAAATCTATTATGCCTATTTGGGGATTTTCCTTCAAAGGCTCGGCCGTGATTATTATTTTCAACAGACTCCCTATAAACTACAATCGGTGGTGATACTTTAACTTGAATGCCCTGCTCTTCTTCTATTCTATATGTTGTGATTTCCAAATGTAGTTCACCCATTCCTGCAAGCAATGCCTCACCAGTTTCTTGATTGGTTGATACTTCAAGAGAAGCGTCAGATTTTGCTAAAGATCTTAATGCATCTATGAATTTTGGTAAATCCTTCATATTCCTTGGCTCTACAGCCACTGTTACAACAGGTTCTGAATAGTGTCTAATGGCTTCAAAGGGAGTTGTTTCGGGATCCCTTCCAACTGTGACACCAGCAGCAGCCGAACGAATACCCGTTACTGCAGCAATATTTCCTGCAACTACTGATGGAACAGGAATTCTATCTCCTCCAACCATCATCGAAACTTGTTGAACTCTTTCGGCCTTTGCGGCTCCAATCGCCCACACAGACTCTCCATGATTAATTGACCCAGAATATAACCTTCCTACAGCTACTTCCCCTGCATGAGGGTCCATCCAGATTTTTGTAATCATCATTGCTAATTCTCCTTCCGGGTCGCAAGTCATCATAGATTTACCAATTTCACTTTCTAAATCACCAGTCCAAATGTTTGGAATTCTGTATGGTTGTGCAACTTTTGGGCTAGGTAATTCAGATACAGCCATATCAAGCAGAACTTCATGTACTGGTGCTTTTTTAGCTAATTCTCTTTGCTGCTCATTGTTACAATATTCAAAAATATCTTTAAAATTAATACCTGATTTTTTCATATATGGAACTGTAATTCCCCAATTGTGGTATGCAGAACCGAAAGCAACGGTCCCAGCAGCAACACTTACTTGCCAATCTTTTTTATGTTCTTCAGGAGCAAATTGTCTAATTAATGTATTAACTCTTGTTATTTGTTCTTGAAAACGACTCATCATGTCTTCAGGAGTAACTTGCAACTCATTGATTAGTCGATCAACTTTGTTTATGAATAAAACCGGTTTTACCTTTTCTTTAAGCGCTTGTCTAACTACTGTTTCAGTTTGAGGCATTGCACCTTCAACAGCACAAGTTAGGATGAAACAACCATCTACAGCCCTCATTGCTCTAGTTACATCCCCGCCAAAGTCTACGTGACCAGGGGTGTCAATTAAATTAATCAAGAAATCTGTCCCCTCAACTCCGTGAACCATTGACGCACTAGCAGCATTAATTGTAATTCCTCTGGCACTTTCCTGTTCATCAAAATCCAAGACNCTACTCTTTCCCGCTAATTCTTCACTCATCATACCTGCACCAGCAATCAAATTGTCTGAAAGTGTTGTTTTNCCGTGATCAATGTGTGCAGCAATNCAAAGATTACGAATTTGATCTAGTTCNTGCATTACTTCTGTTGCTCGCTTAATGTTATCTTCTTTCCTTCCCATNTCCAACACCAATATGTCTANTAATTGTGCGACTNAAANNGAGTTCATAAATCCGACGTATNAANTCACCATAATCATCTATCTTGCAGATGCTGCAATTCTCTCTATTTCTTCTTTTTTAGATATGGCAAAGGACGTTGCATCGCCATTACTTGCCTTAATTAATTCATTAACTATACAATCCTTCAAACTTCTTTTTGATTTAGAAGTTCCTTGTGTTGCCCCTTTAGCTAAATTTCTAATTGCAGTATCTAATCTTCTACTTGGAGAAGAGTCTACTGCTTTAGGTTGTGATACTGCTCCAAATCTAATCCTGGTGATTTCTTCTCTTTGAGCCGAATTAATTATTGCATCGACAAAAATTTGTAATGGGTTTTGGTCGGTTTTAATTTTAATTTCATCTAATGCTGACATAAATGCCTTGGCTGCACTTTGTTTCTTACCCGTATACTTCCCCGTCCTCATTAGATTGTTGATGTATCTTTCAGATAGTGAAAGTTTTGATTTACCAAACCAAGTGTTTGCATGTTTACCTCCTGTATGAGGAGTTCCAACTTGCTTTAAATTGATATATTTTGACAATCCCGGATCAGCACAAATTATTTCTGAAGTGTCCCATTTTCCAAATACTAAAGTTCCTAAACCAGCAATTGGAGACTCGTCTATGACAGGTTCTTCATCAACAACAACTTCTTCGTCAATAATAGTTTCTTCATCAGCCATATTCTCACCTAACGCACTGGTTTTTCTTTACGCCCTCTAACCATTTCATCTAAACTAACGCCATTTACTTGAATTACCTTGTAACGGACCCCCGGGATATCTCCGTAAGAACGTCCCATCCTTCCTCCAATACCTTCGACCATTACTTCATCATGTTCATCAATGAAACTAATCGCACCATCACCTGGTGCAAAAGCAGTCAATTTATTTCCACTTTTGATTAAAGAAATTTTAACCGCCTTCCTAATTCCTGAATTTGGTTGTTTAGCCTCAATACCTACTTTTTCAATAACAATGCCCTTGGCTTGTGTCGAACCACCCAAGGGATCATGCTTTTTCTTTGATCCAGTAACACGTTTTTTGTAGTATCTATCACTCCATCTAAACTTTTGTCTATCCGTTTTCATTTTACGTCCTGCAAATAACCCACGACCCATGAATACACCTTGAAGCAGGTGCCCCACAAACCTATCATTTATATTCGTAGCGGCAAAAGAATTTTTACAAATTTGTATTAATTGGTGCTGGAACTGTGCGAACCTTGAAGCGCTAATTAGTGTTGAGGGGTATGATGGCTTTCAGAGACCACTTGAAAAATGTAGACATCGATTCTAGAAAATTAAGAGATTTTAATGATTTACCGGGAATCTCAAAAGAACTATTTGAAAAACCAATAATCTTAGACGGCTTCGATTCTTCATTGAGTTGTAAATTAGCTTTAGATATATGCCAAATTTCTGTAATTGCAGATACTTTAAATATTGAGGAAAAGGAAATAACCGACATTATCAGCGAAGGAATAAAAAATCCAATAGAGCCATTAGTTATAGATAAAGAAAAGGCCACTGTTTTAGAAAATTGTATTGAAAATGTCGATCTTTCAAAATTACCAATACCGCAATATTTCCCAATAGATGCTGGTAAATATTTAACCTCAGCAATGGTTTTTGTAATGGATGAAGGGATTTCAAATGCATCATTTCATAGGATGTTAATTTTAGATGAAAGTAAAATGGCAATTAGAATCGTACCGCGCCATTTACATAAAATCACACATAAAAATAGGGACTTAGGTAAAACAACAAAAATTGCAATCGTAATGGGTGCAGACCCTTTTGTATTATTAAGCGCAGCTATTTCTTTTGATTTTGATTATGAGGAAATTCAGGTGGCATCATCATTACACAAAAAAGCGTATGGGGAAAATTTAGAGGTTGTGGAAATGGAAAATGGAGTTCTTGTTCCAGCGCATTCAGAATTTGTAATGATTGGAGAGATTTTACTAGATGATACAAAAGAGGGGCCTTTTGTGGACATTACAGGAACCATGGATAAAATTAGAGAACAGCCAATAGTATCGGTTGAGAAAATTTACCACAGGACAAATCCATATTTCCATGCATTAATCCCTGCAGGAATTGAACACCAAACACTGATGGGTTTGCCTAGGACACCAACAATAAAAAATGAAGTAAACAAAGTTACAAATTGTGTTGATGTAAGATTAATGAAGGCAGGATCAGGTTGGTTGTCTGCTACTGTGTCTATCAAACCTCAATCTATAGGAGATGCTAGGAAGGCCATTGATGCCACATTTAAGGGCCACCCGTCTCTGAAAAAGGTTGTAATTGTGGATGAAGACATAGACATTAACAATGGAGAACAAGTCGAATGGGCAGTTTTAACCCGTTCACAACCAGATAGAGATTACTATATCTTCTCTAATCAAAAAGGAAGTAGTTTGGACCCTACTAGATATCCTGATGGGACTACAAGTAAAATTGGAATAGATGCGACAATCCCTCCAGACTTAGAAAAAGATGAGTTTGTTAATTACAGGTAGGTAATAAATTGCAAGGAAGCGTTGGCAATTTTTTTATGCCAAAAAAAGGTTTAGGAGATAGGCATAAATCACAAGCCCAAAAATTTTACAAATTATATAAGAAAAATCCCGAAAATAATCATGATCACTTGCACTGGGCTGAGCAAAGTGCACGACAAGCAATATTGTATGATTATACTAATTTTGAAAACTGGGAGGTATTGCTCCAAATAAAATTGCAATTAAAAGATGAATCAGGCATTTATACTCTTTTAGAAGATTTATTGTCCGTATTGGGAAAAGATTCAGATTTTATTATGCAACTGAAAGAAATAAATATCTTACCCTCATGTACAGATTTATTTTATTCTATTTTGAAAAGAGAACCACTAAATGCAGATAAATGGTGGGAAAGAATACTCTCAGAAGAATATAATTTAGAAGAATTCATTGAAAGATGTAAAACAATGGATTTTAGAGATAGGCGATCCAATATCATTTTTGGAAGAAGATTAGAACGTTTAAGAAAACACGGGTTTAACGATATTTTTTCATTATTGGTGCCTTATTTGTTAGCACATCGCCCAGATAATTATGAATTATGGATAGAACTAGGCAAGCACCACGAATCTTTAGAAGATTACAAAAAGGCATTAATGTGCTTTGATCAGGCTTTGGAATTCCGGCCTAATGACAAGAATAAGTCTCGATTAAGCTCAATAATAAGTAGGAAATTCAAAGAAGGCATTATTCAGCACCCAAGTACAGAGGAAATATTATCATTCCAAAATAGGCTAAAAAAATTAACATCATCACATAAAACAGAAATTGTAATTGATGATGAAGTATCTAAAGAGTTTAATGAATTAGAGATTAAGTTGAAGGAACTGATTCAAAATAATAATTACCAAGAAGGTTTTTTTATGTCCCGTTCATTAATTGCAGAGGGTAGAGAGTGGGCAAAAGTTTATTTTGAAATTTGTAAAGAAGGGTTAATTGATGGTTGAAATTAAATACGTATTTGCATTAATCACCACTGAGGAATTACCTTTGAGTGATTTTTCAGGGAAGGGTCAATGGGTGATGGTTAACCACAAAAAAAGAGGATGGGAATTGCCCGGTGGAGGGGTTAAAGATGATGAAAGTTTTGAAGAAGCAATAATACGCGAAGTGTTTGAAGAAACAGGAATTAATGCTTATATTAAAAAAGAACCAAAAAAGATAGGTTCTGGGTTACTTTTTTTGATGGGGTCTAGTAAAAATTTTGAACTTGAGGAACTAAACTCTACAGATCCTGTCATTGAGGAAGTAAAGTGGTTTTCCCAACCTCCTCAAAAATTAGCCTGGGGTCAGCAAGAATTGAAAGAAATTTTAAAAATATTTAATTAAATAATTCAGTATTCTCAATAATCTTATTTACAAACTCCTTTATTGTATCATCAACATTTTGAAATATATCATTTGAATTTTTTAAATTAATAGCAATGTCTTTCAAATCAGAAGGATGTATCTTAACTTCAGACTTCTCATCACCAACCTCTCTAGGTTTTGCATTTACTATTTGCACACTCATCCTCTCAGCAGAAACGTCCACATAAGGAGCAGCGATTGTAAGAAATTGGAAACCAGAATGCCACGACAACTCATAATTATTTGATGTTTTAAACAAATTATGTGCATTATATAGATGCCTACATGCATCGGCAATATTCTGCATTTGAACGAGAATTCTTGCGGCACCAATACGTGAGAAACCTACGATTTCTAGAGGGAATTTTCCCTTTAAGGGTATTTCTCCATAATGGTGTAGTGCCATTATCAATTCATTAACATGTTCATGGTATGCGGCTTTATTTATTATGGATAAGCCGTGCAATCTACTATTTTCTGAAACTGAAGAAAGCCTTTTCAATGCCCATTCAAAATCGCTCTCGGGATTATCCTCCGAATTTGTTTGAATTTTAATCAACCCTAATTCCATCCTAAGCCTTCCTTCCAAAACTAAATCTCGCGAATTTTTCTCCCGCACCAATTCTAATGCTTTTTGGATATTTTCAAACATTTTTTCAGTATCCCCTTCGTCCCTAATAGTAATTAATTCCAAAACTAGTGATTCAGCTTCATTTAATTCTACTGAAGAAATCTGAAATAACTCCTCCAAACCCAGAGATAAAGCGCATTCAGAAACTTCCAAATGAGGGTTAGATGCCTCCAAATTCTTCACTAAATCCTCATAATCTTCTTTTTTAAATGGTTTTTCTAACCATTTATTAACAAGATCCATTGCTTGAATAAAACCACCTCATTCATTTGAATTTTCAATTTCTGAAACTAAATCTTCATATTTTTGTTTTAACTCTTTATCTTGATTTTCCATTAATAAGAGATGTTCTTTGAGGGCATTTATACTAGATGTTAATTGCTCTTCCATATTTTGTTTATCTTCTACTTCGAAAAGCAAAGCTCCTATTTGTCTATAGACTTTCTTTTCATCATCTTGCTTATTTAATGCTTCTAAGGTAACTTCAAACTCTTTGATTTGTGACGATAGAGTCATCGATTGCTGTCTTGTTGCTTGCAAATCCCTTAATATGGCCTGTAATTTTTCAGAATTATCCATTTTATTCCTCCATTTTTTTTATTATGCTGTGTGATACTTCAATTGTCCTCATTATGGTATTCCATCTTGATCTTAAATCTTTTAAAGAATTTGCAGATAATAGTATTTTATTTCCATTTAGGGCTGCTTCCTCACCAGTTAGGGCTGCAATGATGTATTCAGAATTCTTAATCGGTATGTGTATTTCAAAAGAAGTTTCATTCTTCTTCATCAGTATCAACACCTGCTTCTTTAGCACGTACTGCTTCGTAATCAATAGCAGCCTGTGTTGCAAGGGCAACCAAATCAGTTTCAGAAGTCCCTTCAAAACTTCTTCTTACAATTCTTTGGTTAGCAGTACTTGCGCGTGTAAATGGTTCCCAGGCTCCTCCCGTAAAGGTGTGGTTACATTTTCCACAAACCCAAATACCTACGGATTTCCTTTTGACCTTATTGTACTGACAAATAGGGCATGTATATGATTGTGTTTTTTTCCTCATTGCATTGGCAGAGTTTCTTCTTACGCTTACACCATATCTTGGTCCAAACTTTGCCGTTGCACCTGCTTTTTGTGTCCTTTTTGCCATTAAATCACCATTTTTTCAACCATTTTTCTTAATTCTTCAGCTTGTTTACCTGCATTAGTAAATATCTCGGCAAACTCTGCCGTGCTAAAAGTTCCTTTTAATCCCTTTTGAAGTGAATGTACATGACCATCATCGCCTAATGTGATATGAATCCTCTCAGAACCTCCTAATTCTTCCTCTTCACAAGGATCATAAACAAACCTGCCGCCAACTCTTTGATAAGAGCACATTATTGGTATTTTATTTACTGGTAATTTGTGATCTTCGCCAATATCAAATCTATTTGCAGGCACTGTTGCCGTTTTCAATGCTGCAATTCCTGCAAGTGCACAAGCATCGAAAATATTCCCTTTGTCAGACATTACATGAATGTCTAAATTAACATTCCAAACACTTTCTCCAGGAACGACACACAAAGACTCCATATCAATACAGCCTGATTCACGAATGCCTCTGTCAACAACACGCCCCAATTCAATACTTTCCGCACTTGGGGGCCCCGGCTCATATTTTAGATTAGCAACAGGCCTTAATTCAGCCGAGGTCATTAATGAGCCATCAGCTGGTCTATCTGGATATGGTTCTCTTAATGCGAACTTTACTCCAGCGTAAACAATAGTACCGCCCCAAATAACTTTTGAAGAACCTTCCGCATTAGTTAAAACATCAACTTCAAGATTAATATCTCTCCGTTCAAATCGCCCTCTTTCATCAATCCTAAGGTCCTTTTCTGCTAATTTTGTTAATTGGTCTTTTAATAATCTAGGGACAATCTTAACCATCAACTGTCACCTCCTGAATATTTAGATCTTAAAGCTTCGATTTGTATTTTGTGAATTTCATCAACAGCCTTCATATTATATTTCATGGCCAAATCAAATTCTTCAGGAGAAAGATCTCCATCCATTTGTAAAAATGCTATTTCCTTTGAATTGGGTAAAATCCCTACAGGCAAATCAGCCTGACCATAATTGTCTTCTGCTTTATCCAAATCTAAAACTACAACATCGTTAATTTTACCTGCTGCAACACTAACTAACATATCCTTCATTGGTATGCCAGCATCTGCTAAAGCAACAGCTGCAGCAGTGATGCCACAACACCTAGTTCCCGCTTCAGCGCATAATATCTCAATTTCAACTCTAATTTTAGATCTAGGGAACATGTCAACCATCACTATACTTTCTAGAGCCTCAGCAGTTACTTTGCTTATTTCTCTACTCCTTCTATTGAATCCAGGCCTAATACGATCAGATGTCGAAAACGGCGCCATATTATATCTAACGTCTAAAACCGCTCTATCCGGCCTTTGTATTTTTCTTGGGTGAGCTTCCATCGGCCCATAAACAGCAACTTCTGCTATGTTTAATCCCCAAGTCATTCTACAAGACCCTCTTGCAGCAGGTAGAACACCTACTTCAATTGAAACTGGCCTCAACTCATCCACATTTCTTCCATCTAATCTTTTCCCATCTTTTTTAATTAATTCTACATCTCCATATCCGCCCATCATAAGCCCTCCATATCTTTATTGAAATTTTTTATTGTATTAGGATTTGGATAAGGGGTGTTTGAATTTGAAAAGTGAGCCGATATCCTCCTAACTGTAGAAATGCCTTCTTCACTGCCTTCGAGCCAAATCCTTCCGTTCTCTGCAACAGTAATCCTGCACCCACTTTTCTCTTTAATTTTTTGTAAATTACTACCTTCAACACCAATGAATATTTTTGTTGAGTTTGAACCAATGAATTCAACTACACCGGTAGAAATTTTTCTTAATCCTATACCTTTCATTGTGCAAACAACGCCATGTTGACTATCAACTTCTTGAACCCTTAGCAAAGCATAATCCCCAACAATCATATGTTCCTCAAGATCTCCAAATTGTGTATTCCAAGGAGATAAGCTCATTGGTAAAAGAGCCTCGAATGGGCCTCCGATATTAAACATCCATAAATTCGACCTCATAGAAGTCACAAAACCAATTACCAAATCTCCTGAACGTGGAATATATGTTGAATTTGAAGCCTGTAAATAAATTACACCATTGTTCTCCAATAGGTGACCTAATTGTGTGGCTACAAAGCCCCCATTTAATTTTATAATCCCACTTCCGGCGCTAAGTCCGCCTTTATTTTCGATTCTGTCACCGGGTATGACAAGGCGCTCCTGGGCACCAGAATATACTTCATTCATCTTTCTCCTCCATACCATGCGACACTAGGTCTCCGTTTAAGTAAAGCGGAACTATAGGTCTTTATATTCCGCACCAGAATCTTTATTCATTACTTTAGAAATTAGGTCTGATTTCATGCCTGAAGGGATTTCAATTATACAAGCCCAATCACCATTAGGTAACCATTCATCTTTTTCTTTATATTCCCTCAACAATTGTGAAACTGATCCATAATGTTTTCCAGAAATTCGAAAAGCCATCCTAGTATTCTCAAAAGATAGTGGGATTAATGGTTTTAGAAGTTTAATGGCCTCTTTGATTTGAATGTCTATTTTTTTAAACGGATCTACAGAATATCTTGATTGTTCCAAAGCCAACTCTATTCTAGTTAATGGATGAGGTGTTTTTGTTCTTGGATCTATAGCATTATATTGGATATGTTGAATTATTTGCTTCCTTTTCATTTCAACCATTTTCTTTCTTTGTGTAGCTGTAAGTTGGATTTCACCTTCAGAAATGATTTTTTCTGCTATTTTCTGTATATTTAATGTTTCAAATACCTTTTCTAAGAGTTCTGCGGTTGGCCGTTCACCATCCCTAGCATCATGAAATACATCTTCAATCGCCAATAATTTATTGATTTCAATAGAGTTGTTATCACTTTTCCAAGTTTCTACTTTGTCTGGGTCAACAAATAATTCAAATTTCTTGCCAAATTTTTCAAATCTCGCAATAACGGCATCATCAAGACTAACCAAAATTAAACCTCATCATTCATCATTGTCTAATGGTTTCAACTTATCAATATTTTTATTGACATCGTCTCTATCTAGTGTTCTATAACCCATCTTGTCTATGATGGCTATTTCTACAGCCTCTCTATTTAATTCTGAATCTAAACTCGTCCTTAATGCTTCTAAGCCCATTTTAATTCCTGCGTTAAGTGTCATGTTTGGCTTCCAATTTGATTCGAAAAACTCACAAACTGCAGACCTTCCAGAACCAATACCTCCTGCATGATAAGATTGATATGCTCCACTTGGATCAGTTTCGAAAAGATGTATTCCTTCGTCATCTACACCACCAATTAATAATGCGGTCCCAAATGGCCTAGAACCGCCATATTGAGTAAATGATTGTTTAAAATCACAAATTTTCTTCGCTAGTGTAGTTACTGGGACTGAATCTGCATATGTGATTCTATTAACTTGACATTCGACTCTAGCTCTCTGAACTAATTGTCTTGCGTCGGCTACTAATCCACTTGTTGCAAAACCGATATGATTGTCAATTTTGAAAACTTTTTCAATAGATCCTGGTATGATTAAACGGCTATTAATTCTCTTGTCCACTATTAAGATAACCCCGTCTCGGAATTTTAAACCCGCGGTAGTAGTACCTCTTTTTACTGATTCACGCGCATATTCAACTTGAAACAAACGCCCATCTGGGCTGAATGTTGTAATTCCGTGGTCATATCCTCTTCCGCTTGGTTGCATCTTCACACCGAGTCGTCCTGATTAACGGGTCTTATCAACCTATCTTGTTTACAAGCATCTAACCGAGAGATTCTTGAAAAAAAGATGACTCACCGTGACTATGCGAGTGGCTATATTGAGTTCTGGAGGCAAGGATTCCACATATGCGCACTGGTGGGCTACTTTACAAGGGTGGGACGTATTAGCATTAATTAGGTGTAAAATAAGCGATTCTGACAGCATGATGTTTCAAATTCCTGCAACTGACATAGTAGAAAAACAATGTATTGAAAGTAAAACAGAATTTATTGAATTTGTTTTAAGTGGTAAAGAAGATTTGGAAATAGAAGAATTGAATTCTAAAATTGCCCATAATATTTCCCAGGGAGGTGTTTTAGAGGGTCTACAAGGTTTGGTTACAGGAGCACTTAGGAGTGACTATCAAAAAACGAGGATTGAAAGAATGTGTGTTGATTTAAACATTAAATCATTTTCACCACTATGGCATAATAATCCTGAAATACACATGAAATCTTTAATCGATAATGGCTTTGAAATCATGATTTCTTCAGTCTCATGTAATGGCTTAGATAAATCCTGGCTTGGTAGGATATTATGTGTTGAAAATTACAAAGAATTAAAATCATTGGCTAGAAATTTTAGATTTAATGTTGATGGAGAGGGAGGAGAATATGAAACTACGGTGATCAATGCACCACATTTCTCATCTAAGATAGTCTGCAGGAAGGAAATTGTGTGGGAAAAATCAAGAGGGTTTGTAAAATTCATATAAAAAATAAATTCTAATTTATGCGTCATGCTCAAACGCAACCTCTTGTTGGATGGGTTGATAGCAATGCCATTCTCGCCACTAGATTACAGATATGGATGTGATGAATTTAAATCGATTTGGACCGAAGAAGGTCGTCATAAAAGACAATTGGATGTCGAAAGAGCACTTATTTGGGCACATATGAAACTTGGTAGAGTTTCTGAAGAAGATTATTCAGAAATTGAAAAAATAGCAAAACCCTCTGTCGTAACTTCACAAAGAGTTAAAGAAATAGAAAGCGAAACAAAACACGATATTATGGCATTAACAAAAGCAATGGCTGAAAAAGCAGGAGAGGCGGGCTGGTGCATTCATTTGGGTGCAACAAGTAACGATATTGTTGATACTGCTGTTGCACTTCAGATTAAAGATAGTATCGAAATGCTTAGAGAAAGGTTATGTGAATTAATCAAAGTCAGTGCTGATTTAGCACTTAAGAATAGAGATACTGTTATGCTGGGGAGAACTCACGGTCAAGCAGCAGTACCCATTACTTTTGGTTTAAAAGTGGCAGTATGGACTGATGAATTAGTCAGGCAATTGAATAGAATTGATGAAGCTAAAGAACGCATTTGCGTTGGCAAATTTTTGGGCGCCGTTGGCACTGGTGCTGCGCAAGGTGAACATGCGAGGGAATTACAAAAATTAATCTTGACACACCTTGGCTTAGGTGTGCCATTAGTAACTACTCAAGTCGTGGGAAGGGATAGATATACTGAATTCATGTCCTGGATGTGTAATGTTTCAACTTCTTGTGAAAAAATATTACAAGAAATAAGGAATTTACAAAGGACTGAAATTGCTGAAGTAGGTGAAGGTTTTGATGTTAAAAAACAAGTTGGATCCTCGACAATGGCACATAAGAGAAATCCAATAATGAGTGAAAACGCTTGTGGTTTAGCCAGAGTAATCAGGTCTTTTATGATGCCTACTTGGGAAAATGCATTGTTATGGCATGAAAGAGATCTAGCGAATTCTTCCAGTGAGAGATTTACTCTTTCTCATTCATCCGCTCTTCTAGAAGATGTCCTCGCAAAAACAACAAAGGTCTTAACAAATTTATGGGTTGATAAAGAAAGGATGTTGAGAAATATTCGAGAACAAAAAGGATTGGTTATGGCCGAAAAAATAATGTTAGACTTAGTTGAAAAAGGAGTTTCAAGAGAGGATGCTCATGAAGTCCTTAGGGCAGCATCAATGGAGTCAATTTCTAAAAATGAAGAATTGATTGATATTTGTGCTAAAGATCCGTTAATTGCTACAAAATTAACCATTGGGGAATTGGAAGCGGCTTTTGAGCCACACAACCATCTGGGTGTCAGTGCTGAATTAGTCGATGAATGTGTTGCTAAGGCAAAAAAGGCAATAATTTAGGCCAATAATGACCACATTAGGCCTAATGAAGCCCCTGTAACTGTCGCCATAAATATGAGCAATACAACCATTGCGTGAGGACCATATTGGTTTTCATCATCCAAAGCAACCTTCCAAACTTTCCAACCCTGAGCAAAAACACCCTTGAACAATCCACCCTCAACCTCCTCGAATTTTGGTAGTGGTTTCCGTTGTATTCTTTCACCTTTTCTAAGAGGTAATGTAGCATCTCCCATACCATTCCCATCAATAATTGGCGTATAGAATTATGCTTCAAAATCACTTTACACTACAGACACCACCAGGGTTATGTTTAGATGGACAATATACACATTTCCGCGCCGCCAGGAGTTGGTAAAACTAGCATATGCCTAACTAATTCAAGAACGGTTTTGATGGAAGGGGGTCGAGTATTTTGGGTATCAAGGGAGGAATTGAATCATGAACGATTTTCTCAAATTATGTCTGGAATCCCAATTTCAAAAGCATCTAAATTTCATCTTCTTTCATTTGGTGATGAAAATACAAAAAATGAGTTTGGAAGTATAATTCAACAATTGATTAGGATGTCGACATCCTTAGAATCTACAAAATTAGTCATAATTGATGGCTGGGATTCTAATATTACTCCTTTAGAAAAAAAATACAGGCTTGATGGCATTTCTAAATTAGCCAAGGCTTCCAAAAATTCTTTTGATCTTTACATCACTTCATTAGCTTATGAAAATGCAGGCAATAGTAGTGAAAAATACAAGATTAGAGCAGCAAATGAGTTTGAAAAAATGGGATTTGAAAATTGGTTAATAGTCCCCCATAGTAAAAATGAAGGAATAAAAAAAATCATAAAATCAAATGAGGAAATGTATTATGTTTTAAATTCCAAAGGCATTGAGTTCGTTGAGGGTCTTTAATATTCAATACCTTGAGATTCTGCTTCATCTTCTAATAATTTTTCCATTTGTTCCAAATCATCTAAACTAGGTTCGTCGTATCTTCCATCATCTTGGTTAAAGCCAGATATTACATCATGACCCGCGATTGCAGGTTTATTTTCATCAATAAATTTTTCTCTATTTGATTTTACTCTTTTCACCATCCAGATAACCATTACAGTAAAAATTAGGACGAATATGATATACACATATATTGGTACTCCCATGAGTCTCCCTTTACTATTTAGATGAAAATGTTATCTATCAACTTCTATTTAATGGCTTAGACAAATGCCTTCTATTGGATGGATTTGGCTCCTTCCATTCGTTTAATTCTATTTTCTCGCCAATCCACAATCTTGCAAAGGTATTACCACATGTACATCTTAAAGGTTGATTTTTACCCGAGGATTCGTATCTCTTCCCACACTCGCATATGGGCCTTTCTCTTTTTCTAACTACTCCCTCAATCAATTTCAAACGTTCTAAATGTATCTCTCCCGATGGACACTTTAAGCCCTGCCATCTGATTTTATCCCCTTCAGTCAAATTGTTTGCAAGTTTTTTTACATCTCCAGATTCTTCAAAAGCAATTAAAGTTTCAATACAGGGTTCCTGAATTATTAATTCTACCTCCAATAATACATGCCCTCCTTTCAAAATCTTTGGCCTAGATTTCAAGAGACCTTCGAATGTATTTTTGATATGATCACCAGTAGCCTGATTAGTCCTCCAAATTTGAAATGATGAGTAACCCTCATTTTCATCAAACGACTGTAAATAATCATGTGCAAGTTCCGCCTCTTTTTCATTTTCAGACCGAATCCCATACAAGACGGGGCAAGGGGTATTCGGTGAAATTAGGGGTTTTTCAGACGTAGGGTCCCTATTTAGGATAGTTTCTGGAAATCTTTTTGACATAGATTCAACTGACTCAAGGCATATTTTTCTTTCGAGGTTCATATTTTTCTTTAATCTATATGCTGTTAATTCCCATGTGAAGTCATTAGAACCAGTCCACGATATTGCGGCTAAACTGCCAATTAATCCTGACATCTTTCCTTCTGAGCCCCATATTCTTGAATTCTCATCACTCATAACAATTTTTTTTGCATCATCAAATAAAACGTTACCTCTTACAGCACTCCAATAAAAATCAGGATATTGATTTTGAAGATATATTAGGCACGGCTCTGGAGGGTATTGACGCCTTTCAGAATGATGGCTTTGAAATACCTCTAATTCACTAATCCTCTGTTTAAGAGATTTATACCACGTGTCTAGAAATTCCAATAAACATTCTTCTTTCCCCTCCATAGGCTCAATTTTTAATGCTAATGCCGCATTACCTCTCGTTCTTTTTGAGGCAAAAGGCCATAATCTTACTAATCTTGGATCTTTTGGAATACTCCAAGGACTACCACCCTTACTCAATTTAGATAATTCTTCTATCAATGAATGAAATTCATATGTAGTACACCCTCCTGATAAGGTGTCAGTATCATCTAAGCCTATCCAGGGCATGATTACTGCAGAACGTCTCCTTTATCGGTCTTGTCTAAAATTCGTTCAATTACCTGAGGTAGACCTATATCTGGATCCACTAAAAAGGTCCGGATGCCGTGAGAATTACCCGCCTGGATGTCAACCAATCTATCCCCTACAATTGCACTCGATTCACCCTCATAAAACAAATAATCAGAATTTAAATCAACATAATTAGGAATCTTTTCACCTTTTTCCGAATGGTTGATTATTACATTTCCTGCCATAAGCATTCCAGGATTTGGTTTCCTTGATATTGAGTTTTCAAAAGGAGCATAAGGTGAATATAAAATTAAATCAACTACGGCATCTTCATTGATTTTTTTTAAATCAGAGATTAATTTTTCATGGATTTTTTCTAACATGTTGTGCCCCCAATAACCTCGATTAATGGGTGATTGATTAGTTACTATACACAATCTAAATCCGTTTTTTTTCAATTTAGCTATAGAATTTGCAACATCTGGTAAAATTACCAACTCTTCTGGAGAATTAATATAATTTTCACTCCCTATATTCAAAACCCCATCTCTGTCTAAATAAATGATTGATCCATTCCATGGAGAATTATTTGGTAATGGCAATAAATCTAAATTTTCGAATAATTTTGATTTGTGTCTATAAGGTAATAATTGATTCATTGCACACAACTCAACAACTTGAAGGCAGGTTTCTTTTCGACTTAATTGATTCCTTGATTATGTGATTTACAATTAGTTGCAAATCTTCAATTCTTTCCATAGACTCCGTATCGAAAATTAGTGCATGATCTACAATTTTGGCAAGTTTTCCGCCATTTCCGCCTTTGTAGTTTCCAGTGAATGCAAAGGTTTTGCAAGTTTTTTCTTTAGCAACGGCGACTCCTCTCAAAACATTTTCTGAATTCCCAGAACCACTATAAGCCAATACAACATCGCCTTTTTTCAAATATACTTTTAATTGATTTGCAAAAACATCCTCGTAACTTGTATCATTTGCCCATGCAGTCAACCCAGATGCGTTGTCCGTATGGCAAATAGTTGCAACACCTAATTCTTTGGACCAATCACCAGCACTATGGCTTGGTGTTCCAGCAGAACCGCCATTTCCAATGAAATGTATTGTATTCCTGGAATCTATAGCCTTTTCAATATCTTCAACTATTAACGAAATTGATTTTTTATTTAATTTAGAAAGTGCTTCATTCAAATCGGACAAATAGTCATTCATAAATCCATCTAAATCAAAATCCAAATTATCCCCTTAGTGTTTCCTGTGCTGGTAGCATATTTACATATTACCACCATATGGATTCTAGAAATGGAGTTTAATGAGACCACACTTCGACCCATAATCGGGCTTTTTGGAATGGTTTTTTTGGGAATTTCCTTTTATTCAAAACACCAAATTTCTAAATTTTCAGCGCCATTGGGGTGGGTTTTGGTAGGAGCATATTTTGGCCTTTCTTGCCCATACTACATCAAAATAAAAGATCCAGTCCTAATCTTAATGACTGGTTTTGCACCTATTGCAGGAATGTACTTAGCTTATTATGAATTCAGTAAAACATCATTCAAGACTATTCAAGAGGATAAAGTAGTTCCTGAGCATTTAGTTTGGTTAAGGGGTATGATTTTTTTAGCAGGGACACCTTACTTACTCGTGGCACAAATACCATATTTAAACAAATTAGCAATACTTTTTGTTGCATGGCAAGTTGTATTGTTCATGAGATGGACTGGTTCTGGGGATATAACCCTGGGGGAATTTGTAGTAAATACAAGCGAAGTACCTGGGAATGAAGTTCTATGGGATGAATGGACTGGAAATAAATGGTGGTTGTTTGATCAACTTCCTGAAAATGGAATGTTTGTACAATTAATTAGCACTGATGGAAGCAGTATAGGGATAAATTTTGTTTTAGCATGCACCGCATTACAATCAATAATTATTTTTGTGGGCGCAATACTTGCAGTAAAATCAAAAACCAATATAAAAATTAGAACGTTGTTGATAGTAGTCCCTTTAATCCACATACTAAATTTATTTAGAAACGCTGGTTTAATCTGGCTTCATACAAATTACCCAGAATGGGAGTGGTTTGGAATAAGTATTTTTGATTTCGGCCATTCATATGCATCTAAAGTCCTATCTTTGTTTGCTATGTTTCTTATGGCGATTATAATTTTTGAAATAATGCCCAAATTACACTCAAATGTATTAAAAACAATTGATCCTTTTTTAAATATATTAAGCTCTAAGGATTAAGTCATTTTTTGATAATTCTCCCGGCAATCCTAACTTGACTAGTTAAGGGCATTTGGTGCTCCCATGCAAATTCTTTAACAATCCTCCATGCAATATTCTCGTCTTTTCCCGCTTCCCAATCTGTGACGTCTATTGTTGCATTTCTTGTATTTGCCTTAAATGCTGCAACTGGCTCCCCATTATGAAATACCAAATATGCTGTTCCGAATCCAAAACGCTGTCTGCAAATGTCTGTGAAGTAAGGATTTAGAGGATCTGAGGGGGGTAATACAAAATCACGCATAGGAGAGAGTGTATCCGATTTTTCTAACTCATCCTTTCTACCCCAGCAAACTTCATTCAGATCATCTATAAGGAATCCTTTGATTAAAACATCATCTGATTCTAAATCAAACAACACACTTTTTAATTCCTCTGGCTTAAATGAAGGGCCTGCTAATTTAGAAAATTGCTTTAATGTGATTGTGGGGAATTGTGCTAATGTTTCTATCAAAAACTTCTTTTTCAAATCCCATAATTCAAGCTCTGTGACCTTATTTACTGTTTTGAAACCTTCTCTATAATCTTGAATAATATATCCATTCCTAATTAATGGACGGATAAGTTTTCTAAATTCCGAACGTTTCATATCATTGCGATCCATGAATAATTTTGGATCAGAGTTCTTGTCAAAAAATTCAAGGGCTTCAATTAAAGAATCATAATTTTCATCATCTACTCCTTGTAAATCATACAAATCAGTGTCTCTTATCGATAATAATTTTTGGAAATACTTCAGTGGCGCATAAGTGTTATGATTCCTCAAATTAATTCCAGTATGTAATCTTTCTGAGGCAGCCATTGATTTTAAATCGACCCGATACATTTCACACCTACCCCTTAATGCAAAATCATCTCTAATTTCTGAAATAGATGTTAATGCAGAAGTTTCATTTGGCATCCTTGAGTCTTGATGTAAATTATGGTTATAAAACAAAACTCTTTCTGCTTTTTCCCTAGACATCGGAGAAATCACGCCGCCTCTAATCATTCTATTTCCTGAGATCTTAAACCCGATTCGTTCAAATTGCTCTCTAACAATTTCATCCGAATCTACAATAGGCTCTCCGTTAAAATTACTAATTAATGCAATATCTACCAATTGATCCTTGTAATTCTCTAAATATGTTTCAAAAGAATCCATAAATTCTTCTAAATATGAATAGGGTATTTGCATATCTTTTATCTCCAAATAATCATTGATTTTAAACATCAAAATTTTACCGATTGCATCAGTTCCTTTAAAAACTGGCAAATACCATCCTGATTTCAAAATATTCCTTATTTCCCAAATAAATCTAGAACAAAAGGGATCTGATTGTGTTAAAATTCTAATTTTTCTATCCTCTCTTGAGTGGGTGTTTAGTTTTTTATTATCAGACGGTAAACAATAAAATTCTGTTGGCTCTGGCTGTAATGCAAGAACCTTGGTAATTTGACCCGCCTTTTCAAGATCTCTTAATGTATCAACAAGTTCTTCCACACTTCTTGTAATATAGAGCCTTAATGTATTCGGTTTAATAGGTCCAATTCTACGAATTAATTCCAATAATGATTCTTTAAACGGTAATGGCTTAATGTTTCTAGTAGTCCTATAAAGTGTAACTCTTCTTTTCCTACCTTGGACTTCTTCGAATTGATTAACTAATAATAAATTACGTTCTAAATTATGAAGTGCATTACGTAATTGCCTATGAAATGCTTTATCTTCCGATTGCTTAGGATATTCTTCAAATAACTCAATTCTTGTTAATAATTCATCACCTTCAAATTTGTCGTAAAGCTCTTGTTCAAGTTCATTCATGAACGGTTCAGGCCTTAAACCCAACAACATTGGCAAATTTTCTAGTGTGGTAAACCCGACTCTATTATGTAATAATCTACCACGAATTACGTCTGAATCTATTTGTAAATCCTTCCAATCGGCAAATCTAAACTCACTAACTCTTTCTAACATCTCTTGAGGTTTTTGGAACATAATGTGTGAGGTGAATGCTTTATACGGGTCATTGTATAATTTGAAGGATTTTTCTAGAATTAAATTTTGTAATGCGCGGTAAGATACGATATCCCCCTCCCCGCCTGTAATTTTATGCTCATCCACCCTAAGAATAAATTCGGCATCGTTTGTTTGCAAATAAAAGCCGACAGAAATAACATTCCTAACTTCTAATTCATGTAAAATGGATTCTATTTGACTATTTGGGAAGGGTAAACGCTCAGATAATTCTTCTAATGTTTTAGGCCCCTCGCTACCTAATAATTCGCATATTTTAAATCTCATTGCCTCATAAGGATCTGTTATTCTTTTTTTGGCCCATTTCTTTACTTCAAAACCATCAAATTCCACTGCCCACTCGTAAGTAAGTCCTTGCACACTTGTATCTCTTAAATTTTCAACTTCTGAAGATTGTAACATAATCTTACCTAAAGTCCCATGAACTTCAGCCATCCACATTCCAAACCATTTATGGTCTAATAATTCACTACCAGTATCTTTAATTTTAGTAATCTTTCCAGATTGGACTAATTCTAAAACCCATTCTGAAATCACACTCGTATCTAATTCTTTTAATTTTGAATCATATAGCGGGTTTTTCAAATCACTATTTAATCC
>PBHR01000016.1 GCA_002720275.1 Methanobacteriota archaeon
TCCATCACCATCACTATCATCAGTTTCATTAGCATCATTAGGGAATGCATCTGAATCATCANNNACTCCATCACCATCNGTATCNGGNTATTCCCANACATCNGGATCATTAGGGAATGCATCTGAATTATCNCCNACTCCATCACCATCACTNTCANCNGNTTCNNTAGNNTCATTAGGNAATGCATCTGAATTATCTCCNACTCCATCACCATCACTATCNACAGATTCTGTAGGNTCTTCNGGGAATGCATCATNTTCATTTAGCACACCATCTCCATCAATATCTAAATCCTCAGCATCTTGACAGCCATCATTATCNAGATCTGAACCTATTCCNGTCATNCCATTTGAACANGCATCTGAATCATCATCAAATCCNTCATTATCGTCATCTTCATCTTCAGAATCCTTACAACCATCCCCNTCAAAATCAGGTCCTGCTCCAATTATTCCAAATTGACACGNATCTTCCAAATCAATAACTCCATCNTCATCATCNTCATTATCTGCATTATCNCCTATCCCNTCACCATCATAATCTGTAGTTTCNGAAGGATTTGAAGGGAAATTATCTTCNGAGTCAGGTATNCCATCNCCATCAGTATCTCTAGNGGGGTAATAATTATCNGTATAGTAAAGAACTTCAGTTTTTATTGGATCNTAAAATNCNATATGTGCACTATCGTTTCCATCAAGNTCTAAGACACCANANCGNCCCCANTTAGTTGAATCATANTANTGATTTGTATGGTCTAATCCCGAATCNCTTCCCCTCCATTCANCTAGTTCTTCATCAAACCANGTATAGTANAGATTGTCNGTTCCTGTTGTTGAATGNTAGATNATATGTGGTTGCTCTTTACTNTCTAATTCTAAAGATGTAAAAGAAATTCCATTTAATGAATCTACAATNGATTGACCTTCCCAAACACCAGTTGNNCNATTTCTTTTAATGTAACCTAANCCCGTAGCACCGTNATAATCAAAAGANATATGTGGATNNTTNTATTGATCCATCTCAATATCACAAAATTGTCCAGTATTTCCTGAAATTGTAATATTTGGTGATTGTACATTATNATCNATTATCCATTCNGAACCACTATAATATGTATAAGATAACCGATTAATNTNTTCATTATAATAACACATATGAGGTACATCACTTGAAGATAAAGTCAAACTAATCCANCTTTTCTTNTTATTTGAAGANTCTATTGTTTCAATNACCCAATCNCCATTACTATCAATCGTAGTATATTTTAGNATAGCTGTATCATAACTNGAAAATACAATATGNGGNTTGTCTATTGAATCAATTTTGATAGAAGAATACCACCCAANCCGATTATGTGTCCANGTTCCAACTTCTTCAATATTCCAATCTGTACCGTTATANGTTGCATAATGTAAACCATTAGAACCNTCACCTCCATAATANGAGATGTGAGGATTATCTTGACTATCAAGGTCTAANGAAATCCAAGAACCAAAATATGAAANTCCTGTTTCAATNTCTTGTANATCCCAAACNTTTTGCCAAGGNGTNGATGCTGAAACATTCAATTTCGCATAATTTACTGAAAANCCATCATCNGTNCNCTGATACACAATATGTGGTATTCCTTGACTATCTAATTTGAGATGNAATCCACCAAAATCATTTCGCATACCNNTATCATCAANAACATCTACGTGTGCACCAGAATGTGAAAGGTAACGCAAATCTTCATCTGACAAGTCATAATANGAAAAATGTGANCGATTATTACTATCAACTACGATTGAGCCATATTCTCCTTCNTCGTCAATTTCATGAGAATTCCAAGTATCATTCCATTTCCATGCATGTTTGACATGNCCATTATTATTATCAGTTCTTTCTTTGTANACAATTCNNGGGTTATCATCAACATCTAAAGCNATTGANCTAAATTCTCCTACTTTNCCAGCACTATCTACTGTTTCTAAAATCCAATCTNTNCCATTAAAATGAGTNTACATCAANTCTTGNAAATTTTGATTATAAAANGAAAAATGNGGNTTNTCTTGNCTATCTAANACAATTGANGCGTGTTGNCCTACGCTTTGNGTGTCATAAGCTGTAATNTTCACCCATGNNTTTCCATCATTATACATGTATTCTAAATCCCCNCCNGTATAATCATAATAAGCAATATGAGGCATATTACCNGAATCTAAAGCAATTGAAGTNAAAGTTCCNACNTTNTGCGAACCNNAAGTACCATCCAAAGTCATNTTAATCCANGAAGTTCCATTAAAATAAGCATATTTCAAATCAGTATTTGTTTCATCNCTNTANGANATATGAGGATTCATATTACTACTTACATCAATAGANGAATAAGTTCCAACNTCTCCNTCTTGATCNATGGTTGTATTAGTCCAATTTAAACCATCAAAATATGCATACTTAAGTGANCTTGATGTTGCATTATAATATGAAATATGNGGATTATTTNTTTTATCTAAAACTAANGAAGCATAAGAACCAACATCATCATCTGAATCAACNATTGTTGTATTCCANTCCCANCCATTATATTTTGTATATAACAAATCNCCATTAGTTTCATCATAGTATGCGATATGAGGGTTGTTTTCACTATCAAGTGCNAATGAACTAAATTTACCTACATTNTCAGTTTCATCNATATTTTTAGGCATATTTCCAATTGAAGTNNACATNTCGNCCTTAGATTCTTTTAACATTTGAATNACAAAGGGAGANGTTGACATTAAAGTCATTAAAATTGTTAAAATTATTGCTTTAGTTACTATTCCNCTTATCCGCATTAATTTTGGGAGNTAAATCTTAGATATATTATTAATGATAAATAAAAANTNAAAAAANAACAATACGACTAAGAGATAAGACCTATTCTTAGAGTCATGTCATCCTACACTAGTGGTAGTAGACTCACATATTCAGAATATCTAAGATTGAATGAATTATTAGAATTNCAATCTGGAGAAATNGGTTGTGAAAGAGAAATAAACAATGATGAAACGCATTTCATAATAATTCATCANATTTTTGAACTATGGTTTAAATTAGTATTAAGTGAATTAAGATGTGCNCGTAATTTATTNATGGGNNCTCATNTNGAAGAATCTGAGATTCCCAAAGTAGTNAGTCACTTGAATAGAGTTACNGAAATTTGTAGATTAATGGCCAATCAATGGAAAGTAATGGAAACTTTAAGTCCNCAAGATTTNCTTGTATTTAGAGATAAATTGGGTACNGCATCAGGATTTGAATCATGGCAAATGAGAGAATTNGAATTTTTAATGGGNCTTAAAAATAATGAACGTGATCAAGGAATGGATCCACTAGCNCATTATAGGAAATTAGCAGATGAAAATCCNGTTTATATNCCNGGGTTAAANAAATTAGAAGAAACAATCAATGAACCAAGTNTGGATGAAGTATTNCAAAAATGGCTCAAAAGAACNCCAATTNAAGGTTCATTTATNGANGATGANAATGACCAANAAATNGTTGANGATTTTGTNAATANATATCTAAGTGCAATGAAAATTTTAAATCAAAAATTATTAGAACAAACNAGTAAACATTCAAGTGTNGATAATAAAACATTAGAAGANNGATTTAATNCAAATTTAAAATCNGCNGAAGAATATTTACGACCAAATGGAAGNACAAACAGAAGTAGAGCAGGNNTNCTTTTCATAGAAGCATATCGTGATTTNCCNCTTCTAGCNTGGCCAAGAAAATTAATTGATTCATTTGTAGAACTTGAAGAATCAATGGTTCTTTTTAGAACCCACCATGCNCGAATGGTAGAAAGAATCATTGGAAGAAGNGTCGGTACAGGAGGCTCTTCTGGTGTTGATTACCTAGATGCAACTACAAAATACAGGATTTTCAAAGATTTATGGGGAGTTAGAACAATTCTAATTAAAAAGAGTGCGCTACCAAAAATTAATAATTCCGAAATNTATGGTTTTTCAAATGTTAAATAATCTAAATTGTCATTTCATAATCACAATTAGGGCANTTAATTTGACCAGAATANTCTCTTGGGATTAATAATTTTAAANCACATTCAGAACAATTNATTGAAACTTTTNCTGAATTAGAANNACTCCCNAAATTATCAAACANAGGTTGCATAGCTGGTGGCCACCCAGGTTCCAAAAATTGTCCAGCAACTAANATTGGCAACGTTACCACAAATAAACAAGAACCTGAACAAAATATAGACCATATCAGTGGTATTTCACCGTCTAAACCATTCGAAAGTGGGCTCATTTCGTTATGAAAAATAATTGATAATAATCCTGAAAACAATAAAACTCCAATTGCTATAAACAACCCATTTCTATATCCCATCATAGTTAAAACACCAGATGTAATGAAAGTCATTCCAATTACCCAAGCAATAAGTGATTCAAAGAGAAATGATTCATCTGTAAATTCATCACCTATAGAAAANAGTAAAGCAAATCCAATTCTAAAAAAACCGTATAAAATAATCCCTAAACCAATTATTATNGNCAAGGGNTGNGGATATGGAGATTCTAATGAAACCTGANTCTTAACANTATAATTTGGAAGNTTTTCTTCATCATCTTCCATTAAACGGATTATAAGTTCATCTTTATTNCCTGAAAGTCGAAGCCCTCTCTCACGACAAATTTTTTTTAAATCTAAAAGNGTCTTNTCATCATAATCCATAAAATNTGTTAANNAAATCTAATATTTTAATTAANTGTCTATTAATTCNGTATGNGATAGTTTTTCTTCTCTTTGNCTTCTTCTNTCTCTTAGAATTTCTATGGTTGATAATTGCGAACCATCCCCTGCNGTAGTTTGNGNTGCCTCTTTTTCTGCNTCNAGTTGCGCAAGNATCNTATTTCTTCTTTCAAGNCTTGAAAAAACNTCCAATCTTTTTGCTTCAATTAATTTNCTATCTAAACGTAANCTTGCTCTACCNAACTGAGTATGTAATAATGCTGCGCTCGATCTNAAATCTTCAGAATCAACCATTGATAANCGAATATGGCGTCTAAANATTATTGCCGATACACCATAAACTATAGCACCAACCAACATTGTTGCGATAACCCAATCGGCCCACATATGTTACAGCGAAGGGGGNCATGACTGTTAAGTTTCCCGATNNAACNCTCATTGAGANAAATCTTTTATTTTCTCTACAAGGTTCATNTTGTANATTCTCCNCATACCTAANGGAGTAAGTGCNANNGCCATNCCTACAACNATNCCTCCAATNGTTAAAATATGNNANAANGTTGGTTCAATNGTAAAATAAAANGCCCATTGAACCATNGATTCAANCATCANTGTAGCCATAAATACNGAAGCNANACATGCAATNATTCCNCCNANTATTCCAATNAATAAATGTTCACCAAGAAGCATAATTCCTAATTTATTCATTGGTGCNCCNAANACCCTTAANGTAGATAATTCAAAATCNCTTTCAGCGATATTCATTACCAAAGTATTGAATAATACAGCAAAAGCAATCAATAACCCTAAACCATTCATTGCAAATAGAATCCCTTGTTGTTGTTCCAATAATGTATCCATAGATTTCTTNATNTCTTCTGTTGTACTGATTCCAATAGATAANTCTTCTAAATCNGAATTNATTACAACTNCTTCAGAAAAACTAAGCAAAACAGACGTTGCATTCATATTAACAATTTGTGATAAATCCGCCCTATGGAAATAAATAGTCCGTTGCATTTCACCTTTTGTGATCCCTGAAACCTCTACTTTAAGTGGAGTTGAACCCAACATAATTATTTCTTGGTCGCCGACTTCCCAATCTAAAAATACACTTGTACCTTCATCAATTAAAACTTGAATTATTGTAGAATTAATTATTGGTAAATCTCCATCTTTCAAATTAACCCCCATCATACTTAATTGTGAATCTTTGGTTTCAATTTTATCTAACCCATAAATCAAAAATTGTCTATTATCTCCCTCTGGAGATCCTGGATATTGAAGCACCAATTCATAATCAGCCCCATTTTCTTGGGCCCAATTTATCACCTCATCCTCTCCTTCAAAAGGTATGAAAACTTGAGCATCATAATCATTATTGGCTCCAAAAATATCCTCCATTGAACCCATCAACATTACCATTGTTCCAAATAATACCATAGATAAACCTAGAGCGANAAATGTAAACCCTAAACGGATAGGTTTTCGAATACTTGAACGTATGGTAAGTCCTAATGTTGCTGGAAGCTTTGCAGTTAATTTCTGAATTGTTCTAGATGAGATCCTTACTTCATTTTGACCTCGAAATACTTCCAANGGTTGTAATCTTGAAGCTTGCCAAGCAGGTCTTATTCCTGAAAGAAATACTATCACCATTGCAATCATTACATTCTCANTAATTATTGAATTNGAGGCNGTATCAAGAACAATTGGAATGCCTATTATTTCAGAATAGAAATCCAACATCCCGGGGCCNCCTACATACCAACCNAATAATNCTCCAATTAGAGANCCNATACCNCCAATCACTAATGGAGCCAAGATGTAACCTTGCATAATTGAGGTTCTAGGAACTCCTAAAGTTCTTAATACNGCTATTTCTTTTGCTTGTGATTGAATTAATCTTTGTAAACTAAGAAAAATAGTNACTCCAGCAACTACAGNAATCATTCCAGTAACATAAGGATACNTGAGTTTAGCACCCTCAACATCNGCTCTTAAAAATTCAACAGATTCTTGCCCTGAACGATCATGGACCACAACAGAGATTCCATCTTGAAGACTGAAACTAACTGTAAGGTTCTCAACTAATGATTCTAATTCAGGGCCTTCATTTTCGGGTGTAGAAAGAAGATCATATGCGGGAGTACCTTTGACATCAATCAAAAGAGTATTTGATGTTCCTACAGAAACGTTTGTTAATTTTTCCAAACCTTCTGCAGATAAATAACCTGTTGCAAATGTTCCAACATCTGCAGGTATNATTGAACCTTGGTCTGCAAAGTAAAAATGATTTGAATGGAGTCCAATCCCTACAACATTATAATCAATTTTTCCAAATCCTGCTCCAAGTGATACAACATCATTTAATTTAATTTCAAGTCCTTTTGCCACATGATAATCAATTACAATCTCATTTGCAGCCTCNGCAAGCCTTCCAGAACAACACTCATGTTCTGGAAACCAAACACGATCAATATTTCCTTCATCAATACCATGCCAAATTGCTGACATACTTTCNTTTTCATGATACATAAGGCCTGGCNAAATNAATCTTGATTCACANNTTTCTAATTCTAAAANATCACTAGACCATTCATCTTCCACTAATTGGCATAAATTTTCTGAANTAGTTTCATTCCAGGTTCCTCCTGGATTCTTAACCCAAATATCTGGAAGNTTTACACCATCTTCGTCATCTAAATATGTNTCCTCATACATATCAGTAACAACATTTGCATACATCCCAAAAGTNATTCCAGCAAAAACACCTATAGTTACCATCATTATTACTGCAAAAAGTCTCAGTTTTGTTCTCCAAAGACTTCTCATTAATCTTTTAGTTAAGAGCATTGACATTCTAAACCCTCCAAGATCATGCTACTTTTTCATCTGAAATTATTTTCCCACTATCAATTCTAATTACACGTGTTGCAAATTGTATCAAAGATTCATCATGTGTAACAAATATTGCAGTTATCTTTTCTGATTCACACGCACTAACTAAGGTTTTCATNACCCTAGTGGATGTCTCTGTATCTAAATTTCCAGTTAGTTCATCTCCAAGCAATAATCTAGGTTTTTTGGCAATACTTCTCGCAATTGCAACACGTTGTTGTTGACCTCCACTAATTTCAGCAGGAAAACGATTTGTCTCTGCCTCTAAACCAACTAATTTTAATAATTTTAAAGCCCTNTCTTGATCTTTTCCATCTGCTAATTCTTGAATTAATAATATATTTTCAAGTACTGTTAAATCTTGAAGTAAATTAAAAAATTGGAAAACATAACCTATNTTTTCTCTTCTAAATGTAGTCATTTGTTCTGATTTATCNCTTGGNACNTCNTNNCCTGCAAAAATATACTCNCCATCTAGTTGGAANATCTAATGCNGANATACAATTCAATAGNGTTGTTTTNCCTGANCCNGAAGGCCCAAGTAANATTACNCNTTCTCCNTCTTCNATAGTTAAATNAATNCCATCTANTGCNTTTANAGTTTCAGAAGNCATTTCATAATGNCNTTTCAAANCTTTTANTTCAATCAATGACATTTNATTCCTCACCTTNATTTATCTCNTTTTCAACTAANANCTTTTTNCCGAAAAAGAAACATNCTGCACTAATCAAAACCAAAATGGGTAAAATAAAATCAAATGGAGTATCAAAATTCGTCCACCAAGTGACAAGATTTTGATTTGTATAAATTTGGCTTTGTATNGATGANGCTTGGTCATCACTTANTTCGGGATGNATTTCAATCACAAATACTGGTTGAAGTTCATCTTTACTTGTTGGGGCATCTTTTGAAGGATTATTTAGTGCATCAACATCAAGATAAAATGTACTAACAACATCTCCCTTGATGATAAATCCTGATTTTGGTTCGGCATAAAAATCGGCTTCAGCATTGAAATATAATGGAATAGANCCTGGTAATGCATCTAANATTGTTTTAGTATTGAGTAATTTNGCTTGAATTGGACGTTCTGTTGCATTAGTTTCAATACTATAATGAAGTGCNTCAATTCCTTTTACATCTGAATGTCCAACACANGGAATATCAGGTACTATAAAACCTGCNAGATTGTATTTTAGATATTTATTTCCCTCACANTTAATATTTGTACCATCTACCCAACCACCACTTGAATATCTTAGGCCATTTGGCTCCCAATCAACTAAACCATAAGTNNCTTCATACATTTCTTCTGAATGCCAATCTAATTCTGTCAAATTATTTGCAGTTACTAATTTATCCAATTTTGTTAATTCNAATGCGCCAGTATTTCTTACAATCCAAGTAGGCGGNATNTCAGGNGATTCNACTCCCTTTTCTGCTAATTCNGGNNTCANNTAAAAACTNGCATTNGCATCNANNGANAACCAACCNGTNGAATAATTATCANNAGAACCNGANAGTGANTANGCAGTAGCNGNATCATGCCANCCAAANAACCATTCATTNACNGATAATGTAGACCAACGTTGAGATCCNATCCCCTCTAAATAACGAGGTACGATATCATTGAAAAGTACATTCATAGTTAAATGNTCCAATGCATATCCTTGGAATGCATCATNCACATANCCTCTAAANCCGCTATATTTGTCAAGTANTAATCCACCAGGNCCATAATCTGGNCCNCTTANATCAATTATTGGAGGTGTTGAACCGACTATAGACATGTAAACCATTCCTCCNGCNCCTGTNGTTGTAGTCATACTATCTAACACNCTACCNGCCAACTCATTACCAAGATTTATTGTTCGTTCTACGCCGTCCCAGTAATCTAAAAAGCCACCATTATTTAATCCAAANAATGGNANTGANCCGTCAAGAGGNTCTACTCCTCCAAATGACATNTTTGCNTAGTCNGAAGCAGTNATATTTTCTGTAGCNTTTTCGGGATATGGATCNCCNTCTGAATCAACTAAATATTCCCCTGAAACTTCATAGGTTGAACTTCCATCATGCCAATTTCCTGTCCATTGCACAATATCATCCATACAAGAATTAGAAATNATACCATANTCAGACATAGTTTGCTCTGAATTTGAGTTAGCAGAATCTAAAAAGTTTGTAACTCCATAATAAATTGGTTCNCTNGATGGNCCCTCTGCAAGAATTCCTGTNGGGTTTTTAGTTCCTGCTCCNCCATTTAAAAATTCTAAGTAATCNGCATCATTTGCAAAACAATCNCTGAAGTTTGTGTCAACAGATTCCTCTTGTAACATTAACATTGCAAACCTAGCTTCCATAGCATCTCTAATGATTTCAAAAACCTGAGGTAAAGTAGCGACTCTNAAAGTAGCNTATGGCACATTAAGNTTTGATAGTGGCTCNCNAGGATCTTCACCNGGGCCATTNCCTTCACANTCAACATNAAAACANCTTTCAAAACTNGTAGATTCTGTATATTCNTATGTCGCAGCAGTTGAATTNTGNTTNACAAATACCCTNTCTGTAGTTACTTTGAANGTATAAGGNCCNTTTAATTCAAATTCAGGGGTTTTTGCCCAACCCTCTGGAAATNCATTTAATTCATCAACATTAGTCACATCATAAGCATAATAATCTCGATAACTTACTGAAGTCAACCATGATTCAGATTCCCATGTNTTTTCTGCTGTTCTTACACTTGCTGANTCAATNGTTCCTTGNACCATAAATGTAGCAACCATAGATAATGGCATGGCAAGTACAAGCATNACTGCACCAACAACAAGCAATCCNTTTCCCAAATTAGTAGGATTCATTAACTGTCCCTAAGAGAATTAGAAGATAAACGTTCACTTTNAAATTCTAAATTAAGCGGTGCATACATAATTAAGATTGATTTAGGAACGCATAATGGGAAAAGAAGAACGTTTGGAAAAAATATTNCCAAATGGTAAAGGNCTANTCATTCCAATTGACCATGCTGTTTCATCATTTCCAGAAAAAGGATTNGAAAATTTAACAGAATTAATNCCATTAATTTCATCAGCAAATGCAATAATTGCNCATAANGGAGTTGTTAGTNNCNATAATNNNGAAAATAATTTCATAATGCATCTAAGTGCTTCAACAGTACATGGNGGTAAAAAATCNGANAANAAAGTGTTGACTGGAACTGTNATNGAAGCAAAAAAACGNGGNGCNATAGGAGTAAGTGCNCAAGTAAATCTTGGTTCAGAATTTGAATCNGAAATGATTGAAAGANTNGGAGAAATTTCGAGNCAAGCATTTGAGCAAGAAATGCCNCTNTTGGGAATGATTTANCCAAGNGGCCCTAATTTAAAAATNGANGAANATGANATTACCAATGGNATAAGTCATGCNGTAAGACTTGCTTTTGAATTAGGTTGNGACATTGTAAAAGTTCCTTGGACGGGNNATAAGGCATCATTTTCTCAAGTNTGTNNATCTGCTCCTATACCNGTCTTAATTGCNGGAGGTGAGCAAAANGGCGATATGAATTNTTTACTTGACATCATTAAAGATGCTATNGATTCNGGTGCAAGTGGTGTATGTATGGGCAGACAAATTTTTGCTTCGGAGAACNTTCAAGAACGGTGCGAGAAAATTGCACNATTAATTCACCAAAATTAAAAATGTGTGNTTTTATGGAANTTTGGCTAAATTGTATAGATTCTTTACCTGAAAANNTTCCANAAGNNATNGATTTTGTCCTAACTNCNGANTTAAGAAATTCTGNGNNNCNAAANATCANNCTCAATAANGANCAGAAATTAGNAAAAAATGGAAAAGAAATNGGNTTAATGATTAATATNTCNTCTGAAAANGAACAAAATNACGCNTTATCNNTAATTGGAAGTGTAAATTGGNTATTATTAAAATGTGATAATTGGAAAATGATTCCTTGTGAAAATTTAATTGCNGCAGCAGANTCATCAGGAACTAANTTNGCAGCNATNGTTGAAAATGAATTAGAAGTTCCNGCAGTNGCATTNGCCTTAGAAATNGGNATNGATGCATTAGTAATNNCTNATGATNTAGTNGAACTAGCAATAATTACAAAATCNCAAAGATTAGAAAANCTAAAACAAGAACATNTNATTAATTTAGATTCANATTCACTAAACTTTGAATTNGCAACAATAAATGATNTCNCTACAATNGGTGTTGGNGAAAGAGTTTGTATNGATACTACNAATTTACTTGATTTAGGNGANGGNATGTTNTGTGGTTCATTTGCAAATTCTCTTNCATTAATACACGCNGAAACNATAGATTCNGAATTTGTTCCAACTAGGCCTTTNAGAATTAATGCNGGTAGTTTACANTCATACATTCTAATGAAAGACAACACNACAAAATANNTTAGTGAATTAAAATCNGGAGATGAAATATTAATTGTAAATAAAAACGGAAANACGAGAATTTCAAAAGTTGGTAGAATAAAAATGGAAAAGAGACCACTAATTAAAATTCAATGGATTAAAAATAATGAAATTGAAGGAAATGTAATTTTACAACAAGCCGAAACTGTAAGATTAATCGGAGAAAATTTGGAGCCGATTTCAATTACAAAACTAAAAAAGGGTATGCAAATTTTAATTCATAATTCCATTCAAACTAGGCATATTGGAACCCCAATTCGGGCATTTAGCCAAGAATATTGAAGTGTTACCTCGTTGTCGGGTACTCGGGGGTAAAGAATTGGGACTTCTAGGAGTTGGTGAAGCACATGGTGCTTGTAGCCTATTACATGCAGCCGGAATTGGTTATGGAGCCAGCCTTCCTTTGACGTTAAATACAAAGGTTGCATTAAGAGACAATCCCCCAAAAAATGAGCCTGATGACCCTGACAATTTACTTGAAAGTGTCTTAAAATCATGGGAAGATGCTGGGCACAAATCACCTGATGCTGAAAAATTATATTGGGCTGTAAAGAGTGAAATCCCTCCTAGGCAAGGATTGAAATCATCATCATCTGTAGCAATTGCCGCCTTGAGAGCATTATGTGCTGCAACAGATACAAATCTTGAGAATTCAGAATTAGTTGATATGGCCACTAATGCTCACTTTAATGCTGGCATCACAATAACAGGTTCAAAAGATGATAATTGGGCTGTTTGTGAAGGTGGTTGGAAAATAGTTGATCCAAATTTACCCGCTAGTGAAAGTGTTTTATTCAAAGGAGAAGGTCCATCACCAGAAGAATGGGATGTTCTTATTGTACTTCGTGAAGAAAGAGATTCTTTACCTAGTGCTGAAGATTTTACATACCATCAACAAGCATTTTCAAAGGCATTAGAAGCTTTACAAAATCAAAACCCAATCATGGCAATGACTTGGAATGGAAGAGCAATGTGTGGAGTCTTAAATGACAATACAAATCGAAGATTAACAAATGATGCTATGGTAAATGGTGGAAGGGGATCCGGAATTTCAGGATCTGGGAATTCAATCGTTGTTTTTTCACCTGCTGCAAGTAAACCAACATTGGAAAGAATAGCAAAATGGTATGAATCAAAAGGCTTTGATTTGATAATAACTAAACCACTATTAGCTGAAGAAAAATCTGAAGATGAAGATTCCTAAGATTGTTGAGGGAATAAAATGGAAATGACTCTTGGAAAGCGTTTACGCGTTACAATATTTGGAGAAAGTCATGGCAAAGGAGTGGGTGCATTAGTTCAAGGAATTCCCGCGGGGGTTTTAATTGATGAAGATGTAATTGCTCAAAGATTATCTGAAAGAAAACCAGGAAGAGAATTGGCTTCGGCTAGAAAGGAACCTGATATATGTGAAATAAAAACTGGAATATATAATTTAAAAACCACAGGTTTTCCAGTATTATTGTGGATTAATAATAAAGATGCAAAAAGTAAAGATTATTCCTTTTTACCTAAAATACCAAGGCCAGGACATGCAGATTTACCATCACACATTAGGAGTGAGGGNAATGCNGATTTAAGAGGNGGTGGNAGCCACAGTGGTCGTTTAACTGCACCNCTTGTAGCNGCTGCGGGATTAATAGATAATTTGAGAAANGAATTAGGGTTTGAGNTTTTTTCTCAAGTTTGTTCTATTGGAAATATNAACGCAAATTCNATTACAACAGCAGAAATTAAAAATTATACTAATGCTATGAAAGTAACAAATTGTAGGGATGAAAANGCNGCTGAAAAAATGTATGANTTNATCAAATCAACNNCTNAAATAGGTGANAGTATTGGCAGCAGTGTTGAAATTGCAATNAAAGGNCTTCCAATNGGAGTAGGAGAACCATGGTTTGATGGTTTAGAACCTGCATTAGCAAGAGCATTGATGGCAATTCCTGCAGCAAGAGCCATAGAATTTGGNGAAGGAATNTCTGCNGTAAAAATGCATGGAAGNCAACATAATGATTCATGGNAANATNAAGNCGGNNANCCTTCACTNTCATCAAATGCNGATGGTGCATTAGGNGGATTTTCAACAGGNGCCACATTAAAANTAAAAGTTCATTTCAAACCTCCAAGTAGTATTTCNAAATCTCAAACNACATTGAATATCAAATCTGGNNATCAAGAAGANNTAGTTGTTCAAGGNAGACATGANCCNGTAATAGGGCCAAGNGCCGCCCCTGTTGTAAAATCAGTATGTGAATTAGTAATAACTGATTTAATTCTTAGAAAATAGCCTATCTTAAGATTTTAAAAGCGATTGACTATTGAAGGAGTCCCCGTGGCCGTAGGTGAGGATTAGCATGCGAGAGCAAATGTCAAGTTTTGATATTCATCGAATGGTTGATGAATTACAAACATTAGTTAATGCTCGTTGTAAAAAATCATACCAACCACATCATGAACAACTTGTTCTTAGAATTAAACNAAAAANNTTNCCACANAAAGATTTAGTGATTATTNGAGGAAGTAGACTATATCTTTCTTCAAGAGATAGNCCCATGCCAAATCAACCAGCTCCATTTGCGATGTTACTTAGAAAACACTTAACAAANGCTAGAATTGAAAAGATTTCACAAATAGGATTTGATAGAGCNATTAGCATTATTTTTGATGCNAAAATGGGTAAAAGAGAATTAATAATTGAATGTTTTAGAAATGGAAATATGATNTTATTAGATGAAAANAGAATNATTATTGCACCACTAACGCATTCAAANNTAAGTGGTAGAATTATCAAAAANGGNATTTNATANGANCCNCCAAANGGNACAATTAATCCATCNGATNTAGAAAANAANGANATTCAAGANATTTTCTCAAAAAGTGATTTGGATTTGGTAAAAACANTAGCNATTCACTTAAACTTNGGTGGGCAACAAGCCGAACTAATATGCAACAATGCAAAAATTGATAGNCATAAATCTGCAATTGAAATTTCNGAATCTNNANATGAAATNNATGANNTTTTTANNGAGNTAAATTTNATTCTTAATNANNTGAAAAATGACGTATTNGGTGGNTATTTATTNTTANATTCTGAAAATCANGANAAAACAAAAGAAGATNTTGAAAATGCTGAAAACTTATTGGCTAGNGATAANATATTTTCAGAATTAACTTTTGANTCNAGTCCGATTAAAANNTTAGAAAAAGAAANTGTTTTACAAATTTATTTTGAGAATTATAGNGANGCAATAGATACTTGGTTTGGACANCANGATTCAGGTGCAACTGCAAGAAGAATNCATGAAAAAATGATNTCNGAACAACCTAGAGGTTTAGATACNGAAGCGGATAAATTATCTAGAAGATTAAANAGTCAACAAAATTCATTAGAAAANTTNGATAAAGAAATTAANGAAAATAGAAANAAAGGACTGGCAATTCAAGAAAATTCNCAACAAATAGATTATTTAATCTCAGAAGCAAAACAAACAATAGATGAAATNGGTTGGAAAGAGTTCTCAAAAAANGCNTTGGAATTTGAATATATNTCACAAATNAATGTTAAAGAAAAGAAAATNTTNCTAAAATTACCNAATGATNCTGGTGANGTTTGGATANATATTGAAAAAACNGCTCAATTAAATGCACANGTATANTATTCNAAAGCAAAAAANGTCAAAGATAAATCAGAAGGAGCNAGGGAAGCATTATCTGAAACTGAAANACTACTCAAAAGAGCAAAGAAAAACGAGTCGAAAAGAAAAGAAAAAGACCAAGTCACAGTNATCAAGAGAGCAAAGAGGTTTTGGTTTGAAAGATTTAGATGGACCATTATTGATGGAATGCACATATTTGTNGGNNGNAGAGATGCNAAATCAAATGATTCTCTNATTAANAAACATATGCGTAGTGGAGATTTATATTTTCATGCNGATTTACATGGAGCNGCTTCATGTGTTTCNAAATTAAAAATAGGNTTTGAACCAGANAACAACCCTCCACCATACTTAACNAAAGGAGTAAATGCTTATCGGATNTGTGATTCTATGGNAAATACTGAATTCAGTNAAAAAGCAAAATTNCAAGCTGCAAATATGGCANTAATATGGTCTCGTGGATGGACTGGTGGTGGAGGNGCAGGAACTTCTTTTTGGGTTAAACCNGGTCAAGTTTCTAAAACCGCAGAAACNGGTGAATTCGTTGCNAAAGGTGCATTTATTGTAAGAGGAAATAGAAATTGGNTTAAAGANCTTGAAATGAAAATGGCNATTGGTTTAATTTGTATTAATGGTATTCCACTNCTTNTAGGNGGAACAAGTGAAATTGTAAGTTCTCTATGTGAACGTTGGGCNGAAATTCAACCAAGTGATAAAAAGAAAGAAAAGTTNGCAAATGAAATTTCTAAAAATACNGGTTTAATTACNGATGANATTTTNCCAATTCTNCCAGGTCCNTGTGANATTAAGGAAAATTTNGGGTTATTNNATTAATTTGTTTTTTGCCAATCTNTTCCATTCCACCATAGCGTACTACCATCACTCATTGTTCTCCAAGTATAACCNGCTTGATCNGTCCATTGATTNACAACTGTTGGNGCTGTAACAACNGTTTGCNGNATATNTGGGTTATTGAAATTCATAATTGGTGATTGTTTAGGCATTTCNTCACTNCCATCTTTTTTCTTTAATACAAAAAANGTTCCAACTGCTNCNACAATTATAACTAAAACAACACCACNNATAATCATCATTTGTTGTTTTGCGTCCTCTTCTGCTTGTAATTCNGCAGCAAGTTGTTGATTATCTCCAACACCATCNCCATCTGAATCTAATGTTTCATTTGCATCATTAGGAAATGCATCTTCACTATTACTAACACCATCTCCGTCATTATCGATTAAATCGTCACAACCGTCTATGAGTCCATCACCATCTACATCTATTGTATCATCAAAACCTTCGCATTGATCTAAGTTATCAGCAATGGAATCACCATCTGAATCAACTAACGGGTCACAGCCATCTATGAGTCCATCACCATCTACATCTATTGAATCATCATAACCTTCACATTGATCTAAATCATCAGAAACACCATCTCCATCGCTATCAATTAAATCATCACAACCGTCTATGATTCCGTCACCATCTACATCTATTGAATCATCATAACCTTCACATTGATCTGATTTATCTCCTACTAAGTCTAAATCACTATCATATGCTTCATTCGGATCATCAGGGAAATGATCTATTTCATCATCTACTCCATCACCATCACGATCAACTAAAGGATCACAGTTATCCGGTATGTTATCACCATCTGCATCTATTGAATCATCATAACCTTCACATTGATCTAAATCATCAGAAATACCATCCCCATCTGAATCAACTAAAGGATCACAACCGTCTATGATTCCGTCACCATCTACATCTATTGTATCATCAAAGCCTTCACATTGATCTAAATCATCAGAAATACCATCTCCATCAGTATCAATTAAATCATCACAACCATCTATGAGTCCATCACCATCAACATCTATTGAATCATCATAACCTTCACACTGATCTGAATTATCTCCAACTCCATCTCCATCTGCATCTGCTGATTCTGATGAATCAAATGGAAAGGCATCTGCATTATTTCCCACTCCATCACCATCCGTATCTGTTGTTTCATTAGGGTCGTTAGGAAATGCATCAGAATTATCTCCTACTCCGTCTCCATCTGAATCAGAGGTTTCATTAGGGTCGTTAGGGAACGCATCAGAATTATCACCTACTCCATCACCATCTGTATCTGTTGTTTCATTAGGGTCGTTAGGGAACGCATCAGAATTATCTCCTACTCCGTCTCCATCTGAATCATCCCATTCATTAGGATCATTTGGAAAAGCATCATCCTCATCGTCTACACCATCTCCATCAGTATCTGTATCCACTGGGACGTCTTCATTAATTGTCCAACTAAGAGAATTCCATGTATCTCCCGATGTTTGTCCATTATTATTGACTTTATTCACTGCAACTTGTAAAGAAACTTGGCCACTACCACTTGAAGGAGCAGTCCATTCAAAACTCCAACTTGTTCCACCATCATTGGTATGTGTTGCACTTAATCCAGAAACTTTTGTATTTGGTCCAGGATTAGATAATGTTCCTTTGTCTA
>PBHR01000017.1 GCA_002720275.1 Methanobacteriota archaeon
CAAGTGCACCACCAGCAGGCCCACCAAGTGGCCCTCCATCAGGTCCACCAGCAAGTGCTCCACCAGCAGGCCCACCAAGCGGTCCACCAGCAAGTGCTCCGCCAGCAGGTCCACCAAGTGGTCCACCAGCAAGTGCTCCTCCGAAATCAGCATTCAAGCCACCGACTTCTGGGCCACCCACCTAAATTGTGAAAATCACGAGATACAAATAGAGGTGAAATAATGAATAATAATAATTCATTAAACACAATAATTGAATATCTTAACAATAATGACTCAATAGTATATCCTACCTCAACTTTACCGGCTTTAGGTTGTAAACCAAATAAAATTGCTTTAGACCGTTTGTTTAAAATTAAAAATAGACCTTCAGAATTACCAGTTAGTTTAGGCGTAATTGATTTGGAACAAGTTTCTAATATAATTGATTATGATAATATTTCAATTGACATTTTAAATTATTTTCCAAAAGGAAGTTTAACATTAATTTTACCAGCAAAAAAAACAATGGATCAACGTTTAGGAGGAGATTGGATTGGAATTAGACCCGTTATAGATGAAAAAGCCATACAATTGATTTCAAAAATAGGGCCGATTACAGCAACAAGCGCAAATATTAGCGGTAAAAAACCATTAATTGATTGTAAAAAAGCAGCACATCAATTAAAATTAAATTCCGATCAATTTATTGCAGCACAAACAAAAGGTGGGTCACCTAGTACGCTTGTTAAAGTAGATAAGAAGGTAATCGTTATGAGAGAGGGGGTTATCTCAAGACAAGAGGTGGCCGAATGGTCGAAGAAATTGACTTGAAATTTTGGAAAGATGCTGGCCATGTTGCTAGACGAACTTTAGAAAATATAAAGCATGAAATTAAATCAGGAGTTACTTGGCATGAAGTAATTGAAAAGGCAGAAAGATATATTGTAAGGAACGGAGGAACTCCAGCATTCCCAGCAACAATTGCTGTTAATGACGTTGCAGCACATTTCACTACAGATCATAAAGGTACAGCTTTAGAGGGCTGGGAAGAAAAGATGGTATTTCAAAAAGGAGATTTGGTAAAATTAGACGTTGGAGTTCAAATTCAAGGAAGAATTGGAGATAATGCATTAACTTTAGAAGTAGGTAATGGGGGCAACCATACTGAACAAATTAAAGCCTCAATAGAATCAAGAGATTCTGCAATTGAGCAGATGCACCCTGGTACCCCCTGGCATAAAGTTGGTGAAGCAGCAGAACAACCAGTAGTCGATGCTGGTTTTTCATCAATACAGAACCTTTGTGGACATAAGTTGGATCTAGGAGAACTGCACGCAGGGGTTAGTGTTCCATCATATCGATGTGGCTACGAACATCCGGGTTATCAGGGAGAGGTGCAAAAAGGAGGCTTTTATGCAATAGAACCATTCAATACAACAGGGAAATCGGGATTAATTGAAAATATTAAACCCAGTAATTCGAGCAATATTTACAGAGTTACTGGAGATTTAGATATCCGTAAAGCATTAGCAAAAAAGAAATTAAAACCATTAGGCGCGCAATTAGCTAGAATTTTAGAAACGAGATATAATAATTTACCATTTGCAGAACGTTGGGCTTTTCCCATACTAGAAAAACCATTTCCCGAAGCGGACGAAGAAAGCAGACAAAGTAAATGGAATGCACTAGTTAAAAAATTAATTAGTGTTAGATTTTTAGAAACATACCATGCATTAAAGTGCTCTGACGGTGGTTTCATTGGCCAATTTGAACATACAGTATACATTACCGATGGTGGCCCTGAAATTTTAACAGTTGAATAATGCAAATTCTTATACATAAAATAGGACTAGTGCATTGTGAGCAGGAGGCGAGTTTCTCGTCGAGTGCATCCCATCCCCTCTACGGGCTTCCTCCTGTTCACCTTCTCAAAATGTTATTTTTTATTTGGAACCCGCCTTATTTTCGTTTTTTAATATTTGAAAATTTTACTAATTTACTCGCGAAATGATGTTTATTTGCGCACTTTCCGCGCGAAACTATGATAAGCAAGTGCACGCTAGGAGCAAAGTGCCCCTCTATACGACGGGCAGGTGAATAAAATGAAAAACGAAATGAAAAACGATGAAGCAGTGAGCCCAGTTATTGCAACAATCTTAATGGTTGCAATTACTGTTGTTCTAGCAGGTGTTTTGTACGTATGGGCAAGTGAACTAGCAGGTAACCAAACTGAAGCTGGTTCCCTAAACCAGTACAAAGCTGAAGACCACCCAAGTGCCACAACATCAGGCATGACTGATAATTTACTAAGATTATCATTCGTAAACGGTCCAGATGATCTAACATGGTCATTCTTGACAATTACTCTGTTTGATGAAGAGCAAGGTAAAACATACAAATGTTCCCCTGGTGGAGCAGATTGTTCAGTTGGAGAAGAAACAGCTGATACATATTGGGGCGGAAGTGAAGTAATTTCCATCGCTGAAGGCGGATCTACAGATATCTGTGGTGCTGCTGGAGCTGGTGGAGATGAAGGAAACTCCTGTGAAATAAAAGTTTCAATGCAATACAAAGGTAAGCCAATCGCTGGTACATCAAGTGTTGTAGCTGTAGCTTAATTATTGAACACTGCTTCAAATAAATAAATCAGACATGAGTTCTGAGTACTTGCCCCCTAGGGACTGAGGTCCTTAGGGGGCTTTTTTTATTTTAAAAATGTTATTTTTTGTTATTTTTTACATTTTTATGCCCCTTTTTTAGTTTTTAAAAAACATAATAATCACTCTTTCTTTAGTCAGGTATTTTCATCCACACTAGATACCGTTATAACCACTAATATTCTGCGTACGCCCATGAAGAAAGATACTTCATGTGAATTAAAGAACGAAGAAGAAGCGGTAAGCCCGGTAATTGCTACAATCTTAATGGTTGCAATAACTGTGGTTTTAGCTGGTGTTCTGTATGTATGGGCTAGTGAACTAGCTGGTAATCAAACAGACTTTGGTACCTTCAACAACTATGTTGCTGAAGATATCAGGCCAACTACAAGTTCCGCTGTGAACGACCCCCTGCTAAGAATGCGGTTTTCAAATGGGCCTGATGATCTTTCATGGTCTTTCTTGAAAGTAAGTATTAGTGGTGAAGATGGAACACTATCTGAGTGTAAAATAGGGCAAGTCTCTGCATTAGGTGAGGAAATTAATGTTTTCAATCTAATTAGTGACAACAATGCTCACGATTTATCAACAGATAATGACAGAAATGGAGAATTGCCAGGTGATGCAGGCACTTTTAACCCTGCATCAAGATTACCTAACAATTCTGGATTCTTTGCTACAGCGTATGAATTGGACATGTCAACAGGTATGGCTACAGACAATTCATTTTTCTTGTCATATGATTTTGACCAAATCAATGCAGGAACAATGGAAGGTGTAGGAAGCTTGGAGACAGACGATTACACATATTACCTATATGCTGTAAATCCAGTATCTGCAGATCCAAATGATGGACACTCATTCGATGTTGTTACATCATTTACATCTGCTGGACAATATGCATACTTTGCTTCCCAATATGCTGCTGATTACGTAAGCCAAGTCCCAGGACTTGAAGTATTAATAACTGGTAACTTCTACTATGATCTTGCAGGAACTCCTGATGATTCATCAGACGATGTTGCAATGTATGGTATGAAAGCATTAACAGTTACAGATGCTGGTACAGGATATGTAACAGATCTTGGATGGACTGGTGTAGGACATACTCAAGCTGTTTATGCTTTAGGAGATATTCTGTACTTCAATCAAGAAGCAGACGGAACATCCACATTAATGGGTGTTATGAATGGTGAAATTGGTTGGAACGGAAACGTAGCAATCCAAAAGAACAACATTTTAGTTGGAAGCCCTAACTCATTATTGTTTATGGCTGATGACGGAATTGTTAGTTTTGTAATGTATGGAGATGGCACAATTAATGACCATTCAGCTTACATGCCACCAATGACAGGATATGCACTTGGTTACACCAACGACCTAAATTGGTTAATTGTTGGTTCTACAACTGATATTGCTACTGGCGGAATGAATATGGGTGGATTTACACTTATTGGAATTGGTGCAGATACTCATGGTTCAATGCTTTCTGCAAACACTGCTGGTCAAGCAGTATATGGTACATATGCAACAGTATTAAACAGTCCAACTGGAAATACATACGTGTATTATAATGCAGTAAATATGGAAACTGGTGGAGTAGATGTTATGGCATACCTAATCTCTGGTGTAGACGCTGACGAAGATGGTGTTGATGACGGTAGTTCCACTGCACAAGGTTTCGAAGCACGTAGCGGAATTACAATTAATCCTGCAACTGTTAACTTTGGTGCTTATTCTGGTGTAGTTGGTGTGTTCAGAGAAGGAGTTAACTCCAATGGACAAACAGTATTCCAACTAATTATCATGAATCCAGATTTAGGAATTAACCTAGCGTTCTGGTCTGATCAAGTTGGATTATTAAGCAATCTTGCAGCTGTATTAGGTGCAGATTCCCCAGACCCTAACTTTAACCAAGGTTTCTATACACAGTATGTGCATGACTTAGGTCTTGGAAGTGGTAAAATCATGACTACTTATGTTGATGATAATGCTAACATGGACCCTGGATTAATTGATTTGATGGCAATGCTAAACTCAATGAATTCTGGTGATGCTGCTGGAGAAGCTACTACTGATGCTAAATGTATTATTTTCCAAGAAACTAGTACAGATGACGGATTATGGCAAGGAACAGAAGTTCTTACAATATATGAGAACGGATACGATATTTGTGGTGTTCAAACTACAAGTACTTGTGACCTTGATGTAACTGTATATTACAAAGGCAAAGTATTAGCAGGAACTGGCGAAGTTAATATTATCTGATTAAGATAAAATTGATTTGCTGAGAATACAGGTTTAACCTGGATACAAACCCCTCGAGGGCTGAGGTCCTCGGGGGGTCTTTTTTTTAATTAATAAATCTTAAAGGACTTGCTAAGGTAGGAACATTTCCAACCATTTTTATTACCCCTCTTGAAATTGATTGAGGGTCATTTAAAGCCTCTTCAATTGTATTTATTGGTGCACAAGGTATACCTGAAAGCATATCTTCTAATTCATTACGATTATAATTTTCAATTATATTTGAAATAGATGTCTCAATCTCATCACGATGTGCAATTCTTCCTGCATTTGTTTCCCATTTTTGAACATTATTTATTTGAAGGATTTCACATAAGTTTTTCCATTGTTTATCAGAACCAACAGCAATTACAAACCAACCATCCTTAACTTTGAATGCTCGATATGGTACAAGATTTGGGTGTGCTGACCCCATTCTTCCAGGATTTTTTCCTGATGCAAGATAGTTTTGTGCTTGATTCACAAGTGCTGCAATCGCACAATCCCAAAGACTTATGTCAATTTTTCTAATTTTCCCAGTTCTTTCTTTTTCAAATAACGCAGCTAATATTGCATTGCCTGCAGTTAAACCAGTAATTACATCAATCCAAGCTACTCCTACTTTTGCGGGCCCTTTATCAGTTTCACCAGTTATACTCATAATTCCAGATCTTGCTTGTAAAGAAAGATCATAACCGGGTTCATTTCTTCTTGGCCCTGTTGCACCAAAACCAGAAATTGAACATATTATTGCCTGTTCAGGAATTGGACCAAGCAACCTTTCAAAAGTTCCTGGTTTGAAATTTTCAATAATTATATCAGATTTTTTCATTAGTTCTCGAATTTTATTTTTTTCGAGTTTCAGGTTTGCTTGAATTACATTTTTCCCCCTATTACAACATAAATAATATGCAGCCACCTCTTCATTTTCAAACCCTTTCGTAAAAGGCGGGCCCCATCCCCGAGTATCATCTCCCCAAGGAGCCTCAACTTTAGTTACATTGGCTCCTAAATCCGCAAGCATTTGTGCAGTATAAGGGCCCGCTAATATTCTTGACAAATCTAACACATTAATGCCATTTAATATCCCGTCCATGTTAAGCGGAATTAATAAACCATGATAATTATACACATTATTACTTTAACATTATTTACTAATTACTACTAGATTGCATTATGTCGGAAGATGAAGCGAAATTAAAAGAAGATATTACAAAGGATGTAAATAAACCAACATTAAATGGGTTTCTCGGACTTTTTTTCCATATATTATTCGGTATTTTCATACTCTTTTTGTTTATCGCTTTTCCAGATATTGGCTGGATTTTTAACATACTAATTTTTGGCCCAATATGGACTATTTACTGTAATTCATATGTTGTTATTCATCCTAATGAGGGGGCGGCGGTATTGTTCTTTGGGAAATATTCAGGGACTGTTAAAACAGAAGGGTTTAGGTTTTTCCTCAATCCATTTTATGAAAAACGTAAGATATCACTCAGAATCAGAAATTTTGAATCCTCACAAATCAAAGTAAATGATGTTAATGCGAATCCAATATTAATTGGAGCAATTGTAGTTTGGAGAGTATATGATGTTGCTGAAGCGCTGTTTGAAGTAGATAATTTCGAAGAATATGTACAAATTCAAAGTGAGGCAGCACTAAGGGCAATGGCAACAAAATATCCCTATGATATTATTGAAGAGAAGGATAAAGGTGGAATTGCGTTATCTAGCCATCAAGAAGTTGTAGCCAAGGAATTACAAGCATCAGTAGAAGCAAGATTAGAAAGAGCAGGAATTGAAGTATTAGAGGCAAGAATTAGTCATTTAGCATATTCTCAAGAAATTGCACAAGCAATGTTACGCCGACAACAGGCAAGTGCCGTGGTTGCAGCTAGGAGAGAGATTGTAGATGGTGCAGTTGGAATGGTGGAATTAGCTTTAGATCAACTTAGTAATAAAAATATTATTGAATTAGATGAAGAAAAGAAAGCAACAATGGTTAGTAACTTATTGGTAGTTTTGTGTTCAGAAACTGACACAACTCCAGTAGTCAATACGGGTTCTTTGAATTAATAATCAAATTTATTGCTTATGCCTTCTTCCAATGATTAATGGCGACTCTGAATGAAATCATTGAGATTATTGTAATCAGTATGCGTGATGCATTTCTCGCAGTGACAGTTTTTGTAGCAGCAATGGTTTTGTTATTTAGTTGGCTTCAATATGCAACAAGCGGTAAATTTGTTGAGTTAATTCGAGAAAGGAAGAAAATACAACCAATAATTGGAGCGTTGATGGGCTTGACACCAGGTTGTGGAGGAGCAATTGTAATGATGCCGATGTATGCTAGAGGATATGTCACCTATGGGACTGTAGTTGCGACTTTAATTGCAACACTTGGTGATTCAGCGTTTGTTTTAATTGGCGCAGCAATATCAGATTCTAGTTTTGTTGCCCCTTTAATTGCAGTTCATTTAATTTCATTCACCGTTGGGGTGTCTTGGGGTTACCTAATTGATTTGATTAAGATCACTCCGAATAAACCGATAGGAAATTTTGGTCCGACATTTGATTATGACAACCCACAAGAACTTGAAGTAAGCAAAAAATCACCATTAGAGGACCTCCCTCGAGAGATTCCAGGTGGTTTGTCTTACAAGATACTTCATCAAGGTTATGTTATTTGGTGGGCTGTTACAACTGTAGGTTTGATATTTGCTATTGCATTATTAGTTTGGTCGGGCCAAGACCCAGATTTTAACTTAGGACTATCTTTCGACTTGACAACAAGAGACGGAATCATTACATGGGTTGGTTTACTTGGCACAACCCTTTCAATTGTATTATATATTGCACAGAGAAATTGGTTTGCTGATGATACTGAAGCAACCATTGGAGACAAATTACACTCTAAGAGAGAAACACTTGTTCATGCTGCAAGTGAAACTGCTTTTGTGACATTTTGGGTAATGATTGCTTATCTCGCCTTTGAATTTATGATGTTATTTGCTGGTATGACAGAATCAGATCTTGCTAAATATGGAGATGGAGTAATTGCAGTAGTCGTTGCTTCAATAATTGGAATTATTCCTGGATGTGGGCCACAAATTATTGCAATAAGCGCTTATGTTAAGGACGTTATTTCATTTCCTGCACTTGCAGCTAACGCCATTAGTCAAGATGGTGATGCATTGTTTCCACTATTAGTTAGACATAAAGCAGCGAGTTTATGGGCTACTGTACATACAACAATCCCAGCAATAATTACTGGTTTAATGCTATTGTTTTTGGGAGTTACATTCTAATAAATAATTAAGAGGGCCATAATTATAGAAAGAACAAGAATCAACATTGTTTTTTGAAAAAGTCTAGATGTGATTATATCTGAAATTCTTTGAACAAAACTACTTATTATCGCTAAATAATACCGAGACATTGAAGATTTTTAAATCAAATTAATTTGTAATTAATTTTGTCTACCTGCTTCATACATTTCCTTTAATTCTCCAGATTCAAACATTTCTAAAGCGATATCAGAACCACCAATTAATTCTCCATGAACAAAAATTTGTGGCATTGTTGGGAAATCTGCCCATTCACATATCGAAGGAATCGCTTTATGATCTGAAAGAACATTGATTGCAGCGAAAGGGATATTGAATTGACTTAAAACTTGAGCCGCTCTGTTAGAAAAACCACATTGCGGTTGATCAGGAGTTCCTTTCATAAATAAAACTAAATCATGTTCTGCCACTATGCTATCTAACCATTCTTTACTCCATAATTCCATTATTATTCACCATTTTCTTTTTCTTTTCTGCGCTCAATTGCCTTTGAATGAACACCCTGCCCACCACCATGAGGGTGAAAAACATTTTCAGAGATTTTAGAACCTTGTTCAGGAGTTAAAGCTTGTATGTCAAGAGCATGTACTTGATAAGGAATAAATTGCTTAAAATGATTTAGAATAATTTTTTGTCTCGCTAATGGCCTTTTATTTTCAAAGACCTCATCAATTACTCTTATGTGGAAATGATCACCACCTCCTGTTAGATCTGTAACTTTAATAATACAATTTGGAAGAACTTTTCGAACTTCATTTTCCATCCATTCAACTGTTGGCATTGTTAATCCGAACATACAAATTAATTTTAATTTATTTCATATAAGTTAATTAACTTCTCTAATACATATTCTTTTTCAAATTTTTTAGGAATTTTCCAAATATCAATATTATTTTTTAACGAATTTTCTACACAACTTGCTAATTCTAAATGATTATTTTTTGCAGAAATAGAATTTGAAGGCAACCATTCAACAACATCTCCTACGGATGTAGAAACCACTCTTGCACCACAATATATCGCCTCTTTACTCACCAATGGCCCACCTTCTCTTTTACTGGTTATTAATATTAAATCAGCCCAATGAAATTTCTTAATTGCCTTTCTTCTAGAATCATTATCGAACCATTTTTTTTCTATATCCCATCCTCTTTTTTCTAATTCTTTAACAGTCTTTAGGAATAAGGTGTAGTTTTTTTCTTTTCTAAACGGACTTGCAGGGAATAAAATTTTTATTTTTTTTGATAAAATATCAAAATTATTAATTTTTCTTTTATGAATTTCTTCAATATCAAAATGACAAGGAATATAATTTATTTTTTCAATAGGAAAAAACATTTTTGCAATTGAAACATAATTTTCGTTAACTACGCAGACTCCATTAACATTAGAAGAATTATTTGCTATAATTTCCTTTATTTTTTTATTATTAATTCCTACATCAAAATCCCAACCATGAATTGTAAAAAATAATTTTGATTTATATTTTTTTGAGATTGCATTTCCAACTTTTAATAATGGATGAATACTATGAAGATGTATAATATCCGGAATCCAATCGTCTAACCATTTGTATGTTTTTGATAGTATTTTTTTAGAAATATTTTGGTTAAATGTGGGAAACAATACACCAGGAAAACGAAAATATTTTGGATGAAAAACATCAAAATCATCAACCTTTCGGAAATTATTTATTTTTTTAAATCCAATAAATTTTTTATTGAAATGTGAATATAAAGGGGGAGTTCTTGGTATTGGGTTAATTATTTTCACATCGAAATTTGCACGTCTCAATAATTTTGCTTGAGCAAGAATATAACATCCTCTAGATTTATTTTCTTCTAGTGGAAAAACATTAGTAATTATCAAAACTTTTTGCATATTGTAGCCTCAATTAGCTAATGCATTTTGAATCTCAGTTAGATTTTCTTTTATTGTACCTTTATCGTTGATTAATCCCGAGCCTATTACAGAGACATCAACTCCCCATTCTTTTACTAAAGAAATATTATGAGCTTTGATGCCTCCATCAATCATAATTTTTACTTTTTTACCTCCATTAGACTTTTGAATATTTATTTTTTCTTTTAATGTTCTAATTTTATTCTCAACTTCAGGCATAAATGATTGACCACCCTTTCCAGGAACTACAGACATTACTAATACAAGATCAATCTGTTCTAGATAAGGTAAAACATCTTCTACGGGAGTATCTGGATTAAATACGATCCCAACTTTTTTCCCTGCATTGGTAATTTCATTAATTAAAGCACCCATATTTTTTACAGCTTCTATATGTACAATGATTAAATCAACTCCAGCATTAGCAAATTGTTGCCATGTTTCTTCAGCATTCGTAATCATTAAATGACAATCGAGCATCACTTCATTACCAATTCTTTTTCTAATTGAATTAATTACTGCAGGGCCAAAAGTAATTGTTTTATTTACTACCCAATTTCCATCCATGATGTCTAGGTGGATCCAATTTATTCCTGCATTAATTGACTCATCAATTAATTTACCAATCTCACAAAAATCAGCAGTTAAAATACTAGGTGCAATTATCATTCGGCTCTATGCAGGGGTTAAACGGGCCTCTTATAGTGATTAATGAGATTATATTTTTCAAATTATAGCAAATCCTCTTAATTCTAATCAGGTTGGGAGAGTGTATGGGCAAAGTAGTTGATGCATCTGATGCAACGTTTGACGAAATCACTGGAACCGGCTGGGTTCTTGTTGATTTTTGGGCGCCATGGTGTGGACCTTGTAAGATGGTAGCGCCAATTTTAGAACAAATAGCAAGTGAAAGAGATATTACAATTGCTAAAGTAAATACCGATGTAAATCGAAACACTCCGGGACGTTTTGGTGTTCGAGGAATTCCAACATTAGTTTTATTCAATGAAGGGCAAGTTGCAGATCAAAGAACAGGGGCAGCATCTAAACCAAATTTAGATAGCTGGTTAGATGGACACATGGGTTAATTTATTCTTTTCTTCCGCTCTTTTTGTACTGTTCCCACTTCAAGAAGCAATCGTTCACGAAGTGCTTCATGTAACCAATAACCTTCATTTAGTTCAATTAGTAATCCATGAGATATTAATTGTTCAGGAGGTTTTCCTTGAAATTCAGAAATAGATGCTAATTTTTCCCAAGGTATTGGTCGTTCTGAATTTGCAAGTGTTGCTAATAATTCATATTCAGATTTCGGCAATACATTTAGGATTTCTTCATCCAAAAATCTTAACCAATCACCATGAACTTTTTGACCATAAATTTCCAATAGCTCTACCGCTAAAGGATGCCCTCCAGTAACTGAGTGAATCTCCTCAGCAGAAGGAGTTTCATTTTTTGAAAAATTATTTAACCAAGAATTTAATTCCTCAACAGTTAATCCAATCAGTGATAGTTCCATTACATGTTTACGTGTGTGAACATCTCTCCTATCATAAAAATCTAAATTTTTTCTAGATATCAGAATTAAACGTAATTTTGTGTTTTGAGAAATTTGGAGTAAAGCCCCAATAAATTTCATAGAAGACTTTGGAAGATTATGAACATCATCTAATATAAATAAGGCATCAATTTTTTTGTCATTAAGGAATTCGGTAATCCTCCTTCTAAACATATCAATTTCTAATGGTTGTCTTGGAGAAAGTGGCAATGTTTCAATCAACTTAAAATCATCATTATTCTCTCTAATTCCTAAAGCATGAAGTAGGCTTGTAGTGACACCTAATTCAGTATCCCAAGGTTGACAAGGATACCAAATACAATTGGGTTTTTTTTGAGTTAACCATTCTGCACAAAGTGTAGATTTTCCAATTCCAGCAATTCCAGTAATTACTATACAAGAAGCTGAGGAATTATACCAAGATTCTAATTTTTCAGATTCATTTTTTCTTCCATGAATTTTTCTTATTTGTGGTGGTTGAGTTTGATAAGTTGAATACGCGCCACTCATTAATATTGAGCGATCAGGATTAGAATCCTTATTTTCCTTCTTTCTTATTGGTCCAAATCTAATATCGCCGTAAGTTAACACACCTTCATGTAAAGCGTGCATTAGTATTTGTAATAATGATAATTCAGATTCTAATTTATATGCTACATTTTTCGCTAAAACTTCTAATAATTCACCTTTTTTATTTCTAATTAAAACTTTTAATTCCCCTAATTCTTTTGATAAATTTTCTGCTATTATTTCTCCTTTCTCTGTTAATTGCCATGTTTTCTGTTTTCTGGAATCACCTTTTACTGTGCGCATATGTTCTTCAACAATAGAATCTGAAACTAATTTACGCATACTTCTACTTACGTTAGGCGCATGAAGGGCGCAAGATTCAGCAATCCCCGGTCTAGTAACTAAAGGAGTAACAAGAAACCGATCTTTTTGATGATTTTGCTCAAATAAATGTAAAATCAATCTATCTTCCACAGAAACACTAATTTTTGGTAGTTTACTCATATAATTATTCACTCCTTGCCCTTTGTCTTTTCGCTTTTTCAGATAAAGAATCATCAAATTGAAGAAATTCCAATTTTGAAAACTCATCAAAAGATTGTTTTTTTATCGCTGGATTATTTTTAAGAAGATATTCCAATGAAATATATGTGGGGTTATTTCCTTCATCTAGAGGATATCGATGGCCAGGTAGTACAATCCAGTTGCCAGGTAATTTTTGAAGTCTTAAGTGTAAATGCATTTGAGACTCCCACATAGAATACATATCTCCGCCATACAAATCTGTTCTTCCACATCTTCCAAGAAATAAACAATCACCAGAAATCACAACTCCATGGCCAATTAATGTAATATGACCCGGTGTATGACCTGGTGTACAATGAACTTCAAAATTCAAATCTCCAAAATTTAAGTTTACGAAAGTAAATGGGGGATGTGACCACTGATGAGTGTCAGGACCCCCCCATCCTCTTTCACTTTCAAGTTGATGGACATAAATTTCTGTATTTGGATTTAGATTAAGAAATTCAACGACTCCTCTTGTATGATCCCAATGACTATGTGTTAATACTATAGTAACGGCTTTAACATCCTCTTTTTCTACTATTTCTGACCAAAATTGGCCGTCAAATGGGTCAATTAATAGTGCATTTTTTGTTGTGTTACAAATTAATAAATGATTGAGATTGTCCCAACTTCCTAACTCAGTTTGAAGAACAGTTAATTCAGGAGACGGATTCAATTTTAAAATATTCTCGCCGTCCATATTTACCCCTATTAATCAATTGTTTTAGTATGGTTGTTTAATAGTTTGTTAAAATTTAATTAGAATCAAATTATACATATTATTTTCTAATTTTACCCGAAGGATTGATGTCTAGTTCTTGTTCGGAAATGCATGGAGTCTGGCGATTACCATCCGGGAATTAGTGAGCCAAAATGGCAAAATAAATGGGATGAAGCTAGAATTTTCATTTCAGATGCAGATAATAACAAATCAAAATTTTATTGTTTAGAAATGTATCCATATCCCTCTGGAAAAATGCATATGGGGCACGTAAGAAATTATTCTATTGGAGATGCAGTAGCTAGATTCAAGAGAGCCCAAGGATTTAACGTGATTTATCCAATGGGTTTCGATTCGTTTGGAATGCCAGCAGAAAATGCCGCAATAGCGGAAAATAAACATCCTAGAGAAATTACTGAAAGAAATATCTCTTCTATCACCAAACAAATAAAAAGAATGGGATTCTCTTATGATTGGAATCGTCAAGTAAAAAGTCATGATGAAAATTACTACAAATGGAATCAATTATTTTTTCTTAAATTCTTAGAAAAAGGATTAGCATATCGAGATTTTGCTCCAGTGAATTGGTGTAATGATTGTTCTACAGTTCTTGCAAACGAGCAAGTAAAAAATGGTCGTTGTTGGAGGTGTACTGAAGAAGTTAAACAAAAAGATATGAGCCAATGGTTTTTGAAAATTACAGACTATTCTCAAGATTTGTTAGATGATTTAGAAATAATTGACTTCCCAGAAAAAGTGAAGTTATTACAACAAGATTGGCTTGGAAGATCAGAAGGAGCATTAATACAATTCCAGATAGAAGACCATGAATCATCTATTGAAGCATTCACTACCCGTCCAGATACAATTTTTGGAGTTACTTTTGTCACACTTGCACCCGAACATCCTCTTTGTGAGGAATTAGTCTCTGGAACTGAATATGAAAATGAATGGAAAGAATTACGTGACGAAGCAATTAGAATGTCAGATTTTGATCGTGAAAAAATATTGAAAGATAAAAAAGGTGTATTTTTAGGTAAATATGCAATTAACCCGATTAGTGGAGAAAAGGTCCCTATTTACGCGGGTAATTTTGTACTTTATGGGTATGGTACAGGAGCCGTAATGGCGGTCCCAGCCCATGATCAACGTGATTTTGAATTTGCAAAAAGATATGGAATTAAAATTAAACAGGTTTTAGTAAAAAATCAAGGAGATAACGAATCAGAAAATTTGACTGGAGCTTTTACTGGATTAGGCTGGATGATTAATTCTACAGAACCTGGATTTGACGGAAGTTTTGGTAATGATTCTAAAGATTTGGTGATTAAAAAATTAGAGACGCTAAAATCTGGTAAAGGAATGGTACAATGGAAAATTAGACCTTGGTTGATTAGTAGACAAAGATATTGGGGGACCCCTATTCCGATCATTCATTGTGATTCATGCGGAGTTGTTCCAGTCCCTGAAGAACAATTGCCAGTATTGTTACCTAATGATGTGGAATTTACGGGTAAAGGAAATCCTCTTGAAACCTCTGCAACATTTATCAATGTAAAATGCCCTAAATGTGGAGAGGATGCTAAAAGAGAAACAGATACTATGGATACTTTTGTTGATTCTTCTTGGTATTTTTTAAGGTTCTCAGATGCTAATAATTTTGAAAAAGCATTTGATAAAGAAATAGCAAATTATTGGATGAATGTAGATTTTTACTGCGGTGGGATTGAACACGCCCAAATGCATTTGATTTATGCTAGATTTTGGACTAAAGCATTGCGTGATCTTGGAATGCATAATATTGATGAACCATTTCAAAGATTATTATGTCAAGGAATGGTGAATAAACCAGCACCATATTGTTCACCTTGTAATGTGACATATAATGTAAAATTTTATGGATCAAATTGCCCAACTTGTGGAGTAAAACTTGGAGAAAGAAGTGCAAAGATGTCTAAAAGCCTTGGAAATACAGTATCTCCAGAAGCGATGGTTGAAAAATATGGAGCAGATACAGTGAGATTATTCATTTTATTTGCCGCTCAACCCGAAGCTGAAATGGAATGGAGTGATCAGGGAGTTCATGCGTCTTGGAAACAAATTAATCAATTATATAAAATCCCAGAAATAATTTTTGATTGGAGTGGAGAAACTAACGATATTGATGAGTGGCTTTTAGTTTGCGCAAAACAAAGGTATAATGAATGGAAGGATTCAATGGAGGAGGTAAATTTACGTTCGGCAGTACAAATAACTCATTATGATATGATTAGTGATTTAAATTGGTATATTAGAAGAGGAGGATGCAATTCAGATGTTGGTAAGAAATTATTAGAAATATGGGCACCAATGTTACAAATAGCTACACCACATTTAGCCGAAGAATGGTGGGAAAAATTAGGTAAAGAAAATTTACTTGCAGGGCATGAAATAGAAACAATTGAAGATAATTTAGATACAAATGAGAGATTAATAATTTCGGAAGAAACATATCTCAAGGGTTTTCTTGAACAAGCAAGAAATGTTCGACAAATGGCAGTTAAGCATATGGAAAAAGAACCGAACGAAATAATAATTCAGACTTCACAATTATGGAAGAATAAAATGGCTAGAATTGGATTAGAGGTACAAGCGTCAGGAGAAAAAATTAATTTAGCATTTAATAAAATTCAAGAAACGAATTTTTGGAAAGACGAAACAATTCGCGCAGAGGCTAGTAAGTTATGGAAAAAGAAGATGCTTCCTCAGTTATTCAAATGGAATCCATCTCAAAAAGAAATGCTTATTTTAAATTTAGATGAAAACTCAATTTTACAAAAATCCGCTGAATTTATTTCAGATCAATTAGGTTTACAAATAGTTCAAGTTTTAATGGCGGGAGAAGATGAAGACGAAGGAGGGAAATCTAAGTTTGCTTTTCCTTTAGAACCAGGAGTAATATTCCGCTAAGTTAAGTTATTTTTCATATTCATTTGCTAATTTTGAAACTTTTTTTAAGTAATATGGAATATAAATTATAGTTGCAAAGATCGCAATTAATATTAAAACAGTCCGGATTAAATTCTCTTCATTATTTAGAATTTCAGTCCCTGTAAATCCCAAGTATACATATGCAAATGTTCCAGGTAACATGAAAATAAAACTAGCCCAAATATAATCCTTTAATTTTATATTCGTTAATCCATATGAATAATTTAACAAATTAAATGGGAAAAGTGGAACTAATCTAGTATAAGCAACAAATTTCCAACCTTCATTTTCAACACTTTTTCTTATGTAATCTAATTTTTTCCCTTCAATCAGTTTTTCAATTTTCTCAATTGCAAGATATCTTGCAATTAAGAATGCTAAAGTTGCACCAATTGTTGCTCCAATTATTGAGTAAATAGTTCCAAAAACAGGGCCAAATAAAATACCCGCGAGCATTGTTAGAATTAAGCCAGGCAAAAAAACAATAGTTGCAATTATATAAATAAAAATAAAAATTAATGGTGCTAATATACCAAAACCATCTAAATAATTTGTAATATTTTCATTATTAAAAAATTCACGGTTGATTATTGCAAATATGATTCCAATTAAGAGACATAGAGTAAATATTATTTTTTTATAATTTAACTCCATAGGCAAATTCACCAATTAAAATATAACCTACAAAACTATCTTTTTAGAAAAAAACCAGAAACGATCATAGAGACTCCTAACAAAATCATAAAAATTACGGTAAAATAATATGATTTAGGGTATTCTTCTTTTGTTCTCCACCCTACATTTTTAACATGAGTACCCCCTCTAACCATACAAAAAACTCCATATGCAAAACAGAGAGCGCCTACAATAGCGTTAATATACATTCGAATCACTTAACCCATTCCTAATTTTCATATAATGATTCAATTTGTGTTGCATACCTTTCATTAATTGGTTTACGTTTAATTTTCATTGATGGTGTAAGAGTTCCATGTTCTACATCAAAGTCTTCATGAAGAATTTTGAATCTTTTTATTGTTTCAAACTTAGCCAATTCTTTGTTAAGCCGCTCAACCTCGGAATTAATGTAAGAATTCATTCCTTCTGATTCTGCAAGGGCAGGAATATCGGTAGGCCAATTATTTTCTTTAGCCATAGTCACTGCTCCTTCAGGGTCTAGTGTAATTAATCCCGTTAGCATTTTTCTTTTATCTCCAATTACAACAAATTGAGAAACCCCTTTTATTGATTTCATTAACTTTTCAATATTGGATGGTGATACATTTTTACCACCAGCAGTAATAATCAAATCCTTTTTACGATCTGTAATTTTTAGGAATCCTCTTTCGTCAATTTCTCCGATGTCTCCAGTGTGAAGCCATCCATCTACAAGTGTTTCATTGGTTGCCCCTTCATTTTTGTAATAACCTTGGAAAATATTTCCCCCTTTTCCAAGAATTTCACCATCTCCTGCAATTTTCACTTCAACACCAGGGAATGCTTGTCCAACTGTACTTAATTTCCTGTGACCAGGTTTTGAGCTGTTAAACGTAAGTGGGCCAGATGATTCTGAAAGCCCGTATACCTCGTGAATAATGATTCCACAAGATAAAAAGAATTCTAACACATCTTTTCCTATTGGTGCCGCTGCAGTTACTGCAAATTTTAATTTATTAAGTCCAAGCCCATCTTGTAATTTGCTAAAGAATAATTTATTTGCAATTTTCCATCTTAAGCCACCTTTTCCTGTGTCTATCATTTTATATCCTCCTCTTAGCCCTTGTTTTCTTGACCAATTGACAATCTTTGCTTTAATTCCAGATGCTTCACCTAATCTTGCTTCCAATGCAGCTTTGAATTTCTCCCAAACTCTAGGTACTGCTAAGAAAAGAGTCGGTCTTGCTTCTAACAAATGCTCTTTAATTTCTTCAAATGCACCACAGACCCAAACAGAGAATCCAAATGAAACCGAACCATGAATACAGAACATTTGTTCTGCTATGTGTGACAATGGAAGATATGCTACATGTCTATCTTCGGGACCTAGACCGCCAACAACTTCTGAGGCACCTTCAACTGTCCATGCAAGATTATGATGAGTTAGCATAACACCTTTTGGTGGACCCGTAGTCCCTGATGTGTAAATTAATAATGCTAAATCATCTGGTTTAATTTGTGTCATTCTTTCATTTGCACCATCAATGTGTGATTTTCCAGATTCTAAAAAGTCTTCAAATGAAATCGCAATATCATCATTAACCACATCAATATCCTCGACCATTACTACTTTTTTTACAGTTGGTAAATTCTCTCTTTCTGCACTGAATTTATCCCATTGAACCTTGTTTTCAAGAACCAATACTTTTGCCTCCATATGATTAGCAACATATTGAAATTGATCTTGTGTTGAAGTTTGATAGATACCAGCAGGAAGTGCCCGAATATACATTGAACCTAAACAAGCAGTAATCCATTCTTTGCTATTATTTCCTGAAATAGAAACTGAATCCCCTACTTCAAAACCAAGATTTAAAAGAGCACCACCAAATTTACATACATTTTCATAATGTTCTGCCCAAGTTCTTGAATTCCAAGAGTCGCCTTCTTTCCAATGGAGGGCAATATCATTTCCATTTGTTTTTGCTCTATTTTGTAATCTTAAAGGAATATTATTCCCTTCTGATAAATTAGTCATGACTCTCTCACAGAGGTACTTGGTATATTCTTTTTGGCTAAAATGTATTTTAACAGGGTTTCAAAACTATATTTGTTTAACCATTTGTTGTGAATTACACTTAGTGGCCACCAAATAAATGTAAATACTAAGGTAATAATTATCGCTTCAGACAAGCTCCAATCATTTAAATTAAAATCATTAATTATTCTTAATGGGATAAAGTGCAATAAATAAATTGATAATGAAAGCCGCCCTATTTTTGTAAAACTATTTGTAAATGCAATACCTTTTAATTTGATTTCGTATTTTTCAAAGATTATGAAAAACAATAATGCTGTGGTATTTGCTGTGATAATAAATGCAATACTGGCGGGGAAGAATGTCAACAAAGCTTCATTTTGAGTTGAAGCCCACTCTATATTATTAATAATTGAAAAAATTATAAACGAAACAGAAAGAATAATTCCAAAACTACACATTTTAATTTTTAATGTATTATTACAATCCCTTAAAATACTTCCTAAAATGAAAAATGTAGCCCATGGAAATAGAGGGTATGTTCCATTAAATAAAGTTCTATTAAACCATTCAATTGGAGAATTAGCATTAATTAGAAAACTCCAATTGCCATTCATTTCAAAAATTTGGTAATTCATTAAGGGGGTAAGACATAAAATTGAAAATACAACTAATTTTAATTTTATTGATAATTTTGCTAATGGAATACTAATCAAAGTACATATTGCAAGTAAGCTTAAAATTCCAGGAGTATACCAATTAAAAACATGACTTGCAATTAAATTGACAATTAATTGACACGAAAGCAGAAATGAAAATCTAATCATTGCCCATTGAAAAATAGATTTTTTCAATTCAAAACGTTGTCTTTTTAAAATTAAACTATGTTGTGTTCCCCATCCGCTCAACATAATAAACAAAGGAGCCGCCAACCCCCCAATACAAGCCACAATCATTGCTAAAATAGAATCTTTAGGAAAATTTGATGGTGCTAATTGGGCAGATGTATGAACTTCAATCATAAACAATATTGCGATGCTTTTTAAAACATCAATATGCAATATTCTTTCACTCTGCATTGAGCCTCCGAAAGGCCGTGAGTTCATAGGCTACTTGCTCTAGGGTTGGCTGTGAACAAGGATAAACGCCATGGCTCTAATAAGAAAAGCCACTCAAAGTTTAATAAAAGCAATAAGGATTTTGTTAGAGAAGCTAAGGCAAGAGCAGAAGAACGGTTTTCTCAAATTAAAAAACCCATGGCTTTTCCTGAAGGTGAATGGATCCCAAATACAATTAAAATAGAATGGAAAGTGAAGCCCGTTCCTAAAAATATTGAAGGAAAAGTTGGGAATTTTGTCGTAAGAAGGGGAGAGTTTGGTTGGTTAGAAGATAAAAGAATGGATGAAATTGCAAATTTTGTTAAAGATTTAGAAATGAATCTAGATCAAGCATTATCTTTACGTTCAGCTCTTCTTCAAGAAAAATCTATTTATTCTTTTCACAAACTACAGAGGGAAGCAGGGAAATTACGTAAATTGTATGAAGACGGGGCATCAGTTGTAGATTTGGCTAAACGTTTTGATTATCCTCCTATGAATGTTTTTAGAAGTATTTTAAAATCTCGCGGATGGTCTAAAATAAAGATTAAGGATTCATTAAAAGCCCCAGAAAAAAAATTGAACAAAAGGGATCAAGAAGAATTTATTAAAGCGGAGGGGGCAGACAGAGTTTCTAATTTTGATCAATCTGAAAATGCTAAAAGAGCAGATTTATTTGAAGAAACATTGTGTGAGCATTTTGAATCTAAAGGAGTAAGAATTAGAAGACAACCAGAAATGGTTGCAGAACAAACTAAAGAACACGGTAAACCAATTAGAACGCCGGATTTATTATTATTGGATAAAGTAATAGTTAATGGCCAATCAATTGCTTGGGTTGATGCAAAGCATTTTTATGGCGCGGATTTAAAATTCCAAAGGAAAAAGACGATTAAACAAATGAATCGTTATATTGAGGAATGGGGGCAAGGGGCCATAGTTTTTCGACACGGCTTTTCATCTAATTTAAGAATACCAGGTGTGATTTTACTCGATTCATCGCAATTAAATTTAGAAAAACTTACAAATAAAAATTAAATTTTAATTGGTTTCAAATTTGTTTTTGTAATACATCCATTTAATTTCTTTTTTTCTAACAGTTGTAATATTTTTTCTAGATCAGTTTCATCGCATTTTTCTAAATTTTTTGGTAAAATTACTGCACTTGAACCAAGCATGCATAATCTTACTTCCCAAAAAGAATTTATTTCCAAATCTCTTAATGTATTTTCAATTTTATTCAATATTTCTTTTCTACTAGAGTCAAATAATATTCCGGATTTTTCTCCAAAAGCTTTAGATTGTTCTAATACATCATTCCAAATATTTTCATCCCATTCTTTTTTATTTAATCTTGAAATACATTGTTGTCCTGCTTCACTAATCCTATTTTTCCACTCATCATCATCAATATATTCAGATGTATGTTTCTCCTCATTTTTATCCCAACATAACAACATTGGGAATTCATGTTTCCAATTGATAACTTTTCCATTGTTTGGTGGAAAAGGTAAACCCGGCTCTGTTCTTAATTCAATACCTCCAGCACTTAAACCAGCCACATCACCAAGTCCACTAGACATTTTTCTTTCAACGCGATGTGCAATAGTAATTGCCTCTTGAAAAATATTTTCATTTTCATCGATTATTTTCAATATGCAGATTATCGCACTTAATGCACCTGATGCCGAACAACCAAAACCTTGACTAAAAGGGAGCTCAGAATTTATTTGGAATTCCCAATTGTATTTTTTAATAACTTTAAAGTAATCAATCATTTCTTCAATTATCAAATTATATAATTTTTCAGAGAGATTTTTTGCATCAGAATATATCTTTACGCCCCCATTTCCTTTTTTGGCTGTTACACTGACTTCAACACCTTTTTGGATACAAATTCCAACACCGCGACTACCTTGTTCGTCTATATTGGTGCTTTCTGATTGAATACTAAATAGAAGTGTAATATGACCTCCTATTTTAATTGAATATTGATTAGATTGCATTATAATCCCTATCTTTAATTAGGAATTTGAAATAGTTTTATGATAAAGCAATTTCTAATTGTTCATTAATAGAATCAAATTTCATCTTCAATTCTTCACATGCTCTGTTGAATACTTCTACCGGAGAAAGAGCTCCATCAGTTTCATAATGGAAAACAAATTCTCCTGGGATTTCTTCAAACGTAATTCCAGATTCACCAACACTACCAACATTTTTCTCTATGTGTAGAACTGCTTTACGAATTGCTTCTACAGTATCAATATCAGTAACACCATCTTTTCCGAAAATTTTCTCATTTAGTATTTGGTCATCATTTAATTTGATTTTAAGATTGAATATTTCTTTAGCAACTTTCTTATCATCTAATACTGCTTTAGTATTTTTATAATACCCAATCCCTGCTGCTGGAGCCCATTTTGCATGTTCGTTCCCCCTACCTAAACTAGCATAAGCATAAAACTCGATATATTGCCCTTTAGAAAGCAAAGTAATTGGAATCTCTTTGCAATGTTCAGGGATTTCTAATTTACTATCTCCTAGCACATTTAAATCACCCGCATATACAACTTTAAATTCATCCTCATCTTCTTTTCCAGGACCTTGAACAGAACAATGATAAATTATACGACTTGCAGGAGATCCCCATTTGTCTTCCGGAAGTCCTTGATTTGCAGGATCATCTTCAGGAAAAACAAAATCTTCAAAATATGTTGGTATAGGAATTAGCGCTAATCTATGTGCAATTACTTCATCAGGAAGTGCACTTAATGATTCAAACCTTTCTCCATTACTATCGGGTTCTTTTACTCCCATTTCAAATCTGACTTTGCTAATTGCCATTTTTGGCACATCAGTCATTATTGATCTTCTAATTGAATTAACATTTGATACAGTAGTCTCGCTCAATAATAATTTTATATCGCGTTCATTTTGTGAGATTATTTTTACTTTCATTTTTTCACCACATTATACACGTCTTCCTCTTCTTCCACCTTTTTTCTTTGTCCCATCATGTGCAATAGGAGTGACATCTTCTATCCTAGTAATCGTCATCCCTGCACGAGTCAATGCTCTAATTGCTGCTTGTGCACCTGGGCCTGCACTTGTTGATTTATTTCCACCTGGGGCTCTATAACGAATAATTAATTGTGTAAATTCTTTTTCTTTTAACATGTCTGCTAACATCTCTGCAGCACGTGTTGCTGCAAATGGTCCTCCAGAATCTTTTGAGGATTTTACCACTTGTCCGCCACTACATTTTGCTATTGTTTCTGCTCCAGTTAAATCTGTTGCTGTAAGTAATACGTTGTTGTAAGAAGAAAAAATATTTACAATTGCCTTTCTGCTCATTCTGCATCACCTTCTTCATCACTTTCTTCAAATGTTGCTTCGCTAGCTCTACCATCAATTATTACTCTTAATGTGTGATTTTCATCATTTAGTTTTGAAGAGGGATGATAACTAATTAATTCTTCTTCATCTCTAGAAACCACATATGAAGGAATTGTGATTTTTTGTTCATTGATTGTAATATGCCCATGTGTAACTAATTGCCTTGATTGTTTCATTGATGAAGCAAGCCCCTTTGCATATACACGAGCCTGCAATCTCCTGTTAAGAATATCCTCGACTCCTAAAGTAAGAATATCATCAATTGTTGCCTCTTCTGAAAGTATGCCTTTTCTGACTAGAGAGTTTAACAGGTCTCCCTTCTCTCTCACCCAGTGTGGATGTGTAGCATCCACTCTTCCAATTAATTTCATCGCTTGTTGCCTAATTCTTCTTAATTGTGCTCTTGCTTTCCAAATTTCTTTCATATTTTTTAGACCATGCCTAGCAGCTATGTCATGCTCTTCATCAATTCTTGCTTTCTTCCATGGATGTTTTGGAGTGTCGAATTTTGGTCTAGAAAATTTTGGATGTCCCATTTATGTCACCTTATTTCTTCTTTTTAACCCCGAGAGTCAGTCCGCCTCTTCCATTTGAACGTCCGCGTTGTCCACGCACTTTTTGGCGATTTGCATGCCTGATGCCTCTATATGTTTTGATAGATCTTAATTTGTTAATATCTTCTTTATGAGTAAGCTCAAGGTCTTGTCCGAACAAATGTAATTCTTCACCAGATTCTTTATCCCATTGCCTATTTAACATCCACAATGGTGCCTTCATTGCATATTCTTCAATTGTTTTTTTAAGTAAATCTTGCTCTTCTAAGGTTAAATTACCTGTTAATTGATTTGGAGATAAACCCGAAAGTCGACAAATTGTTGTTGAAGTACGGGAACCTATTCCGTTTATGCTAGTAAGTGCTGTGGAGAGCCTTTTCAAACCATCTAAATCAGTATTTCTTAAACGTACAATATAGGAGAAATCATCACTAAGTTCTTCATCAACTTTGTTCGCCATTTCTAATCCTCATTTCCCCTATCGCACTGTCAAACCATTTGTTTGCGAAAGCGTCCCACCCCCCACCCCTATTTGAAGGGCGCGATTCATTGGCATTTTCAGAATTAAAGATAAACTGCAAAAAAATCATATTTTTGTACACACTGCAAGCCTATCATCTGGTAGTTTTATTACAAATCCTATGCCTCCCCAATCAATTAAATTTTTATCTAATTTAGATTGGAATTTTGGTTGTAATTCTGGCATCATTTTTAGTCGCAAAGTCAACTTTTTCATTTCCAATTTATTGCCGATTTCAATCAAAGGATCTACGCCTTCATTTATGTCATGTTTAATTATTGATCTGATAATTCCAGATTCAAAAATTAAACCCTCTTCCTTTCTTGAATGATTTATTTTTTGAGAATGAACAAATAATGGCCTACGTCCATTTTTACGAATCCATACGCCTTCAAATTTTTGAGATTTTAGCCAGATATCTTCTAAACCACTAGAAATTAATGCAGGATCTATTATTGAAATATAATCTCCAATATTTACATTAATATCTGTTAATTTTGAATCACTGTAATCCCAAGGTAATTTGTTTGCTTCAACAATAATACTTTTTTCAATATTTTGAGGATGATTACGGACATATCTTGAGGATTTATTTTTCGATGCAACACTTCCTAGCCAAACGCTTAATCTATCTACCCTGCCTCTTCCTTGGGAAGACCATTCCCATGTTTGCTCATAATTTGGTAAAATTTTTGCCAATTCATTTTGAAGAGTTTTACATTGAACTTTTGACAACCTTGGAGACAAATCAAGAATTATTGCGCCCTTTTCTATTAACAAATCTTTCCATAGATTAAGTGTTTCAATAGGAGGGGGTTGCATTTCAGAAAGAGTGTGCGATTGAATATCAGTCGGTCTTGCAGGGTCAAGATGTATTAATGAAAAACGGATATCACTATCCAATTTTATTTCTGATTTTTTCAAGCTATCCCCAATAATAATTTTAGAATACTTTGCAAAATCATTATTCAAAATTAAATTCAAACTCTTTTTGGCAATTTCAGCCCTTTCGGAATTTATCTCTATACCAATGCATGGTTTATTTAATTGAAAGGAATATGCAGCTAATTGTATTCCTGATCCACAAGCCAAATCTAAAATGAATCCCTCGCCCAAATCTATATTTTTGATTCTATTTGCCCTTTCTAATGCAATTTTCCAAGGTGTTGATAATTTTTTCAAATCACCAATTACGTGCGAATCAGGATTTTCTTCCCCCATAAAATCATCCTGCAATGTCTGAAAGTTTAAGTAATGACTCAAAGGGAATACCAGCATTATTAAATGCCTGTTCTCCCCCTTCTTCTCTATCTAAAATTGCTAATACTCCCAAAATTTCACAATTGGTATTTAATTTAATCATATTTACTGCATTTATTGCAGAACCGCCAGTGGTGGTAACATCTTCTAAAACTACTATTTTTCCGCCACCCGCTAAAGACGAACCCTCTATTCCAGGTGGGTTAGATGTTTTTCTTCCCCCCCTTCCTTTAGGCTCCTTTCTTACCATGAAACCCTTTCTTTTTGAGCCCTTTTTCGAATTTGCATTTCCTGTAATTACAATCGCTGTTAATGGAACAGCACCCAATTCTAGTCCTCCCACAAAATCAGGTTCTAATTCATCTAGATAAATTTCTATTAATTCTGCTAATAACATAGAACCATTAGGATCCATCATAAGTGGCTTCATATCAAAAAAATGACTACTTTTACGCCCGCTGGCTAATGTAAATTCACCATCTTTTCCTTTAAGATACGATAATTTTTTAACCATTTCCACTAATTTTGGCCAACTTTTATGATTGCGGATTTTCTGATTCACGTTCATATTGATGTGCATACGGAGATGGAACTTGTCGTTAAATATTGTCCGTAAATAGTATTCCTCATAAGGTATCGATTTCAAGCAAGGTCGTGAGTGAAAATTCCGGGGCAACATCACGTCTGCGAAGACAGATGGAAAAATACGAACAAAAATTGTTTCAAGCGACTCAAGAATGTTATGATATTGCCACTAGAGAGCGTAAGAAAGGATTGGATTTTTCTTCTGAAATCGAAATACCCCGAGCAGAAGATTTAGCAGGAAGAACTGAAAAATTATTAGTTGATTATTTAGATGGTTTAGAAATAGCGGAAAAAATAAGAAAAACACTTGAAGAGACGAATAAAGATAGAGAAACAACGGCAATAAAAATGTCAATATACGTTGCTCAAACATTGTTAAAATTAGAAAAAGATAGAGAAACTTGTGCAGATGTAGCTTTGAGAGTCGGATTGGCGATTTTAACAGAGGCTGTACTAGTTGCCCCACTAGAAGGAATAGCTAGATCTAGAATATTGAATAATATTGATGGTAGCGAATTTCTTAGTATTTACTTCACAGGCCCAATTAGAGCAGCTGGAGGCACAGGTCAAGCATTAGCGGTATTGATTGCAGATATGATTCGTAGAGAATTAGGGATTGGACGCTATGTGCCTACAACTCCAGAAGTTGAAAGGGTTAAGGAAGAATTTGGATTATATAGAATAGGTTTGCAATACAAGCCAACACCTGATGAAATAGATCGTATTGTTAGAGCCTGCCCGGTAATGATTAATGGCGAATCTACAGAAAGGGTAGAATGTGCTGGATATGCCAGAGTTCGTAATATTGATGATTCAAGAGTACGAGGAGGAGTATTATTAGTAATAGGCGAGGGATTATGCCTTAAAGCCCCTAAATTACGTAAACATACTGAGAGATTAGGAGTTACTGGATGGGACTTCATAACAGAATTTGCGAATAGGTCATCTGGTTCTGGTGAAGTATCTTATTGGATAGATGATGGTCAAATATGGTTGAGCAGCAATATTAATGAAACATTTATTCAAGAAGCTAAAAAAATAGAAGGAGTTTGGAATTCTAATAAAAATGCTTGGGGCTTTTCATTAGATAAAGAAAAAGATATTTTGGCGATTGCTGAAAAAATATATGAGGTAAAACCAAAATTAAAATCCAAGAAAATAGAAAAAATTTGGAAATATATGAAAGACATTATTGCAGGAAGACCAGTATTAGGTGATCCTTCAGCTCCAGGCGGTTTTAGATTAAGATATGGACGAAGTCGAAATTCAGGTTTAGCAGCAGGAGCAATAAATCCAGTTAGTATGTATGCTTTGGACGATTTTTTAACAATAGGGACCCAAATGAAAATAGAAAGACCAGGAAAAGCAACAGCAATAACTCCTTGTGATGAAATAGAGGGCCCTTGGTTATTATTAAATGATGGAAGATTTAGTAGAATCGATAAAGAATCTAAATGGCAAGAAGTAAAAAATGATGTTTTATCAATATGGGATGCAGGTGAAATATTACTTGGTTATGGTGAATTTTTGGAAAATAACAAATCATTAGTTCCAGCAGGATATGGAATGGATAGATGGGCTTCAGAATTAATTAAAAATCTGAATACAGAAACTAAATTATCACTTTTTTCTAATATTATGGGAATATCAAGAACTGAATTACCAGATGGACTACCTACATTATTTTCAGCAGCGGGGCATATTTGGGCACATAAACTTCGTTCAATGAAACTAGATTGGAATCAAACAGTTAAAATTTCTAAGCAATTTAAGACTTCATTATGCCCTCCCTTCAATTTATGGTGGAAAGATTTACCACTTGAATGGATTTCTTCACTTGATAATTTGATGAAAGATGCGATTATAGAAAAAAATAATTTTGGTGGAAATTTTTTAAGATTCAAGGGGGCCTCAAAAAATTGGAATAAAGATAATATTCCAAAGGCTGGTTGTGATATTTCAGTTAATATAGTGCCTGGTCATTTACATAATATTAGTGAGTGTATTGATGGTAAAGAAGTTTTAGAAGATAATCACCGAATAATTCATGGAATTATTAAATCTAGTTTAATGGTTCTTGGTATTGAGCATTTACATGAAGATGAAGATATTCTAGCAATAAGTGGGTGGGAAGCGTTATTGGATGGTTTGGGTTATTCGACAGAAAATTTACAAGAATCAATTAAACCAAGAAAGATATTGGATATTAATGAGCATTGTATAGAAAGAATTCGGCGCCTAAAAATTGCATATGAATTTGTTTCTAAAGAAGAGTTACGTTTGAGTGAATTAAATGAAAGAAAAAGAGTTGTAAAAATTAAGGCTGAGACAGAGGCTAGACAACAAGGGATGGGTATTTCTGAAACTGTTGAAATAGGGAAGAAAGCAATGTTTGAAATTAAAGATACAGGGCCAGAAGATTTTGATAAATTATCAAAAGCCGAGGCTTTGATTGAAGAACATGAACGCTTGAATTCATTATGGTTGGTTAAGAAATGTAGCCAATTAAGAATTGAAGATGGTGCAGGAACTAGAATTGGGTGTAGGATGGGACGACCTGAAAAAGCTGCTCCAAGGGAAATGAAACCAGCCGCTCATGCCATATTTCCATTAGGCAATAATGGAGGACCTCAAAAATTAATGGGCGTGGCAGCATCTCAAGAAAATTTAAGAATAAATTTAGGTTCAAGAAAATGTAACATTTGTGGTGAATTATCTCCGTCTATAAAATGTACAAATATAGATTCTTCTGGCAATATTTGTAGGGGCTATACAATACAAATTGAATCAGAAAAAATGACTAATAAATTTGCAAATAAGCGTAATATTTCGGTTAAAACAGTATATTTGAAAAGAGATTTAGAAAATGCAAGAATGAATTTAGGTCTAGAAAGATTACCTCCCAAAATTAAGGGTATGAAAGAATTGAGCACAAAAAGTAAGATACCGGAGCCATTAGAAAAAGGAATACTAAGGGCTAAATATAGTCTTCCAGTATTTAGAGATGGAACAATAAGATATGATATGAGTGATGTCCCACTAACACACTTTACTCCTTTAGAAGTTAATACGTCCTATGAAAAATTAGTAAAATTAGGATATACTCATGATATACATGGAATGCCTTTGAGTTCAAATAACCAATTAATAGAATTATTTCCACAAGATTTTGTAGTTAGTAAAAATTGTATTGAATTTTTAAATAGAGTTGCTAATTTTATTGATGATTTACTAGAGCGTTATTATGGTACAGAGAAATTTTATTGCATTAATGATCTTGAAGATTTAGTTGGCCAATTAATAATTGGACTAGCTCCACACACTAGTGGCGGTGTATTGGGGAGGATTATTGGTTGGTCTGATACTTCTGGAGGTTATGCACACCCATTATTTCATGCCGCAAAAAGAAGAAATTGTGATGGGGATGAAGATTGTATTATGTTGTTGATGGATGGCTTACTTAATTTTTCAAGACAATTATTACCCAATAGAAGAGGGGGTTTAATGGATGCACCTCTTGTTCTAACAACACGATTAAATCCCTTTGAAATTGATAAAGAGGCATTGAATGTAGATGCAGCATGGAATTATTCATCCGAATTTTACGAAGCAGCAGATAAAATGTACCATCCTAAAGAATTAGAGGAAACAATGGGGACAATTACTTCACGTTTAAAAGAAGGACAATTTGTTGCACTTCGCGGTTTGGGATTTACACATGGGACTGAAAATATTTCTAATGGACCAGAACTTTCATCTTATAAGACACTGGAAACAATGAAAGATAAAATGAATGGGCAATTAGCACTAGGCCATCGATTAAGATCTGTTGATGTTAGTAGAGTAGCATCTACTGTTGTAAGGTCTCATTTTTTACCAGATTTAAGAGGCAACCTTCTTGCCTTCACACGTCAAAAAGTTCGTTGTACTAAGTGCGGCCATTCTTATAGACGTATGCCATTAGCTGGTAAATGTATTTCCAAAGTAAGATTCGAGGGGCAAGGATTAGGAAAACATAGTCTTGGTAATATGGCAAAACAACAATTTTGTGGAGGTAGCCTTGCATTAACAGTATCACAGGGTGCAGTTAGAAAATATATTGAAATAACTAAACACGTAATTGAAACTTATGGAGTAGACCATTATACAAAACAAAATGTGGAATGGCTTGTATCAAGTACAGATTCATTATTTAATAATGATAAATCTAAACAATTATCTCTTTCAGACTTTTTTTAAATTCATGTGTAATTTATAAATAGGTAAAAAACTAATTTAGAAGTAATTGTAATAGGATATAATCAAGTACTTTGTTTGGCCCGCTGTTAAATATGGCACGTGGAGTGGTAAAGTGGTTTAACTTTAAGAAAGGATACGGATTTATTGAACAAGAAGAAGGTTCAGATTTATTTGTACATACATCTCAAGTAGATGGATCCATCAGAGATGGAGATTCTGTTGAATTTGAGGTAGGAGAGGGCCCAAAAGGCCCAAACGCAATTAATGTTAAGAAAATTGAAGAAGAAGAATAATCGTTTTTTAAAGGTTATTTTTCATTATTTTCACTAAGTGTGGCCCACCACGGGAGTGAGGTATTCTTAGGTGCTGCAATGATATTGCCACTTTTTTTAGCCATGCTTCTTGTAAGTTTTTCATAAAAGAGATCTGCGAGCTCTCTTGCATTATTTTGTGGCATTTGTAATTCATATGCTAATTGCTCAACATCTATTTTTTCTCTTGGATTTTTAAATACAGAATGAACTAATTGGCGCTCTTCATAATTTTCATAATCATTTTCTATGGTAGGAGACGCTTTATTTTTTATATGTTGATGTAATGCAATTAAAGCATCTCTTTGGCTGTCTAATTTATCTAATGATTCTTCAAGATCACTCAAAAGAAAAATAGCCTCATCAATGCCAATTCTTTTCCTTCCTGAAAGGTTTTCTGCAATTTTTTTAGAATTATTTGGTAAACGATTACTAAGTCTCATTGGTCCACCTTTTGGCAATTGTCTTTTTTCTAATTTAAATAGATCTGGCCCTAAATCTATTCTAATGCTAAAAGATTTTTGAACAGAATAAATTCTTTTTGCAGGCCCCTTTGAGCTTGGTATTTTTTCAGATTGTACCATACCAGCTTTTTCTAATAATGTTAGATGTTTAGTAATGGCTTGTTGTGAAACACCAATTTGGTCTGCCAATTGATATGCATAATGTGGCTCTGTAACAAGGCGTTGAAGAATCTCTCTTCTGGCTTTATTTTCTAATAAAGATAACATCTCATCTACGTCATTCACTAGTAAACCCGAAGTTACCTAGAAGGTGCTAGGTTAAAAACCACACGAATGAATTTTTACCCATCCCATTCTTTCCAGCGTTCATTATTTTCCTCGTCAGTTTCTGTTTTTGTAATAAAATCATTACTTTCTTTGACAATACTCATTTCTTTTTTAATGGTAACTCCATCTGGCCTATCTATAAATGGGGCAGGAATAGAATCTTTTTCCCTTTCTTTTTGTATTTCTTCTTTTAATTCCTTTTTCATGTTTTCATTACCGTGGATTGCACGATATAATTCATCACTATTCGGGATTCTATTTTGAAGTTGATTTAATTCTGCATGTATTGAATTTTCTTCATCTTCCCTAATAAATTTAATATTCATTGCTTTTGGATTTGGTCTATTTATTACAAACCAGATAATAATAACGGGAACCAAACATAATGATGTTAAACAACTTAATACAGATCCGATAAATATATCATTTTCCAAGATAGATTCAATAATTTCACTTTCATTTACTAACCATATTTTTTGTTCTGCTGAATTTTGTATTTCGATATTTTTTTCTTCAAGCAAAAGCCAACTTGAGACACCATCGTATGTTTCTCCATTTTCAGAGAATAATGATACAAATATTGAGGTGCTGTTTGGTTTTATTTCATTACCTAATTCATCAATTATTAAAATTTTATTTTTGTTAAAACCATTCGAATCAGATTTTACATAAACAGTGTAAATATTTTGAGGATATAGAGTTACAGAACCAGATTCATTACTCCCTAATTCAATCATATGTTTTTTTTCGGGATTTGCCAAAGTTTCTAAACCAGCAGACTCACTTGTAAATCCAACAATTGGAATAATTATAAAAAATATAAAACTAATTAGTAATATTTTAGTGGTTTTATATGACCATGTTGATGGTTGTTTTGACATTTCGCCCATATTTATCCAAGTTGTGTTTTTTTATCAAGCCAATCCTAATTCTGCTAATTTTTCGGGCAAATATGTATCAGTTACGAAATCTAAACCATATTTTGCTAAAGATTGTTGTTCAGCCTTTTTCCCAAGTTTTAGCATTGTATTAATTTGTTCTTGCCAATAACCGTCTGAAAATCGAGGGTCGCTTAATTCTGATTTTAAAGCCTCTACATCTTTACTTGTTAAATCATCCGAAGGCAAGTCGTATGCAATAATATCGTCTGCTGTAACTCCTAGATATGTGGCACTTGGAGTCGCTAAATATTCTGATATATGTGCAGTTTTAATAGCGCCGTAAGCAATGGATCCAAATATTCTAAATGACCAAGGGTCTCCGTCAGCAAATACTACTACTGGTAGATTCCATTCTTCATTCATTCGTTTTAAAATCCTCCTAGTTGATCTCGCGGGCTGCCCCTTTAAATGTACTAATCCACAACGGAATTCTTCATCAAATCCATTTTCAATCAATCTATCAAACATACCACCAGTTTCTATTGCCATTATAAAATCAATATCGTGGTCTAATAGTTGTATTTTTTCTTCTTCTACATTGTATGGAACGCCGTATCCCGAATCACCAACATCATCTCTTGCATTAATTTTCATCCATTCTCCTCTTCTATTTAATTCATTAATTGTTAAATTTCCAATAATTCGAGATCCATCTTCTTCTGGCCTCAATCTAAAATCTTCTCTCATTGAAGAGGTAATAATTTCTAAATCTTCAGCTAAATTATTTGATTCATTTTGAGTTGAAAATTTTCCGTGTCCCCACGCTTCAGAAATATAGTACATTTCTCTTAATGTTGATGATTTACCATTTTCAATCATTTCATCAATAAATTCTACCATGTGTAGTGCACGTAGAAGATTTTTTGCGCTTCCAAGACTAGAGGCATCTCTTGTCGACCTTTTTTTCCCATATTTGTAGACACCTAACTTTTTATCAAAATCAATATTTAATTTGGTTCTAACTGGTAAAGTCATTGTAGGTGTTTCACCTTTCTCTAATTTTGTATACATCTCATTAACAATTTGATGTAATGCCTCTTTTGTTTCTCCATCTTCTCTTCTTCTACTCATTCTTCATCACCTTCCTCAAATAATTTTGTTTGAATACTTTCTTTTTGAACATCATTTGTGTTGATATTGGATATTTCTGCTCTTGATGCAACATTACTAATCGTTTCATCAATCTCATTTTCAATACCCAAATCTTCATCAAGTTCTTCAGAATTTTGTTTTTTCATTTCTTCTAGTATCTTTTCATCAAGCTTACTCGCACCAATTACTTCTGCTGAACCTCGATAGAATACTTCTGTTTCAGTCCAATCACCTTTTTCTAAATTATCTAAACCAAATTCAATAATAGCTCGTTCACCAGTTTGCAACGTTTCAATTTTCCATGCCCATAAACCTGTAGTCTCTTTTCTTCCACCTCTTTGATTATCTATCATGATGGCCCCTTGCTTTTCTGGCCAATTCATTAGAATTGTATATGATCTTGGACGCGCAGTATAATTGTATAAAGTACCTTTAACCTTTGTTGTTTTTGTTTCCTTATCCCAAACAGTACTTTGCTCAAAAATCACAGCATTCATAATTTTTGAAATAGTCCTTGAAAGTTCTGGAATTGGTTTATCTAATAATGATGATGCTTTTTCAGCAATTGCCGGAAGGATATCATTAACCAAGTCAAATTTTTCTTGAGCTTTAGCCATTTTCTTTTTCTTTTTCATGTGCCGTCTTAAATTTCGGCCTACTTCTAATAATGATTTTCTAATTTCTTGTAGCACATCTTCATTAGACGCAACAGCTTCTTTTGCTTCACTTGTAAATTGTACATTTGTGCTAGCAAGATGAACTAGAATTGTTGCAGGACCTTTTGGTACACCTTTCCCTCCTGATTGTTCTAATCCATATTGTCTCCAATCTACCGATGAAATCGCTTGAGTTAGTAAACAACCACCTTGTTGGTACATTAAAGGAACACGATTTGCAAACCTTAGCAATTGTACTTGTTGATCAGAAGGTATGCTACCTCCAAAAATCAATCCCACTTCTATTTGGTAAGGATTTCCAGAAGTTACTCGCGGACTCCTAGTTAATGTAGTAACAAATTTAGAATCAATCGTTTTTGAAAGCCCTTTTTTAATTAATAAATCTTCAATTGGAGATAAACAATTTGTTGGAGGTGGTAAAAATTTAACATTTGCACAAGCATCAAGTAAATTGTTGATTTGCTCCGTCTTCAATAATTTAGGTTTAGCGCCATCAGAAAGTCCCGCTTTAGTGCACACCTCTTTTGCAGCACGTGAAGAAACTCCACTGAAATTCTGCCTCAAAAAAGATGTAAGCTTCCTTTCATCAGAATCTTTTAGCATGCGTTGAAGTTGACCAAGGTGGATTCCATGGGGGTGAGGTTTGATAGAGTTGACAGCTTTAGGTAAGTTACGAGTTGCCCGCTTCCAAAATTCATCAATTTCTGTTTCACCTTCAGAGTTAATATATTTGAATCTAATATTTGCATGTGGATTAACTATTGATGTCATTTTTAGGTATTGGCCAATTGATTGATTACCTCTTTGAAATTTTGCCTTCATCTCCGTTTTAATCATAAGGCCATGCTCAATAATTTCATCATTTTCAGTCCAAATTACCCGTTCCTGACGATATTTTACCGCTTTATTTTTNCTTGTATCTATNCCTAGANTTACTTCAATTGCAGTATTTTCAGAAGNAATTTTAGATTTAACATAAGTTTGTTTTCCNGTTGTTAATTGAGAATACATAACAACNCCNGTAATACCAATACCTTGNTGNCCTCTAGANTGTCTAATTGCATGAAATCTACTTCCATAAAGTAATTTTCCAAATACATTTTCAATTGANTTTTGAGGNATTCCAGGACCNTTATCTTTGGCAATTAAAATCAAATNNTCNTTTTTNNNTGGNACTCTTTGNATTTCAATTGAAATNTCNGGNAATATTCTTGCTTCTTCACAAGCATCAAGTGAATTATCAACGGCTTCTTTAACTGCTGTAATNANAGCTCTGTTTAGGGTATCAAANCCNAAGAAATGTTTATTNTTTTCAAAAAATTCNGATATAGCAATTTGTTTTTGATTTGAAGCCATTTTTTCTGCAATACTCATTTTACCAACTCTGGATTTTTGGTCCTCCTATGTCCTAATGACTTAGGGCCAACTACCTTAGANAAGATGCGTATCNNCACGGCTAATAAGAATTTAACTTAAAAANTGTATTTGCATACNATTATNNATCAATTAAATAATTCCGGATTGTATGACANNATTTTTCCAAAGAATGCACTTGTNGCTACAGTTAAAGGNCTTGCTAAGTATAATTTTCCNGGNCCNGAACGGCCTTGAAAATTACGATTAATAGCTGAAACAGTAACTTGATCTGNNGTAATAGAAACACCNGGNCCNGCACCAATACAAGCACCACAACCNGGATCNATTAACTTAACNCCAACNCTTTNNAATAAATCATGCCANCCATTTTTTATNGCNGNCTCTTTCACTTGTTTACTNCCGTATTGAAGATAAAANTCCACANCNTCTTTTACAGTTAATCCTGCTTTTTCTGCNGCACTACATACNACAGCATAATANGANATATCATCTTCTTTTCCNGCTGTACAAGAACCNCCATAAGCAATATNAATNTTTACNTCTCCAATNTCTGAGATATTTGCNCCATTNGTNGGATCNGANGGTATACCTTTGTTTGGATTNCCTGGATGTGCAACCATNGGTTTAATNTCAGAAAGATTAATTGTATGAANTCCNCCATCATATTGAGCATCTTTATCNGGNAANACNGAATTANTTTTCATANCCTCTAAATCTAGATTTTGNTCNTTTTCCATCCATTCATANAGAGAGGTNTCAGGNTCACAAATACCNGTTCTAGCACTACATTCAGTAGCCATNTTGCAAAGTGTNGCNCTTTCNTCAACNGATAATGAATTGAGNCCNGAACCNCCAAATTCCATTGANCGNTTTAGNGTTAATTCTTTTCTTGCATGGTCNGCTAAAATATGTANAATNACATCTTTAGCAGTNCATCCTTCATTTAATGAACCAATTAATTCAAAACGAATTGATTCNGGCACTTTTACAAANGTAAANCCAGAATANATTAGACTTGCATATTCGGTTGCCCCNACNCCATANGTTAANGCNTTAGATGCNCCNCCCATNCATGTNTGTGAATCAGTTGCNTGAATNAAATCGCCNATTTCAATNAATTCTTCNCGAGCAACTTGGTGACATATNCCCGGAGAGACNCCNTCTACAGCAGAATANTCTCTAACTCCTGTATGTTTTTGAAATTTAANTTGNAAATCTCTTAAAGTTTGAACTTTATCCATATGTGGTATAAATTTTGGATTATGTGCAGCNTACAATAAATGNTCTTCAAAAACGGCAAATTTACTTGGGTTTGGNAAAGAATAATCCTTNCCATATTCTTCACTTAAAAATGTATGAACTTGTGCAGTCGTAAANTCATGGCTNTATCCTCCTTGAACTTCTGAAATAACNGGATCATTCGGNTTNACACATTGATNNGNTGTTTGNCCNACTAAATTTTTAGCAATAATTTTTTCAGCCATAGTCATNGGNCTTTTNGNAGTNTTTAATGGCGGCAAAGAAATCTCNCCTTTTTTGAGTTTTGAAGCAAANGGGAATAANCCNCCNTTTTCAATAATTATTTTAGTNACNGGNTCATATTTTGATGTAAATTCNGATAATGNNATNTTTTCNCCTTTTTGTAANCTTTTAAGAATTTCATGATTNCCCATNAATTGTCCAAGATTAATATTATTTCTTTCATGAATNGGTGCGAATGAAGCAGCNATTACAATTTTNATNCCTGCCCATCTTTCACATTGAGCAGCGGTTTCTCTTGANGAACCNGTNCCTTTTCTTTGTCCAGAAACAATAANTTCNAAATTACCATCTATCAATGCATTTTGATTGAAAACTCTAATGCCATTTTGCATTANTCCAGCATANGCATTTTTTGCAATTTCTGCNGGCTCNTGATCAAAACAAACCCAAGCNGGAGTCATAACATCNGTATTTATNTCATCNAATAAATCNGAAACTTCTANATCNTCCATATTTAAATTTAAACCATCATATAATTGGCTTCTAATTAAATCTAAATCTTTTGTTAAGAAAAGAACACGTTTACCNGGACTAATNCTGACAAANTCAGATGGNTTGGNCATTTGTTCTCCCTCTATTTTATCGTAAATACATCGTCTATTTGATTATTCATTAATATNGACAACTAATCATNATTTTTTANTTATTTAAATANCGGAANGTTTAAATANGATATGTTTTGGCAGTTTGAATGTTTCTATAGATAGTTAATGCAACTATGGAGGTNGATATGATGAGAGATAGACAAGAAATAGAGGATTTNGTAAAATGTCCAGATTGNGGNTCAAGATCACTTACGAGAGATGAAGGTCGTGGNGAATTAATTTGTGATGATTGTGGATTAGTTGTTGAAGACAATGTNATTGACCAAGGTGCAGAATGGAGGGTNTTTAGTCCAGAACAAGGNGATCAAAGAGCACGTACTGGTGCCCCAATGACNGTTATGTTACATGANAAGGGNTTATCAACAGATATTGATTGGCANAATAAGGATTATTCTGGTAAAACAATAAATTCAAGATACAGGTCTCAATTTTATAGAATGAGNAAATGGCAAAAACGTAGTAGNGTAAGNAATGCAACAGAACGTAATCTTGCTATGGCTTTAGCNGAATTAGANNGGATGGCAAGTCGTTTAGATTTACCNAAATCTGTTCGTGAAGCNGCNGCTGTAAATTATAAGAAAGCNGTNGAAAAAAGGCTAATNCGTGGTCGTTCAATTGAAGGTGTTGCAGCAGCAAGTTTGTATGCTGCTTGNCGTCAATGNGGTGTTCCTAGAACATTAGATGAAATCGGTCAAGCAAGTAGAACNGGTCGTAAAGAAATAGGNAGAACTTACAGATTTATGGTTAGAGAACTNAAAATGAAGATAATGCCAACAGGNCCTGAAGATTACATTTCAAGATTTTGNTCNGGTCTTGGTTTAGATGCAGAAGTAGAAGCAAAAGCTCANGAATTNATTAAATCNGCAATGGAAAAAGAACTTACAAGTGGNCGTGGNCCAACAGGAATAGCNGCNTCAATTATTTACATTGCAAGTGTATTNTGTGGTAAGCGTAGAACACAAAGAGAAGTTGCAGAAGTTGCTGGTGTTACNGAAGTAACAATACGNAATAGATACAAGGAACTAATTCAAAATTTGAATATTGAACTTGATATTTAATTGTTTAATGTNNGGAGGAGGTACCNTGAAACCTCAACAACATGTTACTGAAGTTGTAAGGGAGACTNCTAGAAGNAANCTTATNGAAGCATTANANCANTCNAAACCNCATTGGCCTTTACCAAACCCNCCNTTAATGGATCCNGANTTCCCNNCAATTCATCCAAANGNTGTTGANAGTTTAATTGAAAAAACATTGAATATTTTTGATGCNGAATNAATAGTTTTTGAAAGGCATTTACAAAGTATAGTNGAAATNATGGTTCCNTATAAAATGTCATTAACTCAAAAACCATTTGAAGAATATGAAAAATGGTTAATAAATCGAAAAGAAGANGTNGCTGAAAGAATATTGTTTGCAATNTGTACNGATTGGNTTTCAAGGGCTTTAGANGAATNTGCNCCAGATACTGAACGTTGGTGGATTGCAATTTTTATGNTAAATGGATTATGTCAAAAACCACATGGNCAATCTGTATATCAAGGNTATCATTTNTTGGAAAGTATTGCTCTTGCTTCTCGNCCAGGTGCTTGGCATTCAAATAAAGAAAGCGGNCCNCATGAAATGAGTTGGGATCCAANTGCAAAAGTTCCTAGATTNGGGATAATNGTNCANGAAAGAGGAGTACAATCNGCATTATGGTTAATGGAAAGGTTAGAAAAAAGTGAAGANAGTAGACGNTTATTATTAATTGAATGGATNGTATTACTTTTAGAAAGACAAGAATTAGTAGNNCCNTTAGNAATTGGAGAAAAAATGTTNAGGGCAGCTNATGATNGTTTTCTTGAAATNCCAATAAGGTTNTCNATTTGTTTNCCGCGTTTAGTGGAAGCAGATTTAGAAACAGGATTAAAATTATTAGAAAAATTATCAAATAGAGAAGAAGTTAATGTTCAAAGAGGTTTGGCAGATGTATTAACTCGTTTATTTAGAAGAATTGAATGGAAGGCTTTACCTTACTTAGAAAAAATGCTGCTTTCTAATGATAAAACGGTTTTAGCNGCNGCGAGTTCTACTGTTGGAGACATTCGNTTTNTAGATGAAGAATTATTTGCAAATAAATTATTTGAATTAATTACNCATCCTGAAATAATTGTAAGAAGAAATCTTGTATCNCATNTAAGAAGTTANATTACAATTTTTCCAAAAGATGAAAGAGGAATATTTAGTACATTATGGNTAGANGGGGANGAAGTTTTGGCAATTAGATTACGTGAATTATTGTTAAGATTAGATGAAGTTAATACAGAATGTTTTGCTTTAATNATCAAAAAAATACATACAAAAAATGCATTAAGTTTACAGCCACTTTGGGAGGTTTTAGAAGTTCGAAGAAAAGAAAGAACTTTACAATGGAAAAGATATCTCAATGATGGAGGTCCTTTGCCTGCACCAATTCATTCGGATAATCTTTGAGTAAGCCATGCCCTTAATTCNGGGCCTAAATCACTTCTTTTTAGTGCATGATCAATTTGTGCTTTTAACCAAATATCTGGTTGCCCTGAATCATACCAATCATGATCGTCTAAATCCACATAATCAAGACCTTCTTTACTATTCATCCAGTGTTTTTGAATTGCAATTGATTGTAATTCGCCAAATTCTTTTACTGAATATTTTAGTAATAATTCTTTAAAATCATCTGTAAATAAATATCTTCCACATAATACACTGTTACTGGGTGCATTTTCAATNGTAGGTTTTTCNACAATTTCTNTAATTTTNCCATTTACNTTTTTNACAACTCCAAANGAACTNAATTTNTTTTNATCAATTTTATGNAATCCAACNACTGGCCTTTTNTTTTNATTAAATTTTTCTATTAATTTTAATGATGCANNACTTCTAGAATCTTTTTTTGTGGGCGGNAAGTGTTCATTAATCAGNATATTATCTCCTAATAATACTAAAAAAGGGCCATTAATATGATCTAATGCATAAGATATTGCATTAGCAAATCCTAATTGTTCTTTTTGAATATGTATTTGTAAATTTATATTTTCTAAGGGGTTTAAAATATTTGAAGGAATATCNTNTCTAATTTTTTGTAATGCATCAATATTTTTCTCATTAAAATTTAGTAAATCAATTATCCAATTTTTATGTTCATTAATTACTAAATGAATATTGCTTATTCCNGCATCCTTTATTTCTTNAATTGCATAACTGATTGCTGGTAAGTCAATTAATGGCATAATTTCTTTGGGAACAAGACTACTCGCAGGCAACATTCTACTTCCAATTCCACCTGCTAGGATAATGGCGTGTTCTGGCCCCATGATGTGTCCCAAAACATAGGATGCTTTCAAGCGCTCGTAATAATTGGCACATGTATGGCCGAATTAACTACTTCCGAGAATCAAGGACCACCTTGGCAAGGATTAGCAATTATCGGAATTATTTTAATCGCCCAAACATTTACTGATTTTGGTTGGAAAGGACCTTGGAATGATGTGAGTTTTACTCAAGGCTCACTTGGTTTAGTAGGCGGAATTTTACTTTATTTGGCGTGGTTTAGATGGCATTTNAAAATCAACGGATTNATTCCAACACTTAATAGATGGAAAAANCCCAAAAAAGGTATGTTAAATTTATTTATTTTTGGAATATTAATGNCAATTATTACCTGGCTTGTTGGNGGNCCATTTTCAGATATATTCCCNCGGCCAAGTGGAATGATTTTAGGTTTAATTTCNTTATTGGCCTTGCTCCAAGTAAGTTATGCTTGGTTATATTTTAATAATTATTTTTCAGAAGANGAATAAAAAATNTTAANAGANTAATTGTNAATANCTTTAGGTTCTTCTGGAGTAATTGAATACATCAATAAAATCAAACATGCAGAAACGGGAAACATAGTGGCGAATAAGAACTTTAACTCAAATTCCATAAGGCCAGATGTCCAACCATACATTTCCAATAATACGGTTGATCCGAGGCCCAATGCAAATAAACGTCCGAAGATGTGCAGATTTTCCTTTACGTAAATCGCTACGAACCATTGTGTTAATCCAATAAAAATTGCAAAAACTCCTACATACATACTTACAAAGAGTCCATACTCAGTAAGTTGGGGGCCAACAGCTATAGCAGTTTTTGGTGAAAAAAGAAATAATGTCCCAAGCATTATAGGTAGAATGCCAGTCAATTTCATTATTGTAGATAAGCCAATACCTTGTTCATTATTTTCTTCCATACTTTTTCTTAGGCACTCTGACATTATAACTTATCGCCATCAGAACTTAGAATTGCATCTATTTAAGTGGAAATAATCCCCTCCTAAATCCCTAATTGAAGAGGGTAAAGTTTGAATTAAATATCAACACCCCCCTGTTTATGGAACCAAGTGGATATTTCAATTTTGACTTGACTAAAATATCGGATGCACTAGGAATCTCGGAAAATGATACACAACTCTATTTCACAGATGGGCGTAGAGTTTCATTTCTCATTGAACGTCGAGCAGTTGAATCAATGCCAGGTTCACGGTTAGCACCAAGTGAAGGTTCTGGATTTGACCTTATTGATGCGAGTGAAGGATATTGGGAGGTGAGAAGTCTCACCAAAGGAGGCATCTACTTCTGTCCATCATACATGGTGGGTTCAGGGCGTTCATTCAATGAATCTGGTTTTCTAGACAAACTGAATAGTTTGAAGGGTTACTTTGTTACAGATATCACTAACTTTCCCGAGATGCCATACTGGATTATTCCATATCATTTGGTTCAGAAATGGTGGTTTAACGGCCAATTAGGTCGAACTACCAAGATAAACCGCACAGTGTTTTTCAATCTCATTAGAGACTCTTAATCAGACTTTGAAAACAACGATACGGTTGGTATTGGTCCCCTTGGATTGGTTATCAACACCCCATGCGTTGGCTGTTTTGGTGAATTCTTGATCGTTGATGAGGATTATGATTGGTTCTAATCCTGCCTTGATGCCACATCGAACGATGTTTTCTTCAAGCAACACTTTGCCTCCACGAACCTCTCCTACTTCGAAGGCAATGTGTCCTCCCTGTATGACAATTCGTTTGAGGTCCTTGAGCACGTCAGTCATGGTTTCTTCCCAATCCTCTATGGCTTTGAGTTGACTAATTTCAATGGTTGATGAATCAATACCAATGAACCAACAACGCAGCCAATTATCGCCTTGATAATCAACAACATCAAGAAATGGTGGCGAAGTTACTACCAGTTGAGCGGAATTATCAGAAATTTCTGGAACGTATCTCGAATCATTAGTAGAAAGTATACTTGAAAGGTCGTTAGTAAAAGAATCAAGACGAACTCCTTTCCAATCTTTAAGAAGTGATTTTGATTTCTTTAAAATACGAGGCTTAATAGGTCTATAATCTGGAATTTGATTACGTTGTTCGTTAATTTTCTTTTGCCTTTCTGCACTAACTGCTTGATTTGGTGGAAGTGAATACACCGAAAAGAACCCTGAAGAATGACCCGTGAGTCTGTTAATGGCTACCATTCTAATCCAAGCATCAACATTGTCGAGTTTTTGTTCTTTTTTACGCTTTAACAAATATTCTTTTAGCGAGATGATTTCTTTCAGCGTATCTTTGTGGAAGAAATGTAAGAGGTCATCGTATTTTTCTTCGGCTTTGGAAAGGTCAATTGTTCTTAATCGTTCTTCTATTTGCTTGATTGTGGGTGGATTGAGACGCGGTGAGAGCAGAACTTTACTCAATGGATTGATGTCGTTGCCCATAGGCTTTCTCCCCATTAGAAGTGCTTCAAGAGGGGTAGTTCCTCTCCCCATAAATGGATCATATACACCATCGCCTTCCTTTGTCAATCGCTGAATGAAAAATTCTGGAAGTTGTGGTTTGAAACAAGCTCTATATGAGATTTCATGAAGAGAATTGGCTTGCCGTTGCTTACTTGTCCAATACTCATTGATGGCCTTCATGGTGGTGCCTTTTATCCCATTTACCTCCCAATCGAACGGAACCATCACCGTCTTTTTCCCAAA
>PBHR01000018.1 GCA_002720275.1 Methanobacteriota archaeon
TCTTGATAATCATCTCTTTGATGACTTCCACGAGATTCTGAGCGTGATTGAGCTGCGAGTATTGATGCTTGAGTAACCGAAATAAGCCCTCTTAATTCTAACATCTCCATTAAATTTGTATTCATAATCATACTTCCATCTACTAATTCTTCTTTATCTAATTCGGCTTCTAAACTCTCAAGTATTTGTGTAGTATTTTGTAATCCTTCCAATGATCTTGAAAATCCCATATTGGTAGTAATTGTATTCCACAATCTAGATTTTATTTTTCCTATTGAAGAAGTATTATTTGTGCTTGCACTAGATAACATGTCTGATATTTTTGCTTTGGCGGAAAATAATGCTTCATTTAGTGATTCTGTGCCGCTAAAATTTTTCTTTTTGACCCATTTACCAGCATGCATTCCTGCAGAAGAGCCGCCCACTAAATCTTCCATTAATCTGTTTCCTGCAATTATTCCGGTTCCATTTAATCCACTACAAGATGCTCCTCCTGCTGAATATAATCCCGTAAACCAAGTGTCCCAATTACCTTTAATGACGCGCCCATGTTCATCTACAGGTAACCCTCCTACTGTTTGCTCAAGGCGTGGTGCGATAGGTATTACTTGTTCAAACATGTCTAAACCTGTTCTTTCTTTCACACTTCTTCTTAATCCCGAATACCATTCAATTGCTGATTTAGATAATGATGTTGCATCTAATAATGCTGAACCTCCAGCATTATTGATTTCAAAGGCTAAGTTGTTTGGGGTACTGTCTGAATTGATCTCAATTTGAGTCCCGCTTGTTGTTGAGATTTTTCCTCCATTTTGTAAAATATCCAAAGAAAGCGACAATTCTGTATCTGGAATGCCTAATGGATTCCAACTAACAAATTCTAAATCTCTAAGTTGACAACCTGCTTCTAAAGATATTGATAAACCTCTAGAACTACTATTTCCTGGTTCCCATGCATTCTCAAATCCATCATCTGCTATTATTACTGCTTTAGCCTGTAAACATTCTACAGTTCCTTCAAGCATATCTAATGCAATTACTCCAGTAACTTGTCCATTCAAATTACCTAAAGAAAGAGCAAGCCAATCTCCTCTACGTAGAATTTCTCTACGTATACATTGTTCTTCCAAAATATGTTGTATTTCTCTTGATGTTGAATATCCTGTTGTCAAAACCCTAGGTGCTTTATGCCCTAAACCCATTTCAGAATTTGGAGAACCTGATAGAGATCTTCTAAAATTCAACCCCCATTGATCTAATTGAGCTATATGTGAATTAATTAATGTTGTACGATTAGAAACAATATCTTGATCATTTAACCAGTTGCCACCTCTAATTGTATCGTCTCTATGGGACATTGAGTTACTTTCATCAATTGATGCTGCTAGCCCACTTGAGTAATTATCTGAACCTGAGTTTCCAAGACCATGGGCTGAAAGAATTACTACATTAGCTCCTTCATCGTGAGCGGCTATTGCAGCCCTCATTCCAGCAATAGTAGCACCAACAACAACAACATCCCATGCTTCCATACTTACTGCCCCCTTATCACCCTCTAAAAATTATTACACCATAAATACGGCGATAATTTCAACGCGGAATAAGCCCCCCTTGACTTGCCAATCTTTCGATTCGATTTAATGCCCTAAACCACAATACATTCTTGTTTGAAGATGAGGGGACTTTCAATTCCCGTTCCAATAATAATTCATCTAATTCATTTTCAAGAGTGATAATAACTTTGGCTGCTGATTTATTTGACCATGATACGGACATCCAAAAAATTTCACTATCATTTGTTAATTGGGTCATTGAATCGATTACATTTTCATTTAATGGATCATTTAATGGATACTTTTTATTTTCTAATTTAGTAGATTTCATATCTATAATACTAATTTGTTCTCTAGGTACAGCATTTGGCGTGGTTATAGTTAACTTTACTGTCTCTTTCTTGCTTGAATAATTTGTTATTCGAATAAATACATCAGCACCATAATCATGCCTATGAAGTTTAGAATCCATAGCCCAATCATTTTCTAATTTTTCAGTTGATAATTCCTCAACCATTCCATCTACTAAATGGAATAATCCTTGACATTGTCCATATAAATGTAAAAGAAAGTATTCAATATCTAAATTTTTAATTTCATTTGTTTCCGATAAAAATGTCTTTTTTTGTAATTCAACCTCTTCAATAGTTAATTTCTTTTTCAAACGTAAATGTTCCAATAACAATAATCTTTCAACAGCATCTGCAGGTGATTTAATTACTCTACCAGTTCTTATTTCATTTTCAAATTCATTTTTCCAATTACGCCAAGATCTCTTTGTCCAAGGGTCCAAGTATGCTTCCATAAGATCAGTTAGTGGGTAAACAAGATTCATGCCTCTTTGACAAGGTTTGTAAATTGACAACATTGGATACTTTAAGTCTGGGAATAAGCCCCAATTTCTGAGAATTATGGGTTGTATAGCTAAAATTAATTCGGTTACCGATGCTGAAATTAAAAGTAATCTCGGCCCTAGTGAAATTTCTGGTTGAAGTAATGCTACAATTGCGCAGAAAAATGCTAATAAACCTAAATTAAGATGTAATTTTGCAACATTTCTCCTGTCATCTAATTCTTCCAACATACGTGAGGCCCCTGGCCTAACTGCCTCATGAGCTTCGTCTCTACGAATTAACTCCAAATGATCTACTGCAGATTTCCAAGTATTTTCTAATGTGATTATTGTTGGTAACCTTGGAAGTGTTACAAATAACGCTGCTAAACAAATTAACCAAATTCTAAGTGTTGTTTGCATTTCAATAAATAATGGAAATAAATAAAGAAGTGAAAGCAATATTGGTCCACTATTTCTCCATACAGAAAAAAATTGATTCTGCACAAATCTTCCCCATTGAAGTCTTGTTTTTTCTCTTAATTTTGAACGTACTAATAATCCATCGACCCAATGGGCTTCTTGTTCTTCGAATCCAGAACCATATGGGTTTGGCAACAGTGCCTCACCCATATAATCAGAGTCGCTCATCATATTCTGCAAATATTAATGAAATAAAAAGTAAATTGATATTCCAACTACAAATTATCCATAATACGCTTATATTCTTCAACTAATTTATTGTGTAAAAACTCGGTTTCGCGTAATCCATGTAATAATAAGTTAAGGTATTCTCTATTAAAATCGTGATTTTTATACTCATCAAATAAATCGACGATTGTTTCTATGGCTATATCTAAATTTTCAATTGAATCATTCAAAAATATCCTATGTAAATCTAAGAAGCCGTCTTCATTACAAAAAAATGTGGGAATGTCTTCATCCATGATTTGTAATTAATGTGGTGGTTGTTAAACTAATTGTTGTTCTGTCTAATTTCATAATTAGAGATTATACCATAATATCAAGAACAAGTCGAATCCAAGATATTACGGGGCAGTGGCCCAGCTTGGATAAGGCGGCGGCCTCCTAAGCCGCAGATCGCGGGTTCAAATCCTGCCTGCTCCGTTTAAAATTCTAGTAAATTAAAAATTTATACTGGTTATTTATACAATTCAACAGAGTGTTTATTATCTAGTTCTTACAACTCTGTTTGGAATTAAAAAGAACATTGCGAATTAATCTTGAAACTCTAGTGAATAACTTGTAATGATTTTTATTTCAAGAAAAAAGAAGATGAAAGAGGGAAAAAGTTATGCTGTTAAATAATGAAATTAAAATGAACTTAGAACGAATGAGAAAAAAATTTGATGAAATGGAAGATTCCAAATTATCGAGAATATTAAAATTTACAACTTTTACAGAGTGGATTATTAAAGATTTGGAATTTCAAGAAAAACGTCCTATCAATATTGATAAAAAAAGATGGAAAAATAAGAGTCAAAGAAATAAAACTATTGGAATTAGTTTTGATTCTACTCATTATTCAAAAGAAGAATTGGGGTTGAAAATAGATTGTAATAGGGCTAGAAAATGGTGTGATTCTAATAGGCGTGATCTAATGACCAATGAAAACGGAACGAAGTCGGTATTAAGAAATATGCTCAAAGCAAATTTTGAAATTTTAATCGTCCAACATCATGGTCAAATATTGGGCGATTTGAGTACTGGCATACAATGTAGTGATGGTGAATATAGGTATAATGAGTTGGCTGTAGATGAAATAAATGTAGGAATATTAATCTGGATATGTTGCCACACAAATAAAGCTAAAATATTAAATGAAGACGATTATGGTGATGAGTTTCTAGAATTTGCAGAAATATTAGAAAGAAAAAATGTAGGTTTTGCATTACTTGGAATCGATTCGGTTTGGGGACCGCCAGCCCCTGATTCAAGGGGGCTTTATGTAGAATATTTATTAGAAAAATTTACTAATAAGACGTGTAAAGAAGGATGGAAGGAATTTAATGATGAAGACCCTGAATTATTAACATCGCATCTGTTTGAAGTTGGAGATTTAAGTACCAAAATTAGTACTCTCTGATTATACTGAATTAAATTGGTTTGCAACATAAACCCCAATTGCGTAAGCAACTATTGTTGCAATAATTCCTACTGCCATTGCTGCTTCAAAACTCCAATCTCTACGAAGAAGATATGGTAAAATAATGAATAAAGATAGTGCAGGAATTACTAACCAAAGAATTCCTTCAGCAAAATCTGCAACCTTTGCCGTATCTTTAGTATCATTATACAACCAGAATAAAGAAAGTATACTAATAATAGGTAAAGAGACTATTAATGCACCAAATATTGATGATTTTTTTGCTATTTCGCTCGCTGCTACAACTATTGCTCCACTAAGCAAACCTTTTCCAAGCCACTCTACCCATGCCATATTCTGAGACAAACATGTATTATGTTAAGTTTTCAAGTGTTTTATCTAAGAATTATGAATTAATTAAAAAATGCTTAATAACCATGACTCGCTAGGAATAAGGTCAATAGGTGATTAAATGAGTAATGAAATAAATTGTCCCCACTGTGGAGAAGCGTTTGATGTAACCGAAGAGATGGAGCGGCACATCGAACAGGAAATCCGTTCAAAATTGAGTGTCACCATGCGTGCCGAATTTGAGGAAAAGATGGAACAGCGTGTTGCTGAAAGCACTGAATCAAAAGATGATGATATTGCCCATTTGAAAAAATCATTAGAGGAGATGCGAAAAGAGCGAAACGCTCTCAAAGAGGTCTCTCGAGAACTTGATGCCCTCAAGGCTGACTCTGAACAGTTAACCAAAGATGCGGTTGCGAATGCCGAGCGTGAGTTAAAGCGAAAAATGAATCAAGAAAAAGAAGAGGAAATCAGCGCACGTGTAAAGGAAAATTCAGCTGATAAGGACTTGAAAATCAAGGAAATGGAGCTGGCGGCTGAACGTCAGGCTGCGAAAATTATTGAGTTACAAGAAGCTGCGACTCGTTCACACAGCGAGCTCCAAGGGGAGGCTCTAGAACTTGCAGCAGAAGACACACTGCGTGACTTATTTCCTCTCGACAGTATCAAAGAAGTTCGTAAGGGCGCTTACGGTGCAGATATTGAGCACATGGTAATGTCACCAACGGCAACAATGTCGGGGAAAATTCTATGGGAATGTAAGAAACATAAGAAGTGGGATAAGGACTGGATTTCAAAGATTAGGACGGACGCGTCTGCCGCTTCTGCTGATGTGTCAATCATTGTGACTACTGCAATGCCAAAAGGTGTAGACTCATTCACCCAAATCGAAGAGATCTGGGTTTGTAGATACCATGAGCTCCCGCTTGTGGCAACGCTTCTTCGTCATGCTCTACATACTGTCAGTCGTGAAAGGAAACGTGATCAAAATATGATGACAATTCAGGAAAGGGTTGCAGATTACATCAGTGGACCGAAGTTTGCAACAGTAATGAAAATGATTATTGAAGCCTTTAATGGTGTTGAAAATAATATCCGCGCTGAAGAAAGATATATGCAAACTAACCGAAAAAAGAATCGTGCATTACTCCGCGGAGTGATTNATGCTGTAACTTCTATGGCAGCCGAAATTCAACATTTGGGTGGAGGNGACTTTGATGTGATGCGTGAACTAGATTACGATGATTCTAATGACGTCAATCTATTGTCCTCCGGTGACTATAATAATGATAATTGAAAAATCACCAACGAAGTAATGCTGCGACACCGCCAATTTCTTCGAGATATTCGTTATCAGTGAATTCAACATGCGCTGATATTCTAATTGCGGCTTCAACTGCTTCATTGACTAAATCTACTTCATTTCCATCGCTTCCACATTGCGGACAAGGGATTGTTGGGCCTTTCATATACTCATTACATGGCTCACATTTCTTACCAGCAATACTGTGATCTTCTAACACAAGTAATGTTTCTAATCTACCTGTTGAGGCTGCTTCTAATACTTCATAAATTCCTGTTGATGCCGAAGAACCTGTCATAATTTTACTTTGGAATTTTTCAATATATTCTATTTCTTTTTCCGCTTCATCTTGCTTAGCAGTCTCAACAAATTTTCTAAATATTTGATTTGGAGGCACTGAATCCATATCAATATCTTCTAAAGAAACTACCAATTCTTTTGCGTGAGCAGATAGCCTTTCTTGAAATTGTTGCTTTGCATTTCCTGGCCCTGCAATTATAATTCTTAAATTTCCATTTTCCTTAATTACATTATCAACTTGTTCAGATGTTCGATCATAAAAACGTTGGACAACTCCTTCACGAATTCTTGAATATCTCGCTTGCGACCAACCTCCTTTTTTGTGGCGTCCAATAGAAGTATGGCTGTCTTCTCCAACTTGTTCTGCTTCTGCATTTTCAATAACATGAATCTCTGAACGTTGTCCATCAATTAATACCAAAATAAACGACTCGTAATCGTCATTAAATTTTGCTAATGGCAACACATATGGGCTCGCATCAAGAACTAATTTAGTTGGTACTCTTGCTCCTAGTCCTCCAACTTGTATGAAATCCCCTTCTATATGTAAGAAAATTGCTGCTGAAGGATATCCCTTTTCTAAATTATGTACTTTCTCCACTGCTAATTCAATTGCTTTTTCAAAAGATTGTTTTCTATCTCTATCTTTAATTGTTGCTTTAATTGCATTTTTCCTTCTTTTAATATGTAAATTATGCTCTTTATCAACTAAATCAACATATAATGAAAGATAAACATCCTGATTATTTTCATCAAATATTTCAGATAATTCACGAATGTCAAATGATTTGTTACCTTCCATATTATTACCACACTATGTTAAGATTTTCAATTTATTGCAATACCGCGCTTTCTTCCTATTGATGCTACTTCATGAAGAAATGATTCTAATTGGATTCTAGGATGTGTACTTCTATTCAATTTAATATTACACATTGATAAAGACGATAATATATCAGTTAATACTTCTTGTTTGATAAAAAATCTCCCAGATAATAATAACTCATGTATCTGATTAACAATATCTTCTGGATCCAATGATTGTTCTTTCATTAAATTGTCTAATTCACTCAATGCGCCTTTCATAACTCTGACATTTTTTGTTCCTCTTTTTTCCCATTCCCATCTAATAACATTTCCAAGAAGGGCATTTTCAATCATTCTTCTTGTAGCTACAGATGTTGTTGAAGAAATTACTTTATGTAATGTTTCACGATCATTTAACAAATCTCGATCATGTAATAATTCTAATAAAAATATTGCTTTGCGTAAATCGCCAGATGCAATATGAATTACATCTTCAAGTATTTCAGCATCAATAGATGCTTTTTCAAAATGTATAATTTCTTCAAGCCTTTCTTTAATTACTTCATCTGAAACGGTTGGAATCCTAATCAATAAACACCTACTTCTTAATGCATCAATTAAACGACTTGGCGCTCTTGCAGTAAAAATAAATCTTGAAACTGATGCTTCTCTCTCCATCATTCTTCTGAGAAATGCTTGTCTTCTCACACCTAAAAAATCTGCATCCTCAATAATAAACAATCTACTTATTCGATTTTCATTATTTGATTCTCTTCCCGCGGGAGGGACATCTCCTTCTTCGGCTTCAAACATTTCTGAATCGAAAGAAGACAATGTCATCCTTCCTGCCAACGTGTCTTGAGAATCTTTGCCAGAAGGGCGTAAAAATTCTTCGAATGATTTCATCGCCCCCGATGTTTTCAAAATATCTTTTGCGTGAAAAATATGGGTTGAAAGTTCCCAAGCCGGCCCCAATACTTGTCTAGCCAATAATTTCCAAGTAATTGTCTTACCAACACCTGAAGGGCCTGCGAGTAAAATATGTGAAGGATTTTTATCTAAACTTGATTTGATTAACGTTTCTTGATATGTTAAAGGCATTGCTAATTCTGAAAAACGACGAGGTGCATATGCGTTTAACCACGACTCCATGTTAAGGCAATAACGCCAAGGTTATTCAACAATCTGTTTAAATTAAGTCTGATTCCTTATGTGATAATTCAAGCAAAGGAGTTTATGGTGGATGCTTCTAAATGAAAGTCTTAGGGTTCCCACAAACTCCATTCGTCTTCTGAACCATGTAACCTATACCATTTTTGGCCATCATAATCAACCCATTCATATCCTTCATAAATTTCAATATTTAATGATTCATAATTAGTTGATTCGCCTTCGATTATTTCCTCTTCGATAACATTCTCTCCCTGTTGTTTCCGATATTTCCAAAAGATTGCAAGTCCTATATTGACGATTGCCAGTGCAAATAATAAAATTTTAGGCAATACGTTACTTGATTCTCCTTCTACTTCAATACTTTCTGTTTGTTCTATATCTACAATCTCTGGAGGTATAATTGTTACAATTGTAATTGTTTCCAAACCAGCACCATCTATTACTCTAATTTTTAAATTTTCAATTGACCAATCCGGCAATGTAAATACTCCATTTTCTTCAGCTTCAAACCAAGTAATATTATCTATTGTCCATTCAATTAAATGTAAGCCACTTCCTTCGCCATCATTTATTTGGATATCTAAAAACAAAATTGGTGGTTCGGCTAATTGGGTCCCAATTTGTTCAACTTCCACTAATGGTGCTGTTCTATCAATACGAAGCCATACTGCATTTATTTCACCTTGATTGCCCGCAAGATCTACAGCACGCAATTCAACTGTATGTTTACCATCAGAAAGAAATGAGATGTTTAAATTAGATGGGTTTTCTTCTAATTGAGCCCATAGTCCTCCCCCTATACGAATTTCATAGTATGCAATACCTGAACCTGTATCACTTGATGGAAGCCAATCAATTAAAATTTCATTACCATTATACCATTCATTAGAAATCGTCAGAATGGGGGTTGTGGGAGGTATAACATCTGTCTGTACACTAGCATTATCAGTCACGATAAGTAATTTATATGGCCCACTGTTTGCTTGTGTTTCTCTTTCTATTTTTAAATAATATAATTCATCTAAAATATTGTTTTCAGAAATTAATACCTCGAATGTAATAAGGCCAGTCTCTCCATCAATAACTCCTGAGTCAATTATTTCGTCATCCAATAATATACTAATTTTTAATTCTGCTCCTTCACCACTAAATGCTATCGTTGTTTTATTCCCTTGTATTAAAATAAAAGAGTACCAATCTATCAAATCTGTGCCAACTAAACAACCATTCACTGTCTTGTAAGGATTTATTCCAAGATATGATGCTGAGGACATTGCCCCTGCAGCATCGACCTCAAATTCTCCATCTGTAGTTGGATTATTACAGCCACTTAACCCATTACTNGTTTCGGGGGGAATATTCTCATCAACAATAATTGTAGTATTGCTTATAAAAATATTATTAGTTTCATCATCTTCATTATGTTCATTATTAGGATCTATTGATAAAATAAACCACCATTCTCCAACTGAATTTTCAGCTAAATTTATTATCTGTTCATTTGATATCAATGAACCTCCTTCAAGTAATGGTATAACTATTTCATCAATTAGAATATCATTTACACTAAGTTGTTGATTTGATGAAAGCCAAATTTCAACTTCTAAACCTAAAGATTCAGACCCAAGATTATGCACTCCCCATTCAACTGTAATTGTTTGGCCTGGTTCAGCCATTACTGGCCCTTCTACAAAAGTTGCAAACAAATCAATTGATGGTGCCTCTATAGTGAAAATATCTGATGCTCCATAATTATCATCTTCGTATTCTTCGCTTACATCATTATTCGTATCTAATAAAAGAATCCAATGAAATTGTCCAAGGTGTCCTGCTGGGACTGTAACACTATGTGTTATTTCTATTGAGGCCCCTGCTAATAACTCATCAACATAGAATGTACTGACCTGAGTATCGTCTGTTCCGGATAAAACATCTATTGATAATAAAACACTACAATAAAATCCGTTTACATCAATACCNCCNTCATTTTCAATAACAAAAACAATATCTGAAGTTTGTCCACTTGTTATCGGTGAAAAAGANGTNACAGATNCNACNTNTAAATTAGCTTGCTCCGTACAAAATTCTTGAGAAGATGNTGCCGCATTATTCAATTCNTTCTCCTCATCAATCGAATCNTTCGGATCNACAATAACTCCCCAATACCAACAACCATTTCCAAGATTAGATGGAATTGTAAGATCTATCGATAAAGNTNAGCTCTGCCCTTGTGTTAATGAATTAATAATTGTTGAACCAATNNAAATATCAGATGTTGTAATAACTGTATCTGATGAGATAAAAAANTCCACNGNAATACTATTTGTATCAACATCTCCTGAATTCATTAATTGATAATTTAATTGAACATCTTCTCCTCTAATTACTATAGTGGGTCCGTTAACATTAGAAGGTGATAGTTCAGGCTTACAATCAATAATAGTTAGTCGACCATTGCTTTGTGTTGCCACTATGTTATTGTTCTCATCTGTCTCGTCCACATTATTTTGAGAGTCTACTATTAACCCCACATAATATGTTCCAGGAGTCATTGAAGTAGGTACTGTAGCCTGAACATTGTCAGTATAATATGCAACTCNTCCATAACCATAAGCCGAGCCAAGATTTGTTCCTGAATAAATTGATGAAGCAGTATTACTCAGAGAGAGCATTACTGAATAGTAATGAAATCCAGCATAATCATTACCAAGATTTGTAACTGAAACACTCAAATCAAATGTGCCCCCTAAACAAACTGAAGANATNCCNGTTAAACTAATTGAAGAGGCTTCAAGATCATAATCTGGATCTGAAATTGATATTTGATTTCCAGTAAGAATATTATTTGTTTCATCACCTTCATCAACACGATCTGTTGAATCTATAATAATTCCAAAATAATATGTGCCAGATGAAATACTTGAGGGGAGATTTACATTGTAAGTTCCCGTTCTATATGAGCCAGCGCTCACACTGGAAACTTGTTGAGATGAGCCTAATTTTGTATCACTTGTCGTGATTGAAGGATCTGTAGAAATATATGCTTCCCAATAAAACCATCCCGTTGAATCATCTCCCTGATTATCAATTCTCCAATCTATTCCTACCTGATCTCCAGACATGGCAGATGAAGGGCCTGAAAATGTAGTTGGAACAAGGTCTGCCATTTCTTCAACATCTATTCGACCAGTGTCTGCAACGACATTATTACTCTCATCAAGCTCTGTTACACTACTGCGGCTATCTGCAATCATTCCAAGATAGTAATAACCAGGGTTAATTCCTGTTGGAATTGAAACGCTATATTGATTTCCGGACTTATATGAACCTGCAGAAATTGAGGTTACTGAAAATTCATCTACAAATATATCGTTAGTAGTAATTGTTGAATCTGTTGATAGATAAAGTTCCCAATGAAATGAGCCGGTATAATCATTTCCTAAATTTTCAATTCTATAACTCACAGTAATTGTATCTCCCATTACAACCGAAGATGATGATGTTCCTACACTATCTGCATAAATATCTGGGAGTTCGTCTTCAATATACACTTGATTACAAACATAGGCATTATTGTTTTCATTAGATTCGGATACATCATCATCGATATCGACTATAAATCCCCAATAATAATTTCCCGGATTAAGTGTGGAAGGTATACGATTAGAAGATGAAAGTGAGTCTGTTCCTGTACTCCCTCCATTGATACTTGATCTAGACTGATCATAACCTACTTGGGTATCAGACGATGTTATCGTACTGTCAGTTGATAGGTACATTGCCCAATCAAATGATCCTGAAGAAGCAATATAAGAACCGCCTGGATCATTTTCAAATGTAACAGAAATTGATGAGTCAAGATAGTCTCCTACAACTCCTGTTGTTGGAGCATTACAACTTTTCCCAGTGAGATCGGGGGATTCGTATATTGTAACTCTTCCAGAATCGTAGTCATCATTATTATTTTCATCTGATTCTGAAACATCAGTATTAACATCAACAATCATACCTACATAATAACGGCCACCGGAGATAGTAAGAGGTATGTCTACATACTTAGTATAACTTCGAGTGCTGCCTGCAGAAATACTTGATTGATACCACTCATCAAGTTCAATATCATTGGTAGTAATGGTCGTGTCTGTTGAAAGATAAAGAGCCCAATCAAACGACCCTGAAGATACACTTCCTTCATTTTTAATACGAACACTAACACCTTTGGAATCTCCTGCATCAGCTGAAGTCCATGAAGCAGAAAGGTAATCCACAACAAGGTCTGCAGAACTTCTTCCAGAAGTATTTGCTTTTGAATTAATTAAAAGCTCATGATTTGTTGTTTCCTTACAATCGATAAAAGGTGAAATGATGCAACCCAGTAGAATTATTAATACAAAAATTGGCAATAATCTTGGTCGAATAAACATGCTGGTTTCATTTTCTTATTCCCTGTTCTCATATATTATTCATAGGGTAATGGTTTAATTAGTGTTTCTTGAGATGTTGAGGCATTGCTAATTCTGAAAAAAAACGTGTTGCAATACGTTTAACAATCACTCAATATTAAGGCAAAAACGCCATGATTATTCAATAATCTGTTTAAATTGCGTCTAATTCCTTATGTGATGTTCTACGTGGTTTGACAAATATTCTCGCCCCACATTTTTTACAATGCATGGATGGAGCTTCTGGATGAAAACTCTCAAAACTCCCACAAACTACACACTTATACTCAACTGATTTTTGTGCCATTTAAGTTCCCTCTATGCACAACCCAAAATTTCATCTTTTTTGAACTCTTGGCTCTCCTAACTTTCATAGAATGTAGAGTATCGTTACACAATATGGGGGAAGAAAGGCCACTAATAATCGACGTTATCGACAATGGTGGACAATGGACTCATAGAGAATGGAGGATGCTTAGATATTTAGGGTGTGACACTAAAATAATTGATAATAATACTCCTATATCTGAACTTAGGGACTTAGACGCGTTATTACTTTCGGGAGGGGCTGCAAGAGTGGGTTTAACTGGAGAATTAGGTAATTGTGCTGAATATCTTAAATTAAAAATTCCAATTTTAGGGATTTGTGCAGGGCATCAATTTATGGCCAGGCATTATGGTGGCGATTGTAGAGCAGCACCCCATCCTGAATTCGGTGCTATGGAGATAGAATTGATTGGAAATGGAGGGGTCTTATTCAAAAATACCAACACTAAACAAATGGTTTGGGAATCCCACAATGATGAAGTGCATATTTTACCTGAGGGTTTTACTGTTACTGCTTCTAGTGAGAATTGTGAAATTGAAGCAATGGAAAATACGGATCTAATGCGATTTGGTTTGCAATTCCACCCTGAAGTCAATGATACTGAATTTGGTGTGGAAATTATAACTAACTTTGTTAATTTTGTAAAAGGGAGTTTATAATTTATTTTTTAATCCCTGAATTTCTAGCTAACAACATTATTTCACTGCTGTGTTCTAAAATTGCACAATTGTTCCATGCTTCATCAAAATTTCTTCCAACAGCATAAACTCCAACTCCTCTTATACATGCTGCTTTTCCATTTCCTTGGCGCATTGCATCCGTAATTTGTCTAAGGAAATCTTCCATATTGTCATAATTTGGATCGACTATTACTGCTTTGCCGAAATTGCTTTTACCAATTTCATCAAATGGTTCCATTTTAATCAATTTTTTATCTAGAGACAATGCTATTGCATGAGAAGATGGAGCATAAATGCAGGCTGCTGGCCCTTCATATTGTAATGATGCAAAGGCCAACATTACTTCGTGAATCCTCCAATCATCTGGTGCATTTTCTGGAGCTGGTTGACCTAATCTTCCTGTAATTATATCTCCTTCTAAAATTCTTCCTAACATACAACCCGATTTAGAAGCATGAACTAAACCTGGTTCATCTGGATCCAATAATGATATGCTTCCTTGGGCTGCTCGAACTAATTTTTCTCTGTGCAAAAGACGTCCAGTTCTGATAAAATCTGAAACAATATGTGCTGCAACCACATAATCTGGTCCAACAATTGGAGGAGAAGGTACTTCTTCAATTTCTGAAATGACCTCTCCTGCTGAAGCAAGGCCGCTTCTTAACCTTTCAACTTCATTTCTTAAATTTTCAATTTCTTCTGGATTAACAAAGGATGCTATTGAAGTGGGCACTTCAACAGTAGGGCCTTCATCTTCTTTAATTGGCATTTTTGTAATTTTTGCCATTGCTTCCTCTTCTTCCTCTTCTTCACTAGGAGGTGATTCCGGTGGACCGCTTGGTGGACCGCCACTAGGAGGTGATCCTGGTGGACCGCTTGGTGGACCGCCACTAGGAGG
>PBHR01000019.1 GCA_002720275.1 Methanobacteriota archaeon
TTGACGCTGAGAGTTCGTCTAGACTACTAGGCGGGCTTTCGCATGATCACACCGAAACTCAAGAAGAAATACGAGAAGCTAATCTTAGAGCTTCGGTATCTAACAGCAGATTACGACTATCATCGTATGCTATATCAGGATTCGCAAATTAGGTTTGCCGAAGCGTTTGAGCAATATGTTGCAGAGAACAACCTGATCACTGCCGAAGAGCGGATCTTGAAGACTGGGGAGATCGGCGACGATCCTGAAGACGAGTTTACTGAGTTAGAGCCGGTCGAGGACGAAAGACAAAGAAAGCGTATTAATGCTGTCGCCAATGCGGTTTACAAAAAGATAGCAAAAGCAACCCATCCTGACAAGATAATGCATATGACGGAAGAAGAGCAGGAGCGCCGTAGAGATATGTTTCAGGACGCACAGGATGCTTCAAACAAGCGCGAATGGTATCGGCTTCTGTGTATTGCAACAGACTTGGGCATATCGTTACCTACTCCCAGCAAAGAACATATTACGCTGCTTGAAACAAAGAACAAAGAATTACGGCAAACGATCATTAGCATGAATAAGACATATGCTATGGTTTATAACAAGATGCCCAACGAGGCATCGAAGAAGAATCTATTTAAGGAATTTGCCAAAGCGACTGGATATACCACTCTAGACTAGTTAATTGAAATGCCATACTACAAGTTTAACAAAAGAGATCTGATTTATAACCGGATCAAGACATTCCCGAAAGTCGAGTTTACGATTGCGCGTGGGCCGGGCGATACGACAAGCAAGGTTTACTATAACAACAGGCCACAGATCGATGGCAAGTTTGACTTGGGTACCCCCGAGTCTGGATATATTAACTTATACGAGTATAACGTCGATAAACTTAGTGGCTCGGTCTATGATCCTGCCAAGGGCACCACAGAAGATGGAGACTTGAATCCCGAATCAGCAACGCACAACTTCGGTGCTAACAACAAAATCTTTCCATTTATTGTAAAGGGCAGCAGTATGCATTCGTTTTCGACTGTTAGCTCAACCGGCTTCCATGGAATTCCATACGGTGACGAAATCACCAGTAGCTATTCGATGACCGCTTCTGTTCAGCGACTGTACTATCGAGAGAATGACAGCAGAAAGCACGTCTTTGCGCTCAAGAGTTATTTGGACCGTGCTGCGACAACAAGCCGGCATTTTGCTTTTACTGGCTCTGGCGGCACGAATGAAGAGGTCGATAATGGCTGGGACAAGAGCACTCAAGAAATGAGTATCATTGATGTACCTTCCATCTTCTATGGCAACTCAATCAAGAAAGGCTCCATTAATTTAAAGTTTCATATCAACGGAGCCCTGATCGGTGAACTTTCTGACATTAAGAACAACGGAGAATTAATCCAGATTGGACCTACAGGATCGACAGGTTCTGGATCTGTTGCTGGCATTGTTTTATACGATGCAGGACTTTTTCTCTTGACAGGATCGTGGGAAATTGATACAGTAGGAAGGAATTATAGAAGTGCTGGTGCTGGAGACTTGGTACCGTCGAAATGGGTATACTTTGGTTATGGCATACCTACTCGCGCCATGGAAGAAAGCGATGAAGGCACACTTGAGGGACAGCCACAAGTGATCAATAAGAAGTTACAGTATGTCGATATGAAATCTGACGGACTAACCGACGCCCAATTCTCCATCAACTTTAGGGGCGTAAACTATATTCCAACCGTAACAATGTTTGCAAGAGCACCCAAGAATAGATTAAACCATTCCAACAACCCGACATACATCGCCCACTCATCTTCGTGGGACGATTCAAAGAAAGTTGCAACGATTACAGGCTCTACTATCTATCGTGAATACGATCAACAAGAGATTAATAACGTTGCATATAGCGCCTACAACAGCATCACCGGCAGTTTTAAAAAGACCACATTCATTACCGAGGTCAAAATCTATGACGAAGAGATGAACTGCATCGGTATCGCTAAGTTGGCAAAACCAGTAAAGAAAACGCCAGAGCGCGATTTCACATTTAAGTTAAAAGTAGATTTTTAATATGAGCAATACATTGGGGCTGGATATCAGCACCACAAGAATAGGTATCGCTGTGCTTGACTCAGACGATAACCTTATACACAGTGATTTGATTAAATTCAAATCGGAGCTACCGCTTGAAGACCGCGCAGCGATCTTTGAGTCTATCATGCGCAAGGTTAACACCAAGTACGTCCCGTTCTATGTATTTATTGAGAAGCCAGCGACCAACTTCCGTTCTGGCTCCACAGCACATGTCATGGCCAAGCTGCAACGATTCAACGGAATGTGCAGCTACGCTTGCCGTAAGGTGTTCAAGGAGAACCCAGAGCTAATCGACGTACGTTCTGCTCGCCGTGTATTGGGCATCAAGATTCCACGCGGCAAGGGCACAAAGAGTCAGGCTAAGAGAGTAGTCATCGAATATGTCGAAAAGAAATACGACAGCTTTGAGTACANCCTNACATACAAGGGAAATCCCCAGCCGGGAACTGATGATCGNGCAGACGCTGTNGTNATNGCTCTTGGCGGCATTAAGATTTTTGAAGAAAACACTTGACAGCGTTCTGCGTATAAGGTATAGTAATACTGCATGCATAAAGAAAAGCTAAAGATTGTTGCGTCTTGCNTAGGCGAGTANCGCATTGCGGGCGATGAGACACTGTTNTATTGTCCATTNTGTAAACACCACAAGCACAAGCTGTCTGTGAANGTTCGNNCNAACGTNTANAAGTGCTGGATCTGTGACGCTCGCGGNAAGAACATTCGCCGCCTGATTCGCAAGTTTGGCAGNTANGCNCAGGTNACNGANTGGGATCAGATNACNGGNCGNCANGATGTTACGGATTTNGATTCGATATTNGGCGATGCNATGCCAGAGGCAGAGGTGGTGCANCGTGTNTCNNTGCCAGAAGAGTTTCGNACANTGGCCCGCAAGAANCTGTCGCCNGCNACCAGACCNGTNCTNAACTATCTNAAGGCACGCGGNATNGNCAAGGANGAGATTTTGAAATGGAAGATAGGNTACTGNCCATCGGGAGAATACGCAGGTCGTGTTCTGATTCCGAGNTTTGATATGGANGGNTATGTCAATTACTTTATTGCGCGNGCGTACGATGGCGCGTGGATGAGATATAANAACCCACCAGCNAGCCGGGACATTGTGTTTAANGAGTTGTANNTNGACTGGGACGANGANNTTGTTATNGTNGAGGGAGTGTTTGANGCAATCGTNGCTGGNAATGCTATNCCGATTTTGGGCTCGACCCTNAANCGNAANACTGCATTGTTCGCACGGTTAGTNAAGGAAANCCCCCGCGTCTNNNTNGCNNTAGATTCNGATGCGACAGNNAAAGAGCGCAAGATTATNAAGAGNCTGTTACANTANGACATGGANGTNTANAAGATTGACACCACCGGTATCGAAGATATTGGTGCAATAAGTAAAGAAGAGTTTGCCGNAAGAAAGTCAGCGGCNCAAAGAATAGAAGATANCTCGTANATTNTGAGCGATGCAGTATCTTCCATTCGCATATAGGAGAANAAATGCCAGCAAGCNTGTTGTTAGCTTTGCTATGCAGTTACGGTGCGGTATTCCTNATTGGAATGTTTATNGGCATGACCGCGCCACAGCGTCAGANAGCGAAGAATATNAAAGAATACCAGAAGCACTACGCAGAAGAAATGCGCAANGTGCATAACCCATCATGGGACCATCCAACGTTTTAGAGGACAAAAATGAAGTTTGCTCATATTGCAGATACGCACATTAAAAATTTGAAGTACCATTACGAATACAAAGAAGTATTCAAGCAGTTGTATCAAGCACTGCGCGATGAAGAGGTGGACTGTATCGTACACTGTGGCGANATTGCCCACACCAAGACTCAAATCTCTCCAGAGTTTGTAGAGCTTTGTTCTGACTTTTTNCGCAACCTAGTGGATATCGCACCGACGTATATCATCTTNGGCAACCATGATGGTAACCTNCGCAACAGNAGCCGTCAGGACGCCATNACGCCCATTGTNGANGCTCTTGACNTGCAAGACTTGTATCTGCTCAAGAACGCCGGAGAAACGCCTTTAAACGCCGATTATACGCTAAACGTGCTATCTGTGTTTGATGAGGATAACTGGACNGANCCNACTGANCCNGANAAGATTAACATTGCCNTGTACCATGGTTCNATTTCTGGCGTCAAGACTGATGCNGGCTGGGTCATGGANCACGGNGAGCATGACATTAAAATCTTTGACAAGTTTGACTTTGCGTTCTTGGGAGACATCCACAAGACAAACCAGACGCTCGACAAGGAAGGGCGTATTCGATACCCCGGCTCCACCATCCAGCAGAACCATGGCGAGACAAATGACAAGGGGCTTCTGATTTGGGATATTAAGGATCGCGACACATGGGACGTGAAGCATATTGCCTTCAAGAACCCTAAGCCATTCGTGACGATTGAGTTGACACCAAAGGGTCGCATGCCCAAGAACACAGAGNTTCCAAAGGGTGCTCGCCTTCGCTTGGTGTCGAACAATAACCTTCCTCTAAACCGCATGAAGAAAGCTCTTGACGTTGCAAAGCATCGTTTCAAGCCTGANTCAATTACGTTCCTTAANCGCGCTGCGGGTGAACGCGGGAATGTAGANGCCNTGACATATAACTTGGTCAAGGAGGACTTGCGNGATCCAGTTGTNCAGGAAGAGCTTATTGANGAATANCTCAAGGAATANGAGGTTGACGATGCTCTGATGAAAGAGGTTCATTCGATCAANGGGCACTACAATCGTATTGTNGAGAAAGAAGAAGAGATCACCCGTAATGTAAACTGGNNNCTAAANTCGTTTAAGTTTGANAANCTGTTNAACTANGGCGAGGGCAACTCNATTGACTTTGAGAAANTGAANGGCATNGTAGGTATCTTTGGCAAAAACTACAGNGGAAAGAGNAGTATCATTGACGGNCTGTTGTTCACNATGTTCAACTCTACNTCNAAGAATGAGCGNAAGAATCTNAANGTAATCAATCAGCACAANCAGGACTGTNNNGCAACNGTTGAGTTTTCTATNGGTGAGAAGGTGTACACAGTCAATCGTCAGTGNGAGAAATACATNAAGCGATTGAAGGGNGAAGAGACNGTNGAGGCNAANACCGATCTTGANTTTACATCTGAGTGCCTGATCAGNGGNGANNCNATGAGCGAGAANGGNNTGACTCGCAATGAGACAGANAAGAANATTCGCAAGGNNGTNGGTACNCTNGATGATTTCNTNNTNTCATCTATGTCGTCCCAGCACGGCGCNCTTCAATTTATTAANGAGGGAACAACTCGACGCAAGGAAATCTTCGCAAAATTTCTCGACCTAGAAGTTTTTGAGAAAAAGTTTAGATTGGCGAAGGAAGACAGCGCGGATATGAAGGGNGCNCTCAAGAGACTTGAAGAGCGGGATTATGATACTGAACTGGTTGAGTTGCAGTCTAATGAGGCNCATGTCCTTGAAAGCTTGGGCGTGTGTAATCAGTCCTTGGCTGCAGAAAAGCAACGCCGCGACAACTTCAAAGATGCTCTAGACGACATTGTTAACAAGATTGAAAGTGTCCCATCCGGCATCGTCGATATTGTCGGNATCAAGAAGAANCTATCCGACAAGCGAATCCGNGCTAGCGCACTCCGCGCAGAGAACGTGAATCTATCTAAGGATTGCGCTCACAAGGAGTCTGTTCGTATTCGCATGGATAGCTTTATCAAAGANTTCGATGTGGACACATATCGCNNGCGACAGCAGCAAATCGAGCAGCTTGTCGCTTCCACCGCCGACTCGCAAAAGAAGCTAGANTCAGAACACTCCGAAGCNACAAGGCAGGAAAAGAAGATNAGGATGCTCGCNGATCACGAATACGATCCAGACTGCAAGTATTGTTGTGAAAACCCGTTTGTCAAGGANGCGCANGTAGCCAAGGCATCACTGCCAGACACACACAANCGAATCTCANCGATTNAAGAATCCATGGCAGCACTGCAAACTCAGATNGATGATCTGGAGCCAGCGCGNGTCAANCGATATCTGACGCGATATGAGGATCTGATGCGNAAATCTGCTGAGTTGTCGGGCGAGATTTCCGACTGCCGCCTGCAGGTGCAGAAGAACAAGACCACCATTATACGCATCGAAAAAGAGATTTCGGATCTTGAGGCAAACGAGCGGGTCTATGAAGAGAACCGTGATGCCATCGAGAATCTGGAAGCANTNTTGAAGGATCGCGTACGNGCAGAAAAGAAACTCGAAAGCTCAAATAATAAACTTTCGATGCTTAACANCGAGCTTATGGATTTGCANAAAGAGCATGGGTCTGTCGAAAGTCGGATCGAGAATCTGGAAGCAGCACAGCAAGAGTTGGCAGACCTGCAGAAGCGATTTGCTGCATACGACTTGTTTATGCGCTGCATGCATTCNAACGGCATCGCCTATGACATTATCAAGAAGAAGCTACCAGTTATCAACGAAGAGATTGCGAAGGTTCTGGCGAACATCGTAGACTTTGAAATCTTCTTTGAGGATGATGGAAAGAAGATGAATGTCTTTATNAAGCATCCCCGNCATGANGCNCGACCGTTGGAAATGGGTTCGGGAGCAGANAAAACATTAGCAGCCATGGCAATCCGATTGTCNNTNCTCAGNGTNTCTTCTNTGCCAAAGGGCGATCTTTTTATTCTCGATGAACCGGGCACTGCTCTGGATGAAGAGAACATGGAAGGGTTTATTCGTATCTTGGAACTAATTAAAACATACTTCAAGACCGTTCTCTTGATTTCTCACTTGGACAGTTTGAAGGATTGCGTAGACACTCAGATTACGATTGATAAGACGAGCGGTTATGCGCATGTTAATCAATAGGAGGTTTCATTATGGATTGGCTTAAAAGACAGGCAGGGAGAGTTTGGGCATTAGTACCGGGTGCATTGAATCTGGTTGGCGATGTTCTTGGCGCTCTTTGGGCTGAAGTAGTAGACGGACACCACCGCCTTAGTTGGTGGGGNTTGCTCGCACTGGCGGTTCTCGCCGGCGGCTGGCTTTTGTAGAGGTGTAGTATGATGACAGCAGTAAAATATACAGGTGCTAAAATTGACCGTCTTGTGGANAANATGATTTCTCGCAAGTTTATGGTTTGGCTTACNGCCACAGGTCTNATGGTTTGGGCAGGNCTNGAATCCTCAGACTGGGTTATNATTTCAGGCATTTACATTGGTGGACAAACCGTCATTGATGGTATTGCAAAACTGAAGGGGCTTGAATGATTAAGNTACGCGCTGCNTGGGCGGTGCTTTCTTCNNTGTGGGAGAAGGTNCTGCCNTTTGTTATTAAACATTGGAAGGTTTTGCTCATCATCGCGCTATCGNNTGCGCTATTTTGGAAGATGAGAGCAGACTATAAGGCCATGGAAACAGCNTACGAGGCACGCATCCAATCCTCAGAAGCACAGATNGAGGGNNTGAAAGAAATCCACAGAGTNCAGATGANAGAAATGGAAGTGCTTATGGATGCTCTNTTGGCAGACTTNGANCGNATNGAAGAAGANNNCGNCCGNGCCCGNGANGANTTNGANGANCGCNNTCNNGAGCGNATNGANGAGATNGANCGNNAATGGTCTGANCANCCNGANGGTGTNGCNGAGCAGATTAAAAAGGAATTTGGTTTTGANTATGTGGAGTAAGNTATTATTAACCTTTTGCCTAGGNTGGCATCTTCCCGCATTNGCAGATGANCCACAAGATGCGNANACTCCACAATTTACTTTTCTAGACTATCGCCAGCCGGCNCCATTTCGCGGNACNNTATTTAANCCCCGCGCNACAGCGGAGTTGNTGGCNATGCCAGAAAATCTCAGACTGCAGTTTGATCTGGNGTTGGAGTATCAGCTTGACAANCAAGCTACNGAGTATCACTACAGNCTNGATGCGGCNAACANTAAGTATCTTGCCNTGCAAGANGAGTATTCGTTGGTGATNACACAGAAAGATTTAGAAATCACAGCACTNCAAGAGGCTATCAANAGACANTCGCCTTCCAANAGGGAATGGTGGNTTGCTGGTGGCGCTGCTGCAGGTGCTGTCATAACCTTGGGGATTGTATACGCGGCTTTGTCCGCGTCGGGAAAGTAACATTGCTGAAAAGAAAGACCCTAATTATGTCGCTAGAGTTGAGAAGGCCATCGCCGAGAAGTACGGGTCCGAAGCGATTCAAAATCCGCGTGCTAATTGGACACCCGAAAAAGAGGCAGATTTTCTAGAACAACTGAAGACTGCGAACCTTAAAATTCGTGAACTGGAGCGCAAAGTTGAGAAGATAGAAGTCAATGGCGTTTTAGTTTCCCAGAAACTACTTAATAGAGAAACAAACCGGTCCTGCCCCGTTTGCAACAAGTATTCATTTGAATCGAAAGATGATGTGTATATGAACAAGTTTGATTGTTGCTTCCAATGTTACATTCAGCATGTGGAAGATAGAGAGGAAAGATGGGCAAACGGCTGGCGACCAAAATCAGGAGATAAATAAACAAATGGCAACAACACTTGAAGTAATCAGAGGGCTCTCACAGGCAGCAGCAAATGTCTATGATGGCGTACACGATGAGAAGTATTCGCTCGATGGCGAAGCACGTAAGATCGGACTCTTTAGAGAAGAGGGAGATGTTATTACGGATTCTAGGGTAATGGATGGCTTTAAGATTCGTTTCCACGGCGACAAGCTCATCATCAATTATCAATATGACTGCAAACTCAAGCATGTACACGAAAGCGGCTTTGAGGATGAGATTTCCCAAAGACTGGCAGACATTGCCAAGTACCTTCGCAGTGAATATAAGAAGGTCACAGGTAACACAATCACGCTTACCAAGGATGGAGACACAGATATCATGGTTGAGTATGTCTCCAGAGTCCGTACGTCCATCAAGGCGTATCAGTGCTATAAGATCAGCGGCATTGGAGAAGTTATCAGCGCCAGAAACGAAGAGTCCCGTACCGTGGATTCTGCTATCAAAGATTGGCTGGCAATCGGCAAGGACAAGTACCCCGGCACAAAGAAGGCATCCAACGTCAAGAGAAAGAACGACTAGGATGGCATGGCTTTTCAACTATCTAAAGAAGAACAAGTAAAGGAAATTATAAAAGCCGGAAAAGACCCTGTATATTTTATTAACAACTATTGCAGGATCTCTCACCCCATTCATGGGCTGATTCCCTTTAAGACATACGACTTTCAGCAAGACTTGCTATCGTCATTCAACGATCATCGTTTCAACGTGATCCTCAAAGCTCGCCAGATGGGTATCTCTACCATTGTGGCGGCTTATATCGTTTGGATGATGTTGTTTCACCGCGACAAGAACGTGTTAGTTATGGCTACCAAGTTTGGTACTGCTGCTAACTTGGTCAAGAAAGTGAAAGCAATGATGCGAGGAATACCAGACTTTATTCAGATTTCATCTATTGAGGTAGACAACCGCACATCATTTGAACTTACTAATGGCTCGCAGATTAAAGCGTCTTCAACTTCCGGTGATGCCGGTCGTTCCGAGGCGCTGTCTCTTTTGGTGCTGGACGAGGCCGCTCACGTTGAGGGCTTAGAAGAATTGTGGATGGGTCTGTATCCTACGATTTCTACTGGGGGTCGCTGTATTGCACTGTCCACCCCAAACGGTGTCGGTAACTGGTTCCACACAATCTACACAAACGCAGAGTCTGGAGAGAACGATTTTAATCCCATCAAGCTGATGTGGGACTTGCACCCTGACCGCGATCAGGAGTGGTTTGACAAAGAAACGCGCAACATGTCTCGTCGAGAAATCGCGCAAGAGTTCGAGTGTAACTTTAATACTTCTGGTGACACGGTTATTCATCCTGACGATATCGCATGGATTAGCGGCACGGTGATGGAGCCAAAATATCGTACCGGCTTTGACCGCAACTATTGGATTTGGGAAGAGCACCAATCTGGCGCGTCCTATGTACTTGTAGCAGACGTTGCCCGTGGCGATGGCGCAGACTACTCTGTCTTTCACATTGTCAAGTTAGAGACTCTAGAGGTGGTAGCAGAATATCAGGGCAAGCCAACAATCGACATGTACGCCACCATTCTTGATAGTGCTGGACGAGAGTATGGAAACTGTATGATCGTCGTTGAAAATAATAACGTTGGTTTTTCTGTGTTGGAAAAGCTTATAGATAAAAGCTACCCCAACATCTACCACTCAGTTAAGTCTACACACGATTATGTTGAGCAACATATCGCAGAAGCAATGTCTAACTCGGTACCGGGTTTTACTACTTCTATGAAAACGCGCCCCTTGATTGTCGCGAAATTGGAAGAGTTTATCAGAAACAAACTAATTACGATATATTCCACCCGCACCTATCGCGAAATCCAGACCTTCATCTGGAACAATGGCAAGCCGCAGGCCATGAGAGGTTACAACGATGACCTTGTTATGTCACTTGCAATCGCTTGCTGGGTACGAGATACCGCATTTGTGGCAAATGCACGGAATATTGAATACAAAAAGGCGTGTCTTGGCTCAATGATTAGAACTAACACTAAATTAAATACCACGATTGAGGGTCAAATAGGTTATAAAAAAGGCGGCACATTTGATACAATGAATGCAGAGAAGTCTGTAGAAGAATATCAAAAGTATTCATGGCTGTACAAGGGATAAAAAATGGCTGATAGTAAAAGGGGAAACCCGAATCTTAAAAATCCAAGAAACCCAGATTCACCGTTATTCAAGCGGCTGACTCGACTGCTTTCTGGTCCGATTGTTAATCGCCGCGTGCAAATGCAGCGCCGATATCGTCGTGCGCAACTCGATAAGTTTAACTTTACCTCTGCGGGAGGATTAAACTTCAAGAGAACGTCGTACAATCCGTACGATAACCTTAGCGCACAGGTTATGGCGAACCAGAACCGCCAAGAACGCTACCTTGACTTTGACCAGATGGAATATATGCCAGAGATTGCCTCTGCGCTAGACATTTATGCTGACGAGATGACAACATCTACGATTCTCAGCCCACTTTTAAAGATTGATTGCTCCAACGATGAGATTAAAGTCGTGCTGGACAACTTATATCACAAGATTTTGAACATTGACTCCAACTTGTTCGGCTGGTGCCGTACGATGTGTAAGTTTGGAGACTACTTTTTGTACTTGGACATTGATGAAGTCCATGGAATCAAGAATGCAGTTGGTATTCCGCTTGAAGAGCTTGAGAGAATGGAGGGTGAGGACAAAACCAACCCCAATTATGTGCAGTACCAGTGGAACTCAGGTGGATTAACCTTTGAGAACTGGCAGATCGCACACTTCCGCATCCTTGGTAACGATAAATTTGCCCCATACGGTACTTCTGTGCTTGAAGGAGCCCGTCGAATCTGGCGTCAGCTTACTTTGCTTGAAGATGCGATGATGGCATACCGTATTGTGCGCTCACCAGAGCGCCGAGTGTTCTATATCGACGTTGGTAACATTCCACCGCACGATGTAGAGCAGTTTATGCAGAAAGTCACGACCCAGATGAAGAGAAATCAGGTTGTGGACCCCAAAACTGGTCGTGTTGACCTCCGATACAACCCGATGAGCATTGATGAAGACTATTTCATCCCTGTTCGTGGTGGAGAGTCAAGCAGGGTCGAGTCTTTGCCCGGTGGAACGTACACTGGCGACATTGACGACGTTAAATACCTCCGCGACAAGCTTTTTTCTGCTTTAAAGATTCCAATGTCCTATCTGTCACGCGGCGAAGGTGGCGAAGAGGACAAAACCACGCTAGCACAGAAAGATGTGCGCTTTGCAAGAACGATTCAGCGCCTTCANCGCTCTGTCATCTCTGAGTTGGAGAAGATCGGAATCATTCATCTGTTTACTCTTGGTTTTAGAGGCGATGACTTGATTTCGTTTAAGCTACNGCTTAATAATCCGTCCAAGATTGCAGAGTTGCAAGAGCTTGAGCACTGGAACACCAAGTTTGACACNGCATCNGCNGCAACAGAAGGATTCTTCAGCCGTCGCTGGGTTGCAGAGAATCTACTTGGCATGTCGGCAGAAGAATTCCTGCGCAACCNNCGTGAAATGTTTTATGANAAGAAGATNCANGCAATGCTTGANGCTGCAGCAGANCCNCCAGCCGAAGNAGANCANGGNGGCGGNGGCGGCTTAGGNGGNGACNTNGGTGGNGANNNNGGTGGNGANCTTGGNGGCGANNNNGGNGGNGANCTTGGCGGNGANCTNGGNGGTGANNNNGGNGGCGANNNNGGTGGCGAAATGGATATGGGTGGCGACGAAGGCGGTGGTGAAGAAGAAGAAACCGCGCTCTTGGCAGCGCCCGGTCGCCGTGAAGATGGCGGCTATGTAACTCCCGGCTCAAAGGACAAGGTATATTATCCAGTTACCAGCGACCGCAGAAAACGTGGTGCTCGCAAGCGTAGNCACCATGCNGATTCGGGAATGTCGATTGCCAGNACGTCCAATAGGAATCTTTTTAAGGGACTTAATGACTTGAGCCGACTTAGCCATGGGCTAAACGAGAATGTCGAACCTAATTATACCGAAGAGAAGAAGGTTCACGCCAGCCATTCCGAAACTAAGTCATTGATTGAGAGTTTACAAAGATTGGAGTCTAAGAAGAATGAAGCATAATAAGAAAAGAAACACAGCATTTTTGTACGAAACTCTGGTTAGAGAATTAACCAGTAGCGTGGTCAACGAAGATCGTGTGCGAAACAAGAAGATTATTTCTATCATGAAAGAATTCTTCAAGCGCGACACNCCACTGGGANTGGAGNTAGAATTATACAGAACACTGTATGAGACAGTTGATGTTGATCCGATGACAGCAGAAAANCTTCTCTTGGAAGTTAAGCGAGTGTACATGGCTTTGAACCAAGAAGAGGTCTTTGANCANCAATCACANCTTATTGGNACNATCAACAGNGAGCTTGGNAAGGATACGTTCAACACGTTTGTNCCTAACTATAAAGACCTTGCNACTATCTCACAGATTTTTGATAACCGCACCACCATCAAGAGGCGTACGCTTCTGGAAAACAACGTTCTTAATAAAATGACTGCTGGTGCAGCGACCCTGACCGAGAGCACAATGAAGCCAATCGACAATATTGTCTACGGCACGTTTGTCAAAAAGTTTAATGAACAGTATTCNACAACTCTNAGAGAAGAGCAGAACAAGTTACTCAGCGCATATATTGTTTCATTTTCAGATAACGGNATCGCGCTGAAAATGTTTTTGAATGAAGAGTTNGCNCGNTTGAAGACAGTCATCTCAGAATCACGCAGCCTTCAAGAGATTGCGTCTGATCANAACATGCTTAATAAAACAGANAAGGTTGTTGAGACTATNGATGGTTTCAAGNCCCGCCAGATTGATCGTGATATGNTAATGCANGTCATGAAGATTCAAGAACTGGCAGCGGAGATNNAAGACTAATGGCAAANTTCGTAATCAAGGTAGGGAAGAGCGACGAGTACGATGAGGAAAATCGCGTAGACACAGAGAAGCAGACTCAGGCGACTGTTACGCTTGACGTACGCAAGACTCTCGGTGGGGATCTTGCTATCTATGATCACGAAGATATCGATATTATTATTTCGCCCAAGACTAAAACAATAATCGCATTCGCCAAGGATGAATTAAACGACATGGTTTATGATGCTCAAAGTCGCTTGTTCGATTACCTATCCAAAAAGGGAGTGGTCAAGCGTGAGAGTGTTGAGGGCGGCAATGTGTATGGGGCGATGCAAGCCGNATTAGAAGAGCCCGTAGGCGAAGGTCTTGACGCTATAAACGTGGCAGTGTTAAATGTTACCAAGTTTATGGAAGAAGAGGCNCCAAGATTCATGTATCAGCGTATGTACGATGAGCANGAAGAGGACAGGNTGACAGAGCCAGANGGGGAAGAGTCCACAGAGTTGGGCGAGGTACCACACAAGAGAGAGAAGGGNTCCATCCGTCCCGGCATTTATCGCAACGCATACATGCACAACAGATTTTACAGAGCATAAGAGGTANTAATGGATTTATTATGGTTTAGTTTGGCAGCATATGGGCTNACCCAAATGCTTGTCTATGGTTCTATCTTTGATTCGCTTCGCCCAACAAAGGGCTCATTAGGAAAGCTCTTTCAGTGTCCAATGTGTTTGGGCTACTGGGTGGGCTTATTTTTGTTCGGCGTTAACTACAATACAGAACTATTTACGTTTGAGTACACTGCCGCTAATTTCTTGATTTGCGGATTTGTATCATCAGCCGTTTCNTATATCCTTTGCACAGTCTTTGGAGATAACGGNATTCAAATTGCAAGGAGTAACAATGGACACGAACATTTGGACAGCTAAGTGGATGCTTCAGCCAGTGCGTAACTGCAAGAAAGGCTGTTAACTCGGGCGGGTAGCGCCCGTCATTTATTAGAGAGATATTATGAAGAAGGTACTTTTACAAGAATATTATGAGCTATGCGAAGGCGGNGTCTGTCAGGATCTCCTGACGGAAGAGGAAAAGATCTATGTCAACNANGGTGGCATGATGCTTTCTGGNAAGCTGCAAGAAGCAGACATTCAAAATGGNAATGGNCGCATCTATCCAAGAAAGATTCTTGAGAGAGAGGTCAAGACCTATCAAAAACTAGTACAAGAAAAAAGAGCCCTTGGGGAGTTAGACCACCCCGAGGATTCTGTTATTAACCTTAAGAACGCCTCACACATGATTACTGAAATGTGGTGGGACGGTCCTAATGTTATGGGAAAGGTCAAAATTTTAAACACACCATCAGGCAAGATCCTTCAAGAGCTTGTTAATGACGGTGTGAAACTAGGGATCTCGTCACGCGGACTCGGTTCGGTCAGCGAGGCACAAGGGCGCACAATCGTNGAGGATGANTTTCAGTTAATCTGNTTTGATTTNGTNTCTGAGCCTTCAACTCCCAATGCCTTTATGGGGCTCAGNGAGGGTAAAACCTACAAAGAACCAAANGTTTTTACNAAAGCGGATANAATCAACCGCTTATTAAATGATATCGTTAAGGAGTAAACGAAAATGAAGATTTCAAAANCAAGNCTTAAGCAGATTATTAANGAAGANCTNGANGCNGTCGTNAACGAAGAGGAAGANACNGANGAAGAGCANGTCGATGAAGCATANGGCATGGCNAAGCCCGGTCCCTCCCACAGAGATCGNNCCAGCTANCANAAGGCTACAGTNGGTGGCCGTGTTGCATCACGCACACCNACACTGGANGCAGCCGCAGANGCTTTGGGTNTNANCCCATCGCAACTTATGATGGANCTCGCAAAAGAGATGGGTGCCATCCCCGGTGATGAGGNCATTCCTTCTGAGCCACCNCTTGATGTACCGGAAGGGGAGTAGTATGGATAAAGCCGAATTAAAGGCTGTACTGAAACCCCTGATTAAAGAATGCATCAAAGAGGTCATTTTTGAAGATGGGGTTTTGTCAGGTATTATTACTGAGGTAGCTCAAGGGCTAACCGCAGGCACACCTTTGGTTGAATCCGCGCCCAAGACTAAAGCGCGACCCCAACCACAGAGAAAGCAACAACGCAACTCAGCAGCCCAGCGCGCAAGAAAAGATTTAATTGACTCAATCAACAGGGACGCTTACGGCGGCGTCGATATTTTTGAAGGGGGCGAACCTATGTCATCAGGTGGTCAGCCATCAGGTGAACCCCAGCCCGGCAGTCCGCTGGGCGATGTTGCTCCCAATGATCCCGGCGTAAACATTGACGGAATCTTAAATATTGCTGGTGACTCATGGGGCAAATTCATTTAGTCAATACTATTTATCGAAGGAAAGGAATATAAAAAATGTCAGGAAATGATTCATTTAACTACGGGGTAGGACTTAACAACGTAGGCTCGTACCAAGCTTCGGGCGACCCATGGGTATCGGGTTCAGATTCCCAAGCAGTGAACGAAGAAGTTAGGTACCAATTTCCTTGGGTAGCCAAGAAGGTTACTGTTTACAATTATTCGGCGCGAGTATTGCGCGTACACTTTAATGCCACAGGTTCAGACGGTGACGTAATTGGCGGCATCGGATCTGCTGATTCGTATGGTGGACAACACTATCTTGAGGTCCAGCCTGTATCTGGCTCACAATCGGTTCTGGAATTGAACTGCAAGTGTAACGAAATTTATGTTTCTATCCCCAATGATGGCGGCGGCAACGGACACTACAGAGTGTTTGCAGAGCTTACCGGCATCCCGCCCGGCAGAATGTACGCTCTTACTGGTTCTGGTTTGACTGATGCGCCTGCAGGCAGTGACGCATAGGTATTACATAGATGGCATATCGCAGAAACAATAGAAATCACAACAGACGGCGTACGAACAGGAATCGTCGATACGAAAGAGAGGTTGCACCGGGACCACCCAAGCAGTCTAATGTTACCGTGGTCGCACGCAAGGGCGAGCCGGCTGAGAAAATGATTCGTCGTTTTGTGCGCAAGTGCAAGAAAGAGCGGATTGTTGAGCAAGTCCGAGAAAACAGATATTACACAAAGCCCTCCGAAGCTAAGCGGCTAAAGCGAGCCGCGTCTATCAGAGAGGCTGAAAGGCTCCGCAAGAAGGCTGAACGAAAGAGAGAAGCCCAGCGCAAGCGACAAAGTAAGCTGCGCCGTATGAGAGCCAAGGGAGGCGGTTCAAATGGCTCCACCACCCGATGATTATGGATGGGCGTATGTAGACGCCCAACGAGCCACAGCTTCGGCTGACGGTCCATCCGGCTCGCTACAGTTTAGATGGGGAAGTGACGACTTAGTGCCCGGTCAATTCAGCGGCTCTGCTGATTTGGTCTTCTATCCTAATTCTACACCGCACAGTCACGATTCGGGCGGTAGCGATGAATCAAGCGGGAACACCGATTCACAAGACATGTCAGGTTCTTCGCTGTATCTGTACGGAAACTTATATGTCAGTGGCGGCGTCATGGCAGAGACATATTCTATCAGGACGGTAACCTCTACGGAGATTCTGGTATCTGGTAGTACCGTATTTGGAGACAACTACACGCACAGTGAAGCCATACCAGAAGATATTCATGCGCGTACAGGCTCTCTGCATGTGCTTGGTAATATCATGCAGGTTGAAGCCCCCGAGCCAAAACTTAATATTAAAAGCATCGATACCGCCGGAAACAAAAAGTCGCAAATCTTCTTCAATGTTTCTGGAAGTGATGGCGATAATGACGACGTACAGTTGGCTAACATCACAGCAGACATTTCAAATAAAACCCTTAGCCATCTTGCAATCAACGCCGCAGCCACCCAACGGAATGACTTGATAGTGGACTCCACCGGGTACGTTGGTCTTGGTGTTACAGATCCCGATCATAGACTTGAGATTATGCAGGGTGACGAAGAGCAGCTTAAGCTGTCGTACGACTCAGCGAAGTATACGACGATGTGGACCGACGCCTCTAGCAATTTTTATATCAGGCCAAAGGCCAGCGCCGGCGAAGAGATCATTTTGTATGCCCCAATCGCTGTTACTGCCCATACTGCTTGGATGAAGATTGGCCAAGACACGGCCACCGACTCGAAGCTCACATTTACAGGCGCCGGAAGTAACGATTTCGATATTGACTATGATGAATCGTTGATGGTGTTAAACTTTGATTCAAACACTTTAGTTGTAGACGCAATTAATGACCACGTAGGTATCGGCGTAGTAGATCCCGCTAACGCCTTAGAGGTAATGGACGATTCTAGTCAGCAAGTTAAGATTTCATACGACGGTAGCAATTACATGGACGTTTGGACGAATGCGTCAGGTGACGGTAATGTCAGCCCGTCATCCGAGAAGTTTACAGTCGATGCTTCCACAGAGACACATCTTAAGAGCGACACGATTACGCTTGGTATTAACGATACAGATGATACAACTCTCACCTTCAAGGGTTCGACAAACGACCTATCGATTGTTTACGATGAGTCAGCTAAAAAGCTGAAGGTTGATTCAATCGATCTGGTTATTGATGCTGCGAACGGGCATGTTGGTATTGGTACCGCATCACCCGACAGCCCTCTTGAAATTTACGGAAGTGCCGATGATGCGAATCCCCACATTAAGCTTTCGCACGACGTTAACAACCACGTCGCGATGTGGACCGATTCGACTAGTACATTTTATATCAGACCATGGACCGGAGGAAACACAGAGATCGTTCTGTGGGCACCCCAGACGGTAAACGCAAAGACTGACTTGCTTAAAATTGGTGGAGGTACCGCCGACACTGATACAACCATTCAGCTTGTAGGCACAACAAACAGCATGAACATCGTCTATGGCGAGGATGAGCAACGACTGAATTTTGATTCAAATACTTTTGTTGTAGACGGAAAATACGATAGAGTCGGCGTTGGAACAGCCACGCCCGATAATGGATTCCACGTAAAAACCGATAACGGCGTCAGCATATTTGAAAGAAATAACGATAGCGCCGCGTACGGTACGAACGTTTATATTAGAAAATCCCGAGGTGACTCAAGCGGGTCACTGAATGTCATATCCGGTGACATGATTGGTCAAATATCTTGGTCGCCATATTATGGAGACTATGACAATCAAGCAGCCAGTATTAGTGCAGCGGTCGAGGGTACTGTTACCACAGACACCACACCGGGAAGATTGATCTTCTCTACAACTGCTGCCGGCGCCAATTCTGTTACAGAGAGAATGCGCATCGACAGCACAGGAAAGGTTGGTATTGGTACTAGCTCTCCCGATAGCCATCTTGAGGTTATGGGAACGGGCACTCAGCTTAAGCTTTCTTATAATGACACTAGCACCGACAATGCGACCTTTGCAGTCGATGACGATGGTAAACTTTCGGTCGTTGCTGGCGGCGACATTGCTGACATTCAGGCCGTATCATCTATCAATCTTAAGACCGCCAAGGTCGAGATCGGAAAGGACGATACTACTGATGTAACTGTCAAGCTTCTTGGTTCAACAAATGACATGTCGATTACTTATGACGAGTCAACCAACTACCTAGGCATTGACGAAACAGCGCCTTTAGGAAAGTTGCATGTTAAGACTGGTGACAGCGGCACTTCAGCCGTTGACGACAAGGGTGACGAATTAATCCTTGAGAGTAATGGCAACGCCGGCCTGTCTATTCTGGCTGGATCAATCCACGTAGCAGGTGTTTACTTCCCAGACGCTAGCGATCCTGACATTGCTTATGTTAAATATGATCATGGCACAAACGGAATGTCGATTAGAACAAACGGAACAGATGCCATCCTG
>PBHR01000020.1 GCA_002720275.1 Methanobacteriota archaeon
AATACATCCAGCCAGACTTGCGCAGGCCATTACCAAAACTAGTATCAAAGCACTTTTTCGCATGGAGAGTGGTAATTGATGAAAGCACTAATATATATCGTAGACGAATCGCTTTTACTTTTACAGCACGAAGCATGGGCTACCGATCCAAACACCCTCCTTCTGCTCATGAATACTGATTGTTCCATATCGTGTTTATTCATTGACAACCACTATTTACCGAATGCCGATACTTAGTATCATGCCTAGTGAATGGGTTCCGTGTACGGTTTGTGGGAGGCTGATGGACCCACGTCAGATACCTCTGATTTGCCAAGCTTGTTGTGGCGATGACAATTGGGATTAAACAGCGGGAAGTCTATTAGATTTCAATATCCTTTCTTGTAAATTTATGATTGACCAAAATATGAATCGTGACATTTTTGATTACAGAAGAAAATTACAGGTTGAAAACCTGATTGCATCATTACAAATATTTCATCCTCGCCTGTTTCTTCTCCACACTCTTGACATTTTACCATTATTTATACACCTATTGATAGATTAAAAATTGTAAATTTTACTATATTTCTCATTAATATAATTTAAAAACGGTTCAGAAGATGGTTGACTTCCCGTTGCTTTTTCGATTAAATCAGAGGGACTATGCAATCGGCCCTTTTCATGAATATTTTTCCGTAACCAATCTAAAATTGGAAGCCAATTTCCTCCTTCAATCATTTGATTAACATTTCCAAATTCACTTTTCATTTTATCAAATAATTGTGCAGCATATAAATTTCCAAGGGTATAAGTTGGGAAATAACCGAATGCACCCATAGACCAATGAATATCTTGTAGAACGCCTTTTGTATCATTTTCAACATTTAATCCAAACCACTCTTTAAACATGCTATTCCATACTTTAGGTAAATCATTTACTTCTAATTCCCCGTTAAATAATTGTTTTTCAATTTCATATCTTAAAATTATATGTAAATTGTATGTTACCTCATCTGCTTCAACTCTAATGAATGAAGGCTCAACTTGATTCGCAATTAAGTTCATTTGAGCAGCATCAATTTCTTTTGGGAAATCTGGAAATTCTTCTTTGAAAATTGGTAATGTAAATTTCCAAAATTCTTCGGTTCTTCCAATTTGATTTTCCCATAATCGAGATTGAGACTCATGAACACCTAATGAAATTGCAGTTCCCCTGGGAGTTAATGCAAATTTATCAGGTAAACCTTGTTCGTATAGGCCATGACCAGTTTCATGCATTACAGCATAAAGACATGAGAAAGGATCCTTTTCATCATATCTTGTTGTAATTCTTGTGTCTCCAGTTGAAATAGAGATAGAAAATGGATGAGCTGAAATATCCATTCTCCCAGAGTCAAAGTCAAAGCCCATTTGTTCTGAAACCTTTAAACAAAAAGATTCTTGTTTTGGAATTGGAAAATTCATATCTAAATCAACAATTTCTTGTTTTTCGGCCAATAATATTTTATTTAGAACTTCGATTAATCCTGATTTTAATTTAGCAAACAAGGGATCTAAATAATCGACAGTTAACCCAACTTCATAATCATCTAATAATGTATCATAAGGTGTTTTTTCAGTTCCTAGATAACTAACTTTCTCTCTAGCAAGTTCTACTAATTCAGTTAATATTGGCGCATACATATTAAAATCATTATTTTCTCTTGCTTTAGCCCAAATCCCCATTGCTTTTGAGCGAGTTTTAGCTAATCTTTCAATAAATTCCACAGGTAGCTTTGTTGCCTTATCATAAGTTCTTCTAATTTCTAAAACATTAGTTTTCTGATCATCATTCAAATCATCTAAACTTTCTTCTAAATTTGAAATCAATTCCCCCATTTTTTTACTAGTAATTGTTTCATGCGCACGTCCCGATAACCAAGCCAATGTCTCTGCTCTAGCCTTTGCACCATTTGGTGGCATCATCACAGATTGATCCCAACTTAATTGGCTTTGAATAGCCTGAATCCTTGAATATGTGTTCACTTCTTCAATAAATTGTTCGTAACTCATCTTTCCGCCCAAACGGTCCCAGAAAAAAGACAATATTGAGTATTTGCTTTTTTCTTTAAACAATTAATACAATAATTCAAACATAAGATTTCCTTCGGTAGTTATGTGGCAAGAAAATCAAAGAGAGAATCTAAAGAAATTTTGGATGGGGAAATTATCAATGATAATATAATTTCTAAAGATAAAAACTTTGAAGATTTATTAAATATTGCAGCAAAAACAGTAGTAAATATTTGTATGGAAATAAGACGCCATGAATCTGTATTAGTTATTGCAGATCCCTCTACAAGTCAAATCGGTCAAGAATTGTATAAAGTAGCCTCCGAAATTTCAAATAATGTTTTGTTAGTGATAATGCCATTTACTCGCCACCATGGTGATGAGCCACCAAATTCAGTTGCAGAGTTAATGAGGACTCAAAATGTCGTACTTGCCCCAACAAAATTTAGTATTACTCACACTAAAGCTAGAATTCAGGCCTGTAAAGATGGAGCTAGAATTGCTACTATGCCTGGAATAACTCCAGAATTATTTGCTAGCGGAGGCATGCTCGCTGATTTTAACGAGATTAGAGAAACAATTAGTAGGGTAGGGGTTCACCTTCGTAGACGTAGAAATATTAGAGTGACTTCTCCAGAGGGAACCGATATTAGATTTGATATCGATCCTAAAAAATGGAATAGGGAAGATAGTGGTATTTGTAATAGACCAGGAATGGTTACAAATTTACCTGCGGGAAAAATATTCAATAATTTAATACAAGGAACAGCCAAAGGTGATTTGTATATTGATGGAAGTTTCGATTCAATGATTCTTAGTGAACCACTTAGATTCAAAGTAAACGATGGAGCGGCTACAGATATTAAAGGAGGCCCTGAAGCACAAAGAGTCAGGCATCTTTTTGCTGAAGCCGCAAATTTAATGCCTGCTAAAGATCAATCTTCTGTTTGGACAATTTCACAATTTGGTTTTGGTTTAAATCCTCAATCAAAGTTAATTGGAAATGCACTTGAAGATGAAAAAGTACTAGGGAGTTGTTATTTTAGTATTGGTTTAGAAGGCAGTAAAATTGATGGTAACCATCCAGGTATTCTAACTAGTGGAATTATTAAGGAGCCAACTGTTTTTATTGATGGAGAACCATTAATTATTTCAGGAGAATTGCAACTTTAATTAACAATTAAATCCACATAATGGGCAAAATCTCCATGAATTACTTAGGCTAACTCCACAACCATTGCACAGATTTCCATTAGGAAATGTTCTAATTATTCCATTTGTGTTTGAACGAATAACAGGTTTTGGAAGAGAATTTTGTTTGGGCTTAGGTAAATCAGAAGAAGTATTTTGATAAATATGATTTTGTGTGTTTATGATTCTTTCAGGCTGTTTTGTTTTTGGAACTACAGGCTCATTGATAGGTTGAATTTTTGGAGGTAGAGCGATTTCTGGTTTTATTGGCTTTGTTTTTGGAACTACAGGGACTAGTTTTGGAGTTGTATTGGGTTCTGCAACCAAGTTTTCTTCTGAATTTGTAGTATTTTTCTCATCAATCCAATTATTTGTATTTAGGCTATTTTTTTCTAAATCTTCCATTGTTGTTTCAGGTACTTCCTTAGGTATAAATACAGGCTTTTGTATTTTTTCAGCTTTAATTAATGGAGTAGCCTCAACAATATTAGTTTTATTTTGTGGAGGTATTAGTGATGCAGCCTCTTGTAAATTAGTTGTTGGAGAAACTTTTGCTTCAACTTTTTCTTGAGGTGGATTAACGTTGTTTTCCAAAGGAACTATATCTTCTTGAATTGTTTTTTGAGGAGTCATAAGTTTTGGAGTAGGTACTGCTTTAGAAGATTTTAAGACTGAAATAGCTCTTGGCATTTGCATATTTTTTGTATCTCTTAATATCTCAGTCAACTCTTTACTAATTTGAGATAAATTCTCAACATTTTCTGAAGGGTTGTTTATCATTTCATCAAACGCAGTAACATATTTTGCAAGCTCATTATTTCCACCAGTCACGTCTCCAATAGCATAAATTTTCAAAATAGTCATAGGATCTAATAATGATTTTAATGAGGTAAATTGTTCCTCTGTAATATTTGGTTGGACAGTATTTTCTTCTGGGTTTAGTCCAAGATAGTTTTGTAAATTTTCAGTAATCTTTAACAATTCTAGGGGCCCAGTAAGTATGTAATAGATTTCACCAGATTCTACTTGTAACCTGTTGCTTCCGGAATCTAAATCAAAAGTGTCTGTTAATAACAAATCTGAAATTTTGTTTAATACAATTGTAATAGATGTATGTCTATTAGATTTTTCCAAATCTAATAATATTTGACTAGAATCGGTTATTCCAAAATAAGCCGCAGTTTCATCTACGTTTATCCCACTTGGTAATAAAGCGCCCTCAGGGACATATTCTGACATAATCTACCCTTACCTGCCGACTATGGCCTCCTTATTGAGGCTTGGCCTTTGTATAATTCAGATTAAACATGATTCATTAATAGTGTAATGTTCGCATTGGCATGGGCGCATCAAAAAAATGTGCATTACTAATTGCTGCAGGTCATATAAGTGATATTATTTTTAAAAAAATTTATTCAAATGATAAATTATTAATTGCAATTGATGGAGGTTATGATTATTGTATTAATTCAGGGTTTACTCCGGATATTGTTATTGGGGATTTTGACTCATTAAATCAATCATTAATTAATAATCAAGTGAAGATAATTCATCAAACTAGTCAAGAAGAAACCGATTTAGTTAAAGCAATAAACTGGACAATTTCAAATGGAATTAAAGAGATAGAAATTATTGGTGTTGAATCTGGACGGAACGATCATATTTTAGGAACTTATGCTGCGCTAGCGGAATTAAATCAAGAAGAAACGTTCCCAATTAAGATACAGATTCATTTGAATGATTTTATTGTATATTATATACCACAAAATAAACATTTAGAATTTAATTTTGATAAAAAAACACATTTATCACTATTTTGTTTTTCAAAAAGTATAGTTTCTTTAACAGGAGTAGAATGGGAATTAAATCAAGAAGAAATGAATTTTTCCACACGTGGAATTCATAATTATTCAAAAGATAAAAAAATAAAATTATTTATTCACAATGGAGGACCTGCGGTATTATTTATTCGTAGATGAATTACTGGAAAGGAATCCACATATTTGCATTTTCATCCCACCAATCTATTTGTCCATCAGGATGTTGCCTCCATAGATGGCCATCATCGTCCCTATGTGTTGGCAATCCATCTGAATTTATATTCGATTTTTTTGTAGAAAATTCGCCTTGTATGTCTTCCCCAAATCTCTTCAATACAATTACTGAAATTAAAAATAATAGAAGCATACCTATTCCCGTTGCAATATAACCCATGTATTCTGATTCAACTTCCCCTCCACTTCTAACAGGCCAAGATGAAGTTACACTTTGATTTCCCCAAGTAGATAAATTTGTATCACCAAGAGGTGGCATTCTTACCAAATTTACTCCATTAGTTGCACTTATACCTTCAGAATTTGTTACATTAACAATAATGCGATGAATTCCTGGCAACCACATTTTACAGTTTAATTCTAAACCTTCAACATTTTCGTGTTCTGGAATAGTTGTCCAGGATATTTGATTTTCACTAAAATCGGTACCATCTGTAGGTTCAATTGTGATAAAACATAAACTCCCGATCTCCATATTTTGTCCGGTTAAATTAAGATTAAAACTTGGCGCTGGTTGATTAATAATTGAAAAGTTCTTCCAAGTTTCTAGAGAATAACCTAGTGAATTGTGATAGATTAATTTTAGAGAGTATTTTCCTGCAGGCCAGTTACTACAATCAATTTCATCATTATTTGGTATATTTTCACCTGGTTCAATTGAGGGAGAAATCCACGGAGCCCCTAAGAATTGAACTTCTCCAGTTTTGTTATATCTATGACCAATATTGTCTAATACGTTTCTTTTTACTTTACATTCAGATCCCGTATTAAAATTGTCGTCTACTGTTTTTCCTTCATGCTCAGCAATTACATTTAGAGCCACAAATGGAGCCTCCATTCCCACCATTAAATTATATTCACCAAGTTGATATTCAGAAATTACCTCGCTTGTAAGTGTATTCAAGAAAATTAATGAAACGAGATATTTTCCTTCTTTCCAAGCATCAACAAAAATTGATCTTGATAGTGATTTTTCATTAGTTAATGTAAAATTATCCCATTGTGTAATTTCATATTGATTGGGGTATTGATCAAATGTTGTGACTACTTTAGCTGAAACTGGAGTTTGTGATTTAGTAGTGTTTACATTATATACAATTCTTAATTGGTCAACATAGCCATCATTATCGATATCTTGTTCTCTAGTTTCATAATTTACAACAGTAAAATCTATTCCATCGGCTGCATGGACATTTTGAACTACAGAGATAAGTGGTAAAATTAAAATTAAGATACAGAGGTTGATACTAATCCTGTTCAATAAAATCCACCTCCTTCAAATCTTCATTATCATTTTCTTCAAAAACCCTATTTACGATTACAGCAGAAAGGAAGATTAATCCTGCAATGGCGTAAGTTGCCCAAGAAGAAAGAGGGTTACTACCCATTATTGTCATGGCAGCTTTTATTTCTCCAAAAGAATTTGAATATCCGTCTCCATTATTGTCAGGACATCCTTGGAAATCTATGGTAGAAATTCCAGAATCAGAGGGGCAATCATCTCTTAAATTGCCTATTGGATTGTCTCCATACCCGTCGCCATCAATATCTGACCACTGCCAAGGGTCATATTCAAAAGCATCAGCTTGACCTTCAGGACTTGCTAACCATTGTTCATCAGGATTGGAATAACCATCCTCATCCAAGTCAAGACATCCCCTTCTATCTAGCAAACTCGTTCCAAAAACAGTTGGGCATGCATCTGGTTCATGGCCGGAAAGATTATCCCCATAACCATCACCATCAGAATCTAACATTTGTGAAGGAATATGTGGAAATTTATCACTTAAGTCAGACCATCCATCACCATCAGTATCTACACATCCATACCTATCTTCTGTACTTGTACCAGGTATTTCTACACAATTGTCGGGAGTTACTCCTACAGGATTATCTCCATAACCATCACCATCAGTATCCATCCATTGTGTTGATTCAAGAGGGAATGTGTCTGCCATTCCTAATGGGTGTGTAAGCCAATCATTGTCGGGATCTGAAGCACCATCACCATCAGTATCAGGACAACCCCATCTATCCCTATAGCTATCACCTTTTGTTAGAAGACAACTATCTGGTTGCCATGCATTCTGAGTTTGATTATCTCCAAACCCATCACCATCAGTATCATACCATTGACTTGCTTTAGATGGGAATGCATCTGCAAACCCTTCTGGATGTGAGATCCACCCCTCGTCTGGATCAGAGAATCCATCAGAATCAGAATCAGGACAACCAAATCGATCTTGATTAGAAAAGCCCCAAGTTTCAACACATGAATCACCTTCAAAGCCAGAATAATTGTCCCCATATCCATCATTATCAGAATCTAAATATTGTGATTTTTCATATGGAAACGAATCAATTTGTGTGTCTTGATTGCCTTGATTATTCCCCCAACCATCACCATCACTATCGCTCCATTGTGTAGGGTTCTCAATAAATGCATCTCCTATTTCAATTCTTAAGCCATTTTCATCAATTTCAAAAGTATAGTTATCGCCATAACCATCTCTGTCGGTATCTTTCCATTGACTGAAATCATTTGGAAATGGATCTGCACCATTATCAATAGTCCAGTTAGAATCACCATCAGACCATCCGTCCCCATCAGCATCTGGACATCCGGGCCTATCTTCTGAAGAATACCCAATGATGTGAGGGCAAGCATCTTCTAAAATTGCCCCCTCTATGTATTCACCGATTCCGGTTTCAATATGTATGGCCTCCCATCTTGAATCATACCAGTTATCTCCTAATCCATCACCATCAAAATCACTCCATTGAGTGTGGCAATACATTCCACAGATATTTTGAGTCGAAGGGTCTTGAGGAGACCACCAAAAAGCATCAGCACCATCAGATACAGACCAAGGCTCGATTGAATATAGGGTGCTAGGGTCGCTATAACCATCACCATCAGAATCAGGACAACCAAATCGATCTTGATAAGATTGGCCGAAAAAACCAGGACAAGAATCTGGATTATTTCCATTAGGATTATCCCCATAATTATCGAAATCAGAATCTTCCCATTGAGTTCCATCTACTGGATACCTATCACCTTCATCAGACCAACCATCTTCATCACTATCTAAACAACCATTTTTATCTTCACTACTTTTACCAAAATCATTAGGGCAATCATCATCTAGATCTCTAAAACCATCACCATCAGTATCTCGGTATGTTTTGTCAATAGTTCCAGTAATTGAATAATCAAATTCATCTTGGTCACAACCATCTAAAGAAATTACTTCTGTATAGTAAGTTGTAGGTCCCGTAACACTACCCCATTCAGATGCAGAAGGAACAATTGAAACAGTAACTGATGTAGACCCTGCACTTCCAAAATCGCTTTGATAAAGGTTTGTTGAAGCTGTAGAATCCCAAATTTTCACTCGTCCTTCCCAGTGATCAGTTCCAAAACAGCCAAATAAATCAAAACCGTGATCACCCGTTGAAGATGAAACACTGATAGTTAATGTATCGCCACCTAAGATATCAATTTTCCACCAATCTCTGGAATCTCCTTCAGCATCAACGTATCCAGAACTAGTGCTTCCATCAGTTAACGCTGTAGCATTAGCGGCATCATCATCTGCCAAAGCAGAAGGTGTAAAGGGAATTAAAAAAATAACAGCAAGTAAACAAGCCATAGTACGCTTTATATTACTCGCCATGATTGATGACCTAAGTAACTTCATTATTAACCAATTGATGTAGAAATATTTGGAAATTAACAAATTTAATCAGATTGTGGACATACTGAATGAGTACAAATTGGTGGAATCCAATATAATTTTTCATCGGGATTAAATGTGTCTAATTGTAATGTACTACCTTCACCTTCGACTATTGTAACTATTGATGAAGTTGAAGCAGGAAGATAATCTTCACCAGTCGATAACAAAGTTAATCGTAAAGTATGGCCAGCCATTATTTCAGCATCCAAAGCAATAAATTCCATATTTGCAGTTATTGTTTCTANAACNGGTAACCAAGCCGAGGATAATTCTTCNCCNCCTTCATGGTAACGNAAATCCATAATTGCATGACCAATATGAATACAATCANTACCATCACAGTCTTCTAACAAAGCNTAAAGNTGTCCACCAACNGTTGAAGTAGTTACTTGAACNTGAAGTCTAGGCATTCCTTGAANATAAANATCTTCAGTTAANGGTGATGTTTCAAATACAGGNCCCGTTGAAGCATCAGGNAAAACNGTAAGNCCTCCAGAACTANTCATATCNGTTCCAAGAGTAAAAATTAATTCTTCAGTNTCNGANGCNGGATATNGGTCTTCNATTCTCCAAGNNCCATGATTAGATTGGATTTCAACATGTAANNATGGNTGATTNCCNTCNCCNCNTAGATACCAATCAAACCATTCNAGTAANTCTTGCATCCANTCAAAGCGNATCATTTCAGGAAATGCTTCNCCNCCTCTNCCNCCTAAATCAGAACGGTCATCTAATTGTATTGCCCTATCNGGATAATCATGATCCCATTGGCCAAANAGNCCNTTTGCTTCAATNCCNGCNTCTTTAATNCTATTTATCGTTGGAATNGCCATATGNGGNTCTACNTTCCAATCATGCATNCCTTGNATTAAATAAACAGAGCCATTNTAATTATCTAANACGCGGNCAAGNAAATANCTTTCAGCCCAATAGTCACCAGCAANNTCTGAACCAAACATGTAAGCNGAAACTCCAGTTCCNGGNCCAATGATATAATCAGGACATAAATTTCCATANTCTTCTTCATCNCCATCAAANCCNTATGANCCNTAAACACCATTNTGCATTATTGGNGCTCTTGCTTCGGATGAACCATTTTTCCACATTAATTCTTTAACTCCAATTAATCCNGAAATTGGAACNATNGTTTTGAGATNNTCATTACCAAACATTGCTGCTTGCCANGGTGTNGAACCNTCATATGANTTTCCNATCATTGCTACATTNCCATTAGACCAATTNTGNGAACCTANCCAAGTTACTGCTGCATCATTNCCTAGTTGTTCTGCTGTACCCATTAAATCCATACAATGATTTGAACGNCCTGTACCNGTNACNGAAACTTGAGCNAATGCAAATCCATGAGGNAGAATTTGATCAATAATCATTTGACCNAACCAACTACCTGGTACTTCTATTGTAGGAGTTTGTACGCTTGGTTCTTGAAAATATGGTCCAAATTCAGCAATAACAGGTACTTGTACGCCATCAGGCACGTTAGGCCTCCAATAAGCTAGAGAGATAATACCATTTGGAGCGGCTCCCCCTTCCTCTAAAGGCAATTCATATTCGACAAATACATGTGTTGAATTCCATTCATTTGATGTTTCTAGAACCTCATATTCTCCAAATTCCATTACATAACTATAGTTTTCATTTGTGATANAATCNAAATTNCCTCTTTCCCAAACNGGAACTCTAACAAAAGAATCATCATTATTTTCNATAATGCCGTTNCTAATTGCTTCACCATGTATTGCCGCTATTACAATGAATATNACTACTNTAACNGATGTTGCACCAAGTACTTTGTTTAGAGTTTGATTNATNCCCGCNNCTTCNGCTANTGGNGTTGCTATAACAACACNCTCNGGTTTGGNTTTCNGACTCTTCACGNATGNGCGACAATGATTTATGATATGAACAAAGCGCTTTNATGTTANTTTTCAGTAATTATTTTATTGTATAATTCATTAAATCTTATTGCNGTTTTTTCNTGTGTAAATGTACTTTCATTNAACACACGNTTTCTTCCATTAATTGATTGNNTTTTTCTCAAATNTGGATTTTNTAATTCCNTCAAAATTTTATCNGNTAAATCNTCAAAATTNCCTGGAGAAAATAATGANCCAACNGTTTCATCAACCATTTCGGGTAGTGGNCCATCNTTTACAGTTACAACTGGAATTCCTGAAGCCATNGATTCTAAAGGAATAAGACCTTGACCTTCATAATATGAGGGNTANACGATTAAATCTGCAGATCTATAACAAGATNCNAAATCATCAAANTCCATNCCTCTTTCAAAAATTACAGAATTCAAAATCCCTAACTTNTTTGCTTGATTTTTTAATGTTTTATACATCCCNCCNCTTCCAACNATTACTAANTTCGCTTNAGGGAATTTCCTTCAANACCTTTGGCATTGATTTTANTAAGAATCTNAATCCTTTTCTCGCAGCCAATCTTCCAACAGCTAAAATCAATGGTGTNTTTGTATTGNAATTTCCTTTTAGACCATCTAAATCATCAGCACCATATTTTTTCCGAATTTCTTCATAAGAGGANTGTTCNTTTTCATCTTCATGATTAATTGGACAAAATAAATTTTCATCAANACCCCAATGAATTACTTCACAATNCCAATTTGATGNTAATGAGTAACGTGATTTGAAATCATTTTTTGTTGCGTTTGAGTTGGCAACACAAATATTACTTGCTTTAGCTGCTGCNGTTTCATATTTTGANTAATATTTTGCAGTAAATAATATTGCCAAATCATTNGGATTTTTCCATACTGCNGCTTCTTTATGTTTTTTTGCGGNAATTATCCCATCACGCTCACCTAACCAACTACCATGTAAACTAGTTATTACTGGTGCAATTTCATTTCGAAGAAATTGGATTTCCTTCTCTTTTAATGCTATTAATGGNCAATGTANATGTATGANGTCTATTGGNTTTTTAGAATTAATTTTTTTAATTTTNNTTAGAGCATTTTTCCCATAACTNCGAGTAAATNTCATAGGAGCATATAACCAATTAACTTCAACAACATTCACATTATCTATTGAAGGCCTTACTCCATTTTTCAATTTCCTTGTAATTACAGTTATTTCATGCCCCATGTTGCTTAAAAAATTGCAAAGATGGTAGGTTGCGGAACCAAGACCCCCCCATAATGGAGGATATTCTCCAGCCAGCATCGCTATGTGCATCTAAACAACTCCTAGAGTTATTTGTTTTTGAACAGTCCGATTTGATGTTAATCACAAATCCATTTAAATCGATTAAATTATTCGAGGGGTCTAATGACAAAGAAACTTGATGTCAGTGTGACTGTAATACTTCCCACTTTGAACGAAGAGGAAGGTGTTGGGGATACTATTGATGCGATACCTAAAAAATTCTGTAAAAAATTAGAAATTTTAATTGTAGATGGNAATTCTTCCGATAAAACTAGAGAAATTGCNTTGAAAAAGGGNGCGAGAGTACATATTGAGCCAAGGAAAGGTTATGGAAGGGCATATCGAACNGGATTTGCAATNGCTTCTGGAGANATAATNATTACAATGGATGCAGATTGCACCTANCCNGCAGAAAAAATACCAGAATTAGTTAAGGTATTAATCGATCGAGATTTAGATTTCATTACTTGCGATAGACTGACATTGGCTGAAGATGGAGCAATGTCTGGATTACATGGGTTTGGAAATTGGGCACTTTCAATAACAGGAAGAATGTTGTTTTGGAATGGAATTAAAGATTCACAATCAGGAATGTGGGTTTTTAAGAAATCAATTTTTGAAAATCTAAAATTAAGACCAACGAATGATGGAATGCCATTATCTGAAGAGATTAAATTAATTACAAAAATGCATTTAGATAAAGATAAGTTTGCAGAAATTTCAGTTCCTTATAGAAAACGTGTAGGTGATGCTGAGATTAATACGTGGGGAGATGGTTGGAAAAATTTCAAGTTCTTTTTCGCCAAAAGAATTGGAATTAATAAAACAAGAACAGAATGGGGGCCTTTAGAAGATAGTCAAGACTCTCTTAAAGGTAATTTATAAACCAACTTTATTTTTTACACCAGAATATGTACGAAATGTGTATAATATGATATACTAGTGAGTATGGCAATACCTCTAATGAATAGAGTATCATTAAACAAAAGCGTAGCTACAATCTTAGCAACTTTGATGACTTTAACTGTATTTGCAGCAGTTCCAGTTTCGGCTGAAAGTGCAATGCCATCAGATAGAGCATGGGGAGTTTCTTATGATTGGGCGGAATATGGGGAAGATGTACATACATTAACCGGATTGAATATTGATGAAATTTTGGCGAAGTTCACAGAAGCAGCTGAAGAGGCTGGTTTTGAAATGTTAGTAGCACAAGTTTCAATTGGTGAATCAATGTTTTTCATCGAGCAATCAGTTGGTGCAGAAACCACAGTTGATGATTTAAGTGGAAATGCACATCAAGTTACAGAGCATATAACTGAATTAACAGTTGTTAATGCTATGTTGTTTGATATGATAATGCTGATGGAATGGGAAGATTCAGATGCAGGAAATGAGGATGAAGATCCAACACAAGAAGGTGCTGCGATTGATTTTTCGATGCAAATGAGTTTAGATGTGTTATTGTCATTAGATTCTAAATATACAGAATACAGAACAACAGCAGGTAATGAAGTTGTTGGAGCAGATATGGTAACAACAATGGATGCTGCTTTAGGATTTAGTATGAATCATGATAGTGCTTGGACTGGAGGAGATGATACAATAAATATTGCTATGGCGATGTCTAATAGTATTGGTGCAAGTATAATTGATTCTAATGTAGAATGGAGACTTGACCAACCTTATGACGTTCATGATTCAATTGATCATTCAGTAACAAATAGTTTTGGTTGGATGTGTGATACTGAAGCTGAAGAATTAACAATTGATGATGAAATGGTACAAGGAGAATATCTTGGTGATGGAGAATTTGCAGAATCCGATGAGGTAGAACATAGAACAATTACAACACCTTGTGGAGAAATAACAGGTACTTATGCATCTGAATTAAATTATGCATTTTCGTTATCAGGGGTTCCAGCTGATTTATTGGGATTGGAAGTAGATACTTTCAACATTGATATTAACGATGCTCCACAATATACTGGAGACTTTGCTTATTCTGAAGAAGATATGGAATCTACGGCTTTAGGTTTTTGGATTTTTAATCCTGAAACAACATACAACATAGAAATTGATGATGCTGGAACCCAAGTTGAAGCAATGAGTTTCTTGGGTACACCAGTTCCGTTACCACATTTAGTAATGAATGCAGTATTAGTAATGCATTCTTTTGAAGGTAGTGAAGATGATCCAGGTATATTTGATGTCGTGGAAGATGAAATTGAAGCAATTATGGAAGAAGTTGGCCCAGACATGGTTGGCACTTGTGATGATGGATATACAGAATTATCATTAGATATGTACAATGATGGGTATAAAGATTGTATGGACGGTTCAGATGAAGTATTCGAACACGAATTCGAATGTGTTTATGCTTGGGGTTCCACAATACCTCATGATTGGGTAAATGATGGAGTGGATGATTGTGCGTATGGTACTGATGAATCATCTAACGATCAAACATGGGAATTTGAATGTGATGATGGAAATATGATAATGCTTTATGAAGTAAATGACGGAACTCAAAATTGTGCCGATGGTTCAGATGAAGTTGGTTTTACTAAGGATAATAGATTTACTTGTGTAGATATGTCAGCTAGTATTCCAGTCGAGTACGTAAATGACGGAACAGAACAATGTTCAGATGGTTCAGATGAAGGTGAAGAATTCGCACCTACAGATGAATTAATGAATGTTTTAGAACATATTGGAGCGTCAGACCTTGGAGATAAACTAGAGGCGTTCGGTCCAGCATTAGAAGAGTCAATGACTGACGGTTCAATAGAAACCATAGAGTTCCCATTTACAGATGCAGATGGAGATTTATTATGGTATGATGGAGCACCTGCGGGATTCATTACTTTTGTTGAAGAAAACGAAGAAATGTATGTTTTCATAGGTCCAAATACTGAAGGTTATGAACATGCACCAAGTTCTTTAGGGTTTGAATATCTTGTAGGAGCAGCAGTTGAAGAAGCAATAGAAGACGTAGGAGATGTCGATGAAATTTCTGATCTAGTATCTGAAGAAAATGATGCAGATGGAGATGGAATACCTGATCAATTAGAATCTGTAGGAGAGATGTCAATTGCGGATGCACAAGCATTAGCAACTGCAGATTCTGATAACGATGGAGTATCAAATCTAAATGATCAATGCCCAACAACACCGGCTAATACTGACGTTGGAAATGATGGATGTTTAATGGTAGAAGACTTAACAACTGATGGCACAAATGATGGCACAAATGATGGCACAAATGATGGCACAAATGATGGCACAGATGGATCGGGAGCTACTGTAGAAGAGCAGGTTGATGAAGGGGGAATGATACCTTCAGTATCTTTCTTTGCAACGTTATGTGTGCTTGCTTTGGCAGGTATTGCTACATCTAGAAGAGATTAGAGAAACCGCTTAAAAAAAACGGGGTCACCGTGATTACAATGAGTAATCGCGAGTGGCCCAAAACGTTGGCGCGTTTACTTGCTTTATTTGGGGTAATTGTTTTAGTAAGTCTTTCAGGTACTTCCGATTGGTTTGCAATTAATGCTGAAGGGAAATATGTTGAAGGATTACCAAGAGAGCCAGCAATTATAATTAATTATACAGTGAATAGTACTGAAGAAGAAGTTGATTTGGAATTTAAAAATTACACACCTCTAAGAACATATTGGAGAAATAGAGAACCAGTTCCAGTACCTATGATTAATTATACAGCAGAAGAATTAGAATTACTTGCAGCAGAAGAAGAGATAGATGGAGAAAGTTTTAGTTTACAAGACTCTAGAGAAATAATGGGTTATATCTTCGGAGCTATGATAATTGTTCATATTTTTAGTTTGTTAATTCCAAATATGAGATTATATTTACCTATTTTTATTTGGTTTTTAGGAATTATTGGTTTTGTTATAATTGTTCCATTTGGTATTATTTCTTCCTTTGGTTTTGATGGACCAACGGGTGGTTTTTCTGATGAAACTGAAGAAACTGATTTTGCACATATGAGTGTTGAAACAGGATTTGATTTAGAATTAACTGGTATGACATTTACAATTGAAACCTTGGGGTTTGATTTAGGTTTAGTACCATTAGATGAACATGAATCTGTAAAGCAAACACCACCTCAAGAAGGTGAAGAAAATTTTGATTCATTAATTGGATTTAATGCTTTTTTGGAATTAGAATTTTCAGACGGTTTGAAATATTGGTCATATATTCTAGTTATTTTCATCCTATTGAAAATAATTAATATAATATATTCTGAGAAGAGCATTGAAGGAAATAAAAATAATCCCAATAGTATTATTATAAAGAAGAATAATTAAAGATCTAACTCATCATCTGAAATTATGGTTTTTTCATCATTTTCTTTTTGAATTGTTAAAGAATCCCAACTTTCAATATATTCATCAAGATCAATTGCATTTAATGTTCTTTTTCTGATCATTATTGCTAACCCCAATGAGATCAATAATGCTAGAACAAAACCACCAATTGCAACATTAGCGCCACCACCAAACACATCAATTATAGAAAACTCCCCTGCCCCAATTTTAATGTCTAATACTTCATCATCATATCTTAAATCGGTATCTGTTGCTGTAACACGTATAGATGCATAACCTTCTGAACTTGGAACCCAAGTAATTACCCCCGTCCAAACACCATCATTTGCAGTCGCATCACCATTAATTCCATCATCATTTAATTCTAAACTCCAATTTTGTGTATTTAAAATAATTATAGCACTAACATTCTTTGTAGTTTTATCATCATCTTCCAGTTTCACAGTAATTCTTAATTCTGAATTTTCATTTACTATGAAATCGTTTGGATGGGCAGTTAATTCGTATAAAAAGGGTCTACTAGATTCTGTAATGACGTTAACAATTCTTTCACCAGTCCCTCCAAGTATATCTGTAACTTTTAATTTGAAAACATATACTCCGGGGGCTAATGAATAATCAATTTCTTTCCCTCCATTTTCTGTCTGGATTTTTTCCCATGACCCCGAATCTGTTTGAATACTCCATTCATAACTTAATATGTCATTATCAGCATCAAATGAATCTTCAGCACTAAGGTTTACTAATTCTCCTGGTTTAAATGTAAATGTGTTTGAGTTACTTTCATAATGGGCAGTAGGTGATGTAATTGATGCTATAGGATTAGAAGATAATACATTTAAAACTAAATTTTTAGTTGATTGCATATTTTTTGAATCAGTCAAAGTAAGAGTTAATTCATGAACTCCATTTGCAAAATTAATAAAATAGATCTCATTATGATTTACATTTTTCATTTCAATTCCAGTATTGGAAAGTAAAAATTCTGAATTACTTTGTAAACTCAAAGTAAATTCGTCACCATCATAATCAATACTTCTTCTTAAATCAAATAATACGCTTTCATCCGAATAAAAATCATTTTCGAAATTGGGGCTATCCATTATGAGTACAGGCGCAGAGTGGTTAATTGTAACAGAGATAGATGTTGAAGCAGGTAAATTTATTCCGTCATCAATTTCTAAAGTAATAATATGATTTCCAGCAGTTAATCTTCCAAACCAACCTGATAAGTTATTTTCATCATTTAATGATAAAACACCATCTATATCACTTTTCCAAGTTATCGAAAGCAAATCACTTCTAACATCGGGTAAATTTTGATTACATTCCCAATTAATGTTTCCTTCCCATTGTTCATTTAAACTTTGACAACTAGAATCCCAATCACCACTTCCGTTAGCTACAAAAGAAATATAGTCAGAACTTTGGTAATTTCCCTCATCTAAAGGATTACTAATTATTGCAATTGGTGGTGAATTTTCTACTACGACAATAGTGCTTTTTTCAACCCACTCCCATTGATGTTTAGAATCTGTAATTTTTAATTTAATTTCGTGCGTTCCAGAACTTAACCATCCATTCCAAATTAATGAATCAATTTCAGTTCCATTGAAAAGTAAACCGTCAATATTAGAATGCCATTCTACGGTTATTTCATCATTTTCGGGATCTAAGGAAGAACTTCCATCTAAAGTTACTAATGAGTTTGAAAAATTATTTTCTCTATTGACAGTAAAGTCAACTTGCGGTAATTCATTGAATAATATAATTTCTACATTCCAAGTAACTAAATTTCCAACAACTCCATCATCAAAGGTAATAGTAACTGTAAGTGTATCTTCTGGTGAATCTACAAACGATAATGACCAGGCCATATTGTTATCTGGAGTTTGATTTATTTGTGGACGATATGAGTCTGTAAGTAGAATTGTAAGGTCTTCTCCTTCAGGGTCATAAGTTCCACTTGCATTAAATTCAACAATCGTAGAGCGTGGGATTCTAAGTACTCCATCTCCATCAGTATTTGGATTAATTTTCATATTCACAACAGCTGGAAGATTTGTCAAAGTAATTGTACGATTTTCATAAGAACATGCATTTTCATCATCACAAACTTCCAGTGTTATTTTATGTACTCCATCTGAAAGGCATTCTAAAGATTCAGGTCCGTTTCCTGTTTGGATTTCATGATTCGCAACAAATGCTGAATTATTTTGAGCCATCATCCAAGAAAAACATTCAGAACCAGATTCTAATAACTCACCATCAATATCACTAAACCATGAATAACTCAAAGCATCATTATCAAGATCCCATGAATTTGATGCATCAAATTCAACAACACCTTTACTTGGAAAAATTTCATTTTCTTCAGGAGATATCCAATTAATTATTGGTGCTTGATTGGATAATGTGAGATTACAAAATAGAATCAAATCATCGGAAAATGTTTGGGTTCCAGTATTATTTGAGGTATTGTCGTATGTACATGTGAAGTCTACTTGTTCGTCTATACTATTAATTCCTGAAGAGGTCCATTCTCTGACAATATAATTTTTCATTTCTGCGTGTCCCAAATAATCTGTAATTATTGAAAAATCATCATTATAGTCTGAAAATTGCACATCAATATTTGCAAAAGGTAAACCATTTTGAAATTGATTAAGTACCCAAACATCTAGATCATACGCCTCTTCAATTTTAGATCCAGGAATTATTGATGTTAGGTTTTTCAAATCTAAATTTATTGGTTTATGAAGACGCAATAAACTTAATCCATCATTGAAAATTATAGAAACATGTTCTTTATTTTTTGCAGTAAATTTCGAAATATTTACATTTGAATTTGTTAATTCTATATTTCCATCACAAGTGATATTTTCACCACTTATTTCTAAATTTAAAAAGTGTAAACAATTACTACTTTTAATTTCACTATTTGTAAATTGGGAGTTATCCATTACTGAACTTCCTTCCCAAACCATTCCCCAATTTCCAGTATTTGTATTACCATTAATTTCCAAACCATTTATTTTTGCAGCAGCATTTATTTTTACGATTTCAGCACTACGATTTAGCTCAAATAATGCCATATCAAGATTAATATGCCCAACTTGAGATAATCCACTATTATCTGCATATAATCCATAACCATCATTTTGAGGTTCTGAAACATAAATATTGTTTAGATATAAATCAATACTATTTTCTATGAAAATTCCACCAAAAAAGTCATTCATTGATGTACAATTGGTGCAGGACACATTTCTACCATTTGATTCAACATTATTTGAAAGGTCAAAAACAATTCCAGAACCTTCCTTATTATTTGAACCTAAATTACCATTTGAAATTGAAGTTAAATTTTGAAGTATTACGTTACTTGAGTCAAAAATATAGGCACCAGATTTCCCATTTTCTACTGCATTAATCCAATTTGTTCTTACGGTTGCATGATCAACTAATAATCCATATTCTGCATTATCATATAGATTCCAATTGTAACCATTTGTGGCTCCTCGTTCAATAAATATCCCTGAACCCGTCGAATTTGTCACATTTACATTAACTAATTCTGGTGGTCCGTTGTCAAAAGCTGCACGGATATAAATCCCAGAATCATGTCCATATGCCCCTATTTTTCCACAATTTGAAACATTCAAATTTCTCATGAATAACGTATCGTCTACGAGATATCCAACTAAACCGGGAACTGGATTATCGTGAAGATTAACATCTTCAAAAATGGCCCCACTGACATTTACTTCTATTGCAGCTATTCCTTCTGAAAATTCAAAACCATTTGAATTTTCACCCCCGGTTCCAGAAATTTCAAGTTCTTCAAATGTAGCCATCACATAGTTAGAATAATTTGAACGATCTGCTTTGTCTACAATCACTCCATAAAATCTACTATCTTCAATTATAGCATTTCTAATTACGGCATTTGTTTGTATATTATCCTCATATTGTCTAACCCAAATCCCGTTATCACAACGGCTAAGATTAAGATTTTCAAAATATGGAATAGCATCCATAATCCAAACGCAAGTTGCTGCTGCTAATGTGGAACCAGTGACATTATTAATTTGAATATTTGAAAATAATCCTCCCGAATTTCCCCAGAAATTAAACCCCCTAGTTAAAGTCCCATTAATGTAAACATTATCAAAAATAGGTGCAGAAAAATTTCCTACAGAAATTCCAATACCATATCTCCAATTAGAATTAAACCCACCATGTTCATCTTGTCCTCCCTGTTCAATTATTATATTTTCAAATATTGGAGTTGCTCCATTGTAAATATCAATACCTACTTTGTCTGCGTTTTCTATTTTTACGTTATTTATTTTAGGATTGCTTGAAAAAATAGTAATTCCATAATCACTATTTTTTATTGTTAAATTATTAATTTCACTAGCTTTATTTTTTGAAACAGCCTCAAAAGAGATGCCTTCATGATCTCCAGAACCTTGATTATTCATAATTACAGGACATGTAATTGTACCTTCAATTATCAATCGCCCTTCAACAATTAATCTGACTCCTTGATCTAAATTTAATTCAGTACATGCTTCGATTGTCAAAATATCATTAGATGCTATAATGTAATCATTATCTAACTCTACAATTCCATTCCAAACAAAAGTTCCTCTCGCAGATGTATTATTTGCTTCTGAAATATTTTCTTGAAGGCTGGAAGTAATGGGTTGTATTGAAATTGCGATAAAAAAATATGCAACTAAAAATACCCATTTCTTCTTGTGCATAATGGGACGAGAGACCCGCTCCTTTCAAGCCTTTGTGGTGAAATGTGTGTTAGGAATTATCATGCTCTCCCCGTTTTTATTAACCATTCATGTAGTTTTTTTTGTAATTTATTGCTAGCATTATAACATTCTGCAGAATTCCATCTACCAATTGCTTGTGTCCAAGCAAACGGTCGCTTTTCCTCTTCTAAAATCCCTAACCATGTCCAATAAATTGCAATTGCTCTACGCCCAGCAGGACGATTTTCAAGCTCTAGATTGTTATTAATTATCGACTTTAATTGTAATAATAAATCTGATTTATTTGTATTTTCAAATTCTAGTTTCCAACAAATTAATCCTATGTTTCTAAGTAGGTTATTAGTTTCAAAGTCAAATTTTTCATTTAAGACAATTGATTTTTTCCAAATCATTTCTTGCAATACCTCTGATTTATTAGATGTTATTTCCGTAATTTCACTTCTAATTTTTTCTGCCTTTTCAAAATCTTTTTCGTATAAAGAAAAAGTGTGTTTAATAATTGCCATTGCAATTAAACAATTTCTTTTTTGCTCCCGATTTAATGAATTCAAATCTATTTTTTGCAATAAAGACATTGAATTTTTATTAGGTAATTCATCAGGAATTCTATCGTCGATTTTTCTACTAATTTCTGCAATGATGAATTTAATATAATCATATTCATCGTTGTATTCTATTTTATCGAATAATTTTTCTGACTCTGTAATCTCTCCAGATAATCTTGCAATTCTATAATTTAGAATTGAAGCCTGACTCTTTCTTTTTTCTAATGCACCGAGTTCACTAGCACTTTTAATTAGTTCTTTAGCATTTTTCCAATTTCCTAATTCACATTCTGAAATAGATGCAAACCAATAATATTCACCATTTTTTCTATTTTTAGAAATCATGTTATGGAATAATGCACTAGCCTTTGCAGGGAATTCATTACATATTTTATCTGCATTTTTTCGTACCCAATCATTCATAATTTCCTTTTTTGTATGAATTTCATGGAATAACCTTAGAAAAGAAAAATTTTGTTCAGAAAATTTAGATAACTGTTTGGTAAAATTATAATGTAATTCTTCACGTTTTTCTTCTTCCATTTGGGAGATTAGTAAATTTTTAACAAAATTGTGTAAAAATACTTTATTATCATAATATTTAATTAATGACAAATTATCTAAATTTTCTATTTGTTCTTTGAAAAATAAATACTTTATTTCTATTGGCTCGGGCTGTATTGCAAGCTCATAAATTGCATTGAGGTTTTCTTCAGTAAGTGGTGCTAATATTTCGTTTTGCAAAAAAGAGTTAATATCTTTTTGAGTTGACTCAAAAGACATTTCTTCATTTACCATTGTGATTCCAAGAGGATGTCCATCAAAATATTCTACAATTTTATTCACTTCTAACTTTTCAAAACCTTGTAATAGAAGTTTTGCAGAATCAGGTTCTAATCCAAAAATTTCTATTTCATTAAATTTAATATTTGGTAACGGCGGCCTACTTGAAATTATTACCTTGAACTTCAGATCAGATAATTTTAATATGAACTCAATAACATCATTTTTGAAACGTTCATCAATTTGTTCAAAATTGTCAATGACAAATAGATTGTTTTTCATTTCATTTTCCATTATTGCAACTAAATGTTCTATTTGACTCGAGAGTTTGCTTATCCCTAACCATGTTTCTACGATTGTTTTAGGACTTGAAATAGATGTTGCTGTATACCAATATGTCTCAGAATAATTTTGTGAATGTTTTCCAATAAAATTTCTTATGATTGAAGTCTTCCCTATTCCCGCTATTCCAGAAACCCAGATTGAATTTTCTTCAGATAAAACAGAATCTATTTTTGCCATTTCTTTTTCTCTACCAATCAATTTAATATTATTTGGGGGGTTTCCTTTAATTTCAATTGATGTGATTACGCTTTCATCCTTTTTACAGGACTTTCTACCCTTTTCAGTAATGAAATGGACATTTCTTTTTCTAGATCCACCATTAATTACGTGAGCTTGTTTTACAATTATCATATTTTCTTTTTGTAAATTTTTTAGAGGTGTATGTAATGCAGATCTTACTACTCCAATAGCATCTGCAATTCCTGGAAGTGAATTTTCTCTAGGGACGTCCCAAGCATCTTGTAATGAATCATCAAATTGATTTAACCAAACTAAAATTCGTTGCTCTGTTTGTTTGGCCATATCACCTCGTAAAGTAATTAGATTCAAGAACTTTTGACAAATTACTTCATGAGCCCATCGAGGTTATCTCGTACTAATGGCACTGAAGTCCCAAAATCTGGATCTTCCTCGTGAGCCAGGTGTTTATTTATTTAAAAACAAATCAAAAAAAGTGCTTTATGTTGGTAAAGCAACCGATATAAAAAGTAGAGTTAAATCTTATTTCTCATCAAATCCTGATCGATTAATGATACCGAAATTAGTTCAAAACACTGAGACAATAGATTACATTGTAACGATTAATCCAGACGAAGCTTTAATCCTAGAACGTGAATTAATTAGAAAACATAAACCAAGGTATAATTCGAGATTAAAGGATGATAAATCATATCCATTAATTGTCCTTACTAATGAAGAATTTCCACGAATTATGTATACTAGAAATCCTCCAGAGGGAAGTAGAGTTTGGGGTCCCTTCCCTAATGTTGGAGCAGCTAAGAAATTAATACAATTATTAAGAAAACAATTTGGAATTAGAGACAAAGATTGTCGTGGAAAAGATGGGTGTTTATCTATGCAAATAGGTTTATGCAAAGGCCCCTGTTTAGACCCAGATAATTATGAAAATATTGTAAAAATAGTTACTAATGTTTTAGATGGCAAGGGAATACAAATAATTGGAGAGTTAACAAAAGAAATGGATAAATTTTCAGAAAATAGAGAATATGAAAATGCTGCAAATCAGAGAGATTTAATACGAGCAATTCAAAGTACAATTTCTCAAAGAATTATCACTAGTCGATTTTATCGAGAGTGTGACGCAATAGGGTTTGCAAGTAGGGGAAACCTTGGGATTGTAACAATTTTGCATGCTAAGAAAGGTATTGTTCAAGGCCAACAAACATGGCCATTAATTCATAGAGGAGATGTTGAAGATTCAATTTGTAGATTTTTATCAGAATATTATTCAACAAATGTTCCACCTCCTTTGATTTTATTGCCCTGTAATATTTCAGGATTTTTATCTGATTGGTTATTGAAAAGGAGGGGTTCAAAAGTTGAATTAAGAATACCTAAAAAAGGTAAATTAACTGAATTAAAAGATTTAGCGGATAAAAATGCAAAAATAAAATTGAAAAAGGAATTTATGAGTAGTTTTGGTTCATTGGAAAAAAGAGCATTAAATGAATGTGCAAATTATCTTGAAATGGAATCCTTAGATCATATTGTATGTTTTGACATGTCGCAATTGCAAGGAGATGTGAGGGTTGGAGCTTGTATTAGTTTGAAATCAGGCAGGCCTGAAAAATCAGAATATCGAAAATTCAATGTTCGAGGTGAGCAATTAGATGATATTCATATGATGATTGAAGTAATAAGTAGGTGGTTGAAAAAACAAAAAAAATGGCCCGATTTACTATTAATTGATGGAGGAAAAACTCATCTGGATTATATTTTTAATTTGTTGAAAGAACATAATTTAGAAAATAAAATATTAATTGCTGCTTTGGCAAAAAAAGAAGAAACACTCTTCCGTCTAAATAAAGAACCTTTAATTTTGGATAAAAGAGGTCGTGCATTAATTTTTGCCAGGGATGAAGCACATAGATTTGTGAATCAATTTCATCGTAAAAGTCGCCAGAAAAATATTCTAAAGGACCCCTTGGAAAGTATTGATGGTTTGGGTGCTAAAAAAATACAAACATTGTTGAGGTTTTTTGGAGGCAGACAAGGATTATTACGTGCTTCGGTAGAAGACTTTTGTAGTGTTCCAGGAATTGGCAAATCATTAGCAAAACGTATCTATGATGGTCTTAATTAATACATAAATTGTGCTAAATCATCATCCATACTATTTCCTCTTGGATTTCCAAATTCATCCATTCCAGCTGAACTAACCATCATTCCGCCAGCTGCAGGCATAGCATTTCGATCAAGTGCTTTACGAGCAGCAAATTCGAACTCATTCTCTAATCTCTTTGATTTCTTACCAACTCGATGTCTTCTCCAAAAGAATAGTAATGCCATTGCCAAAACTACTCCCGCTAGGTAAACACCTACCTGTTTAAGAATCCAATCCCATCCAATGATAATTGAAAAACTCAATGTATCTACAGATCCAGCAGTAGGGACTGAATAGAAGATATTTTGTCTACCATCATTTTCAGAAGTAGTGCCTTTATTTGATGAGGAACTAAAATCTCCCAACTCTAGCCCAGGAGGTAAAGTGATTGAAACATCTACTTGTGGGATATTTCCTAAAGGCCCTAAAGTCATGTCAGGACCTGTAATATCTGTAGTAAATGCTTGTCCATTATTGTTTATCAGAATTCCATTACCATTTGTAGTAACACCTGGAGCCATGTTGTTTGCAAAACTACTAGTGAAAGCATGTGTTATTTGTAAAATAGGGCTAGTAAAAAAGTTCGTAGGCTTACTAGTTATTACAGAAATTCCACTTTCAGAATATGATGCTACAACAGTTGTTGGTTCTAAACTTAATTTCAGTGATAATGGCCTTAAATCGCTTACATCTCCTGAATTTGGAGCATATAAATTTTCAACTTCTACATCAATTTCTATTGCAGATAAATCAATATTTATATTTTCATCTTGAATTGAATTAGATTGAATTTGATTTGATAATCCTTCACCTAACTGATTTGCGAAATCATAAATCCCTAACTCTGTTAATTCAAATTGAATTGTTTCTCCAAATAATGGAATTTCATCACTAAAAATTGGTTCAGTCGTATCAAAATATACTATCTGTCTTAATAGATCAGATGGTATTGCTTCTATACTTATTTGATTTCCATTTTCATCTGCAGGAATTATACTTCCAGCAACTCCAATTCGATAAACATCAATTTGAACATCTCCACCTAATGTTAGAGTAATTGCTTTTGACCATTCATCAATATCTAATTCTTCAAAGTTAAGATTAATGTTTGCTTTCATACAAGTTTTTTGTGTAGCAGTACAAATTTGTTCTCCAGTATCTAAATCGTTTATTGGATGATTCCATTCCCATGGGTTATTTCCTTTTAGATTGATAGCAGAATTACCAGTTCCATCTAATTTTGATTCTAAACTAATAATTCCAGATTCATCTTCTGTATCAAGCCAAGAAGGTAAAACAATATTGAAAGAAACTTCTGTTGGAGGCAAATCCCCTGGTATCATTTCTTGAATATAATCTTCACCAAGGTCAACACCAAGTTCTAGTCCGGAATTGAGAACTGTTTCAAGATCTTCATTACTTAATTCACTCAAATTAACGGGAAGCGCTTCAGTATCCATTTGCCCAGTAATTAAATCTAAAAGTCTGAATTCAAATGTGTTTTCAGTTGAACTACTCATCAATACTGGAAATGTGTCATCCATAGCATATTGTCCATTCAAACAGTAATGATTATGTGGAGATGCTTGCACATTAGCACAAGTACTAGAATCATGAACTAAATTAATTCCCGCAGTATTTTCAACATTAGTTCTCCATTCTAACGGGCCTGTGTCTATTTCTGTTCCTATAATCATTTCAAATGCATCAGTAATGCCACCTATTGGGAATTGAGATGCCAAAGAGGATAAATCAGCAATCTCATTATGTTGAACTAATCTAATTCCTTCACTTGTAATCCATGGTGTTTCAGCAAAATCAGCATTATCCATAAATTGGAAACCCCAACTTTCCATTGATTGATCACTGATATAGTGAACATACAAATCAATGTATAAATTTGCTTTACTTTCATCCTGTAAATCAAGAGTAACATCAATGCTTAATGATTTATCATTGTCAATATCAATATCTACTGGGTCATCTGAAACTAATTTATACCAAATTTCTCTAGTTAATTGTGAATCACCGTCTGTAGCGCCAGTATTGTCTATTTTCCAAACACCTTTGTGATAAGTACTAGAATCTGGATTTACATGAACTTTTCTTTCTCCATAACATGGAATATTTGCAGGGTCACATTCATCTGAGCCAACCTCAATTATATCTCCATAACCAGGAGGATGAATTGTAAATTGTGAATCATGCCCACCTGCAGCAAAAATTGAAAATGGCATTTTAATTGTAGTGCCCATTTTTAATAATCCTTGCAAAGTATTTTCTTGGTTAGTATTCTCATTTCCAATAAAATTTAATTTATCCTGATCTAAATCTATTGTAACATTTGATTTAATACATAAAGGAGGGTAATAAGCGTTTTCAGTAGCTTGAATGTTATCTCCACCGGCAGAAGAGTGAGCATCACTATCAGGGTTAGAAGAACATGGAATAACCCCTCCAGTATTAATATCATCAACAGTTACAACATAATTTGTTGTAGCTCCATTTGAGGTTCCAAAATTAGATGCTAAACTTTCTACATTTTGTCTTGCACTATCTAATACCATATCAGAAACAGTTTGAGTGGACCCACCAGGGCCATCTGCATCAATATCGAAGTAGTTACGAACATAATCTACAGGGATACCCATAGTTTCTCCAGCAGAACCATCTCCTTGACCATCAATATCAAAATCTATACCTCCAAGGGTCGATCTTGCAAATTCATGGAGTCTCCATTCCATAACTAATTCAATAGTTGCTGAATTTTGAAAATTTATTTGATAATTTCCAATTACCCAATCTTGGTGATTTGGTGTTCCATCATCATCAGGATCCCAATCATCACAAACACCGGCGATTACTGCTTCAGGTATGCCATCTCCATTTGCATCTAGAGGTATATTACATGATGTATTTGAAATTACACCATCTGTAGAATCTCCAGCATTTGCAAAAGGAATTACCATTCCTGAAAACATAATTAGAATAACACAGATAGCAATTCGGCGTGTTCCCATGTAACCCCCCTTATGTCCGCTCATTTAACAGCGTTTGCCGTATCGGCCTATCACATACCGCATAAAAATAGGTGAAAATATGGAATTGAAAAATCATTTAAATCCTTATACTAAATTACAATTTTCTATTGCAAAGGAGTTAGAAAATCTTGGTCTTAGTGATTCTAAAAAATTAGAATTACTTCAACAAATACCATCTCGTTGGGAAAAACTAGGAGATCTTGTATTAATTCCAGAGGATTCATTAAATTCTAAAATTTGGATTGAGGTACTTTCTATATTAAATGATAAAATTTGGAAAATATTTTGTGAGATATTAGAAGTTTCAAAGGTAGGAAGGCAAAATAAGATTAAATCCGGACCGATGAGAAAAAGTCAAGTTGAATTGTTATATGGAGATAATGGAGTTGTATTACATAAAGAAAACGGCATTATTTTTGAGTTTGATGCTACAAGAGTAATGTTTTCCTCAGGAAATATCTCTGAAAGAATAAGGATGTCGAAGTTTACTTGTTCAAATGAAATAATACTTGATTTATACGCAGGAATTGGTTATTACACATTACCTTTATTGGTTCATTCAAAAGCTAAATTAGTTCATGCTTGTGAAATAAATTCTGATTCAATTAAAGAATTAAAGAAGAATTTAATTCATAATGGTGTTCCAAAAAAGTGTATTATTCATGAGGGAGATAATATTTCTATATTATCAAAACCAGAAATTATTGGTAAAATAAATCGAGTGATGTTAGGACTACTTCCTTCATCTGAAAATGGTTGGAGTTTGGCAATTAATGCTTTAGATTCAGCGGGAGGAATGTTACATTTGCATGGAAATGCTGTTGCTAAGGAAGAAAAACAATGGTCTGAAGAAGTTATTAACAAATTAAAGAAAATATCAGATAATATAAATAGAAATTTTAAATTTAAATTAGAACATATTGAAAAAGTAAAATCATACGCGCCAAAAATAAATCACATAGTATTAGATATTCGGGTTTTTAAGTAGAGTTCTTGTAATTGTTTTCAAGTAATATTGCTGAATTATATTCATTTTCAATTTCACTAACATTTGATTTTTCACCTAGGCTATAATTGATTACTACACCATGAATATCAATAAAAAAAGCCATTGGAATACCAGTTACACCTAATTCCGTTGCTAGATTAGGTGCTTGAATAAATGGGCGATTAATGTCTCTACCAATTCTTTCAGAAGCATTTTCTTTCCATGAACTCATATTGCTATATTTTGGGTCTGAATCCTTATTAAAAATGAATAATCTCTCTTCTGGAATTGCTTGGTCGTATGCATTCAAAGTAGTTTCACAATGAGTACACCAGGGAGTCGAAAAATATGCAACCCATACTTCATCTATTGATGACTCACCAAATTTTAGACTACAAATTTCAGTTTTAGCCACAGTTTCATTCATAGTGCAGAGGTATTTATTTTGAATTCCAGAATCATCATAATAGTCAAATAAAGGGATTATTTGACATTCATATAAACTGATATTGGTGATATTAACTTCTCCTCTAGAACCACAATTTTTTGTTTCAAGAAAATAATGTGTAATCTCTGAATTATTTTCATCAGGCCCTGTACAACCAGATAATGAAAATGCCATAAGAATTGAAATTAAAAAAGTCGCTTTAATTTTACACATTATTACGTGTGTTAAGGGCCTTAATTGTAAACTTAGCCGTAAATGGGATGAAAGAAGTACTCATCCGGGAGGTATGGGCGCAAAGCCAGATTCCATTATTATTGCAGAATCTGCTCATCAAAGAAGGGTTGATCAACAATTAAATTATACCATTTTTTTTACAACACTTGTAGTTGTAATTTTTATTGTTTCGGCTTATATTTTCAGTAATGAATTAATTCTTGATGAATCTGAAGAAATTAATTATTCAGAATGGAAACAGGTGCCCCTCAAAGAAAGATATAAAATGGATCTTAATTTGACTAGTTGGCGTTCCCAATTACCAGAATCTGGCCCTTATGAAATACTTCCAATGACTGAACATTTTGTAGAAGTAGATTTGCCTACTAGTGAACAAGATGCAGGTTATCCTGAAGACGCATTAATGCATGTTGCTTTATGGCTACCTGATGTTCCTGAAGGAGAAAAAGTACCTGTAATTGCAACTGTTCATCCTTACTATGATTTTGGAACTGAAGTGGATGATTCAAACCCAAATACAATCCCAGATCTTGGTGTAGGGCAGTGGATATTTGAAGAATTTATTTCTCATGGATATGCATTGGCGCAAGTTTCTACATTTGGTAGTGGCCAGTCTACTCATTGTCAAGATGTCAAAGGACTTGGAGAACAAATAGGTATTCAGGCTGCAGTTGAATGGTTAGGTACTCAAGAATGGAGCAATGGAAATGTTGGTTTAATGGGTAAATCGTATGCTGGAACGACAAACTGGGAAGCGGCGCAAAACCCTTCGGAACACCTTAAGACAATAGTTCCAATTAGTGGTTCAATTGGTGTTCAGCAGATGTTTTATCGTAATGGATCAGCAGAAGCCAGAGCGATGGGTTATGATTTAGCTTACGAAATGGCAACAGCAGATCCAACTACTGACGATCTTAGAATTTGTAGTGACGATTTATTCGGCCCTGCAATGCCAGTAACAACCTCATTAGCTGCAGAATTTGGTGGAGCGGATTGGTCAGATTATTGGGAGGAAAGATATCATCTTGGAGATGTAATTGACAATTATGATGGAAGTGTGTATATTGTGTGGGGTATGCAAGATTGGAATGTTGATCCATATCATGCATTCCCAACGTATCAAATGTTGAGAGATAAAGGATTAACAGTTAGAGGCATTATGGGTCAATGGGGTCATAATTATCCAGATCAAGGAGAGGTACATTCTGGATTAGGCAGTGGATATGGTGAAGAAGCTTATGAAAACATGAGCCGTATGGATTGGGCAATTGAATTATTTAATTGGTTTGAATATTGGTTAAAAGGAATTGGTGATGAAACAGAATCTTATGTCCAAATGCAAACTCATGATGGTCGCTGGCATCTAGAAGAAACCTGGCCACCAGAAGATATGACTTGGGAACTTCATGATCTAAGTGATTGGTCATTTTCAGGATCATCTTTTGTTAGAGCTGATAACGAATTGCAAATCACCAGCCCTCAATTTGAAGAAGAAATTCATCTTTCAGGATTACCAACATTACATCTTGATGTTACGACACAAGGATGTAACGGTGGACAAATTTTTGCTACATTATTTGATGACACATTAGGTTTAAGACTAGGTCATGCAGTTATGGATATTCGATATCGAGATGGCGGCTATGATGCTAAACCAGTATCTCCTTTATTTGGTTCATATACCATGCTTATGGAATTTAATCCATTAGACGTAGTTCTTCCAGCAGGCCATGTTTTGTCAATAGAATTAACACATACAGGCGAAGATTATCTTCCAAGCACTTGTGCAGCCACTGGGCTTTCAGTAGATGGGGGAACTTTTGGAATGCCTTTGATTGAAAGACCATCAAATCATGACAATTGGTTTGAAGTTGCACATTATAATTCGTCTGCGGTTTGATTAGTATGCGAATTCTTGTTTTCGAAGACACATATGATATTTTAGAAATGGTTACAAATTTTGATATTAATTTGGATAATTTCGAAATCAAACAATATTGGGATACTAATAATTCTACTACTCGAATTAAAGAATATAGCCCAGATGTACTTTTATTAGATTATTATATCAATCCTATTAATGGATTACAAGTACTTCAAGAATTAAATTTGGCAGTAAGTAAAAATCAGATAGAACGTCCTTCGAAAGTAATTGGTATTAGTTCATCATCCACCGCAAATTCAAGATTTTTACAATTTGGCGCAGATGATTCCATAATAAAATTTGAATTAAATAAATTAGATCTATGGGATGTGAAGTAATCGCCTTAATTTTAATTAAACGATTTTAACAAATAGTTATTTACTAATTTAGGAGAGCCTAAAACATGGGAGAATACCCTAAGTTAATGATGCTTCAAACTTGTCCTTATTGTTGGAAAGTCAGAAGTCTATTGGAGCATTTAAAAATTGATTTTTCAGAGTCTCAATTAAATCCGCTTAGGAGAAAAAAATCATTAAAATTTGCTGGAGACTGGGGTAAAGTACCAATTTGGAGAGAATCAGAAGAAGATTTTGTAATTGATTCTACGCCAATCATGTTGTATCTTGATAAGAAATTTAATGATTCTAAATTATCAAATGAGAATTTGGCTAGGCAAGAAGAATGGTTAAGGTGGGTTGATGAAAAATTATCCAAGGCAACAATTCCGATATTATATGGTTCAATAGGATCTGCATTGAGCAGTACTAGAACAGTTTCAAAATTAGAAAAATTTGGCTTTTTTTCTAGACATCTTTACGCATGGACAGGTTTCCCAATTATGTGGGGTATTATTGCTAAAACTAGAGTAAAAAAGGATGGACGTAAACCCAAACAACTTTGGCATGACCTTCTTGATGATTTTATTTCTGAGTTTAATGGTAAGGAATTTTTTGGAGGAGATAAACCAGATATTGTTGATATAGCTGCATTTGGAATAGTACGTTCAATTAGCCCTTTCAAGCAATTTAAACAAATACAATCGCATGAATTAGGAATGAAATGGTACAATGCAATAAATTCTACTTTGAATTAATTATTCTTCTGCTGCAACCCAATCATCTTCGTCAGGTTCACGATACCACCATTGTCCATCTTCGTCTTGGTACCATTCAACGCCATCTTCATCAACAGAATAGTTTTCATCATCTTCTAATTCTTCATTTTCATTAATTAATCCGGATTCAACTGCAATTCTTCTTTTTGTTTCCAAGGCTTCTTCTTCATCATCTCTGAATACTCTACCTGTTGGGTCCACATTAGAAGTACGCTCAACATAACCTTCTTCTACAGCACTTCGAGATTCTTCGGCAAACTCTAATGCCATTTTTTCTCTATATTCATCAAATTCTTCTCTTCCGAATGAACCTGTGAATTGATTTGTTTTTTTACGCATTAAAGAATCTAAATCCACATTTTTACTGACCTTTACATTTGGAGTATCGGGAACCCCATCTCCTGTGTAATATTCTTCATCTTCGCTGATTTTATCAAAGGTTCTTCCTTCTGGATCTATGTCTTCGAGTTCTTCAATTAGTAAATCATGCTCATCATCATCAATTTTTTCTTCTTTGTGAGCCTTAACAATAATTTTTACAAAACGTCTGATTTCTTTTGATAGAGCTCTATCATCATCTAATTCATCTGGAATTTTTTCTATTTGTTTCAATAATTTGTCATAAGGTGTCCCTGTTAGTGCACCTAAAAACTTACTGAACCGACTTTTACGTTTCGCCATGCCAATACAACCCCCCAGTAAACATCATTCCTTCAAACTTATGATAAAAAAACATTAGGGATATGCAGAGCGACGATGGTATCAGAATGGCTTCAAAATTTGATGGTAGAGTATAATTCTATTTCATTAGAAAAAAAAGATTCATATTCTTCAGTAATTCAGATGCCAGGAATAATTTTTGAAAAATTGATTAAATGGGCATTAGAAAACCTTCCAGATGAAATTTTAGTTGGTTTTGATCCAAATTGGGATAGGCCACATTTAGGAGAGGTGGATGAATTATTTTTATCTCAAAAGAATAAAAAACAACTTTTTGCTGGTGAGGGATATATTTTGGGAGAACCGAATATCGTAAATAGAGGAGATTCATTTTCTGTACACCATATTCCTGAAGAATGGACCGATGATTTTTTTGCTGTAGATAGGGGCCCAAGAGGTGGAAGATTCACTCACTGGTTACACACACATCCTAATGCAGTAGCGATTCCAAGTGGTGCTGATGCTGATGCTGCTCAATATACTGAAGGTATAGACATGATATTGGGAATTCAATTTTCACCAGAAGGAATTTATCCGTGGTTTGATGATGTTGAAGG
>PBHR01000021.1 GCA_002720275.1 Methanobacteriota archaeon
CTAGGAGGTGATCCTGGTGGACCGCTTGGTGGACCGCCACTAGGAGGTGATCCTGGTGGACCGCTTGGTGGACCGCTTGGTGGACCGCCACTAGGAGGTGATCCCGGTGGACCGCTTGGTGGACCGCCACTAGGAGGTAATTTTGGAATCTTTGTTTTTGATGTATTATCCTCTTCAGAATCTTCTGAGCTCATACCAAAAGCACCAGCTAACATTTCATCTACTTCGTCAACTTTTACTTTCCTTTTTCTTCGTGAATTATTCGGCCCCGCCATTAAAGCACCGTGCCTCCGACAACGGCCTGATTAAATACAACTTCGCAAATATACCTCTCAATTAACCTTGAGAGTTGGTTAAATATGAATTCCTTGTCGGATGCGTGTTGCTTGCGTAGTGTAGTGGCCTATCATGGTACCCTGTCACGGTACCGACCCGGGTTCAAATCCCGGCGCGGGCGCCATTTTTCTTGAATAAAATAATACATATATTAGAAACTAATAGAAAAGAATGAACTAGTGTGTCTAATCAAATAACTAATATCGCGGGTTACCGATTTATTGACCTAGATGATCGTGATGATTTACGTCAGCCTTTCCGCGATATTACAGCAAAATTAGGTTTGAAAGGAACTATTTTACTAAGTAAAAATGGTATTAATTTTTTCTTGGCTGGAAATCAAAAATCAATAGATGGTTATATTTCATATTTGAATGAAGATAAAAGATTTCAAGATATTCCTTTACATATTTCATATACAAATTATCAACCATTTCGTAGAATGCTAGTTCGTCTAAAAAAAGAAATTATAGCATTAGGAATTGATGAAATCAAACCCGCAGAACATACAGGACAATTTATTGAGCCAAAAGAATTCAAAGAATGGTTAGATGATGAACGAGAAATGATTGTGTTAGATGCTCGTAATGATTACGAATTAAGACTTGGAACTTTTGAAAATGCCGTAAATCTTAACATTAAATCATTTAGACAATTTCCAGAGGCAATTAAAGAATTGAAACAGGACAAGTCTACTCCTGTAGTTATGTTTTGTACGGGGGGTATACGTTGTGAAAAAGCCAGTGTTGTAATGGAAAAACAAGGATGGGGTAATGTGTACCAAATCAAAGGGGGGATTCTGGGATACTTCAAAGAAACCGGGGGGGCCCATTGGAATGGTGATTGTTTTGTATTTGATCAACGTGTTTCAATTGATAAAAATCTTAACGAAACCGAGCATGAAATGTGTTTTGCCTGTCGAGAACCTCTAACACATCAAGAAATGCTTTCAGAAAAATATGTATTAGACGAATGTTGTCCCTATTGTTATGAAAAAAACGGCCCCGGTTTAATTATTAGTAGTAATTAAACTGGCCACAGAATCAACCATAACATCTATTTTTTGTGGAGCTATTTCTACATCTTCTTTGGTTGCTTCTCCACTTAATACAAGCACAGATAAGCACCCTACTCGATTTGCCATTTCCATATCTGTATACAAACGATCTCCAATCATTGCAACTTGATTTGCTTCTAATCCCAACTCTTTGATTTTATGATTTAGCATTCCTGGGTTAGGTTTACCACAAATATGCATTGGCTTTACTCCTGTTGTTGCTTCTAATAATGAAAGATAAGCCCCTACATCTGGTAACCCCCCTTCTGGTGATGGGCAAACTGTATCAGGATGGCTGGCCACTAGTGGAATACCTTTGTGAAGAAGAATAGATGCTTTAGATAATTTCTCATAATTAATCTCGGTATCATAACCTAATACTACTATCTGTGGATTTTCTGAATATGTGTTAATCCCTTTTTCCTCTAACATTTCGCACATTGAATTTGTACCAATTGTGTATACATTAGAATAATTATTTCCCGTAAGCCATTCTAATAAATCATCAGTCGAAAGTAATATTTCTGATATTTTTGCATCAATTCCAAAATTGGTTAGTTTTTCTAAATAATCTTTTTTGGATCTACTAGAATTATTTGATAAGTAGAATTTTTTAATACTCCTTTTATCTAATCTATCAAGAAAATCGTTTACTCCATCTATCAGATTTCCACCCAGATAAAGTGTGCCATCTAAATCCATAAAAACTGCTTCAATACCTTCCAACTCAATATTCAATTTAATCACCTAAAACAATAACAATCTCAGTAATTTCCAAGTGCTCTTTAATTCTTCTTGTGCCTCTTTAGAACTTAATGATTGCTCTAATAAATCCTTGAGTTCTTTTTTCTTATTTGCTTTTCCAATAACCCAATTCATCAACCATTTCTTTTTAACCATCTTTTGTAATTTATAACTATTTGATAACTCAGACCCCAGTGTATTCCAAATTTCTTTCATATATTCTTCAGATAAATCTACTGGGAAACCATCTTTATGTTTTTCTTTATCAAAGTATTTTAATGCTATTTTTGCACTTAATAATGCATTCCCCACACCTTCACCTGAAAAAGGATCTACTAATGCTGATGCATCTCCGACACACATGGCGCCTGCCATTGCTGACCTTCTAGGCTGAAAAGAGGGGGGGTTCTTTCGTGGACTGCCAAATGGTAATTGGGCAGCTTTTCCTGAACCTTTAATCATTGATGCGCTCTTAAATTTCTTTGAAAATATGGGGTTAGTTTTGATAATATTTTTTTGTAAAGACTTTAATTTAACATTTCTTTTTTTAAGCTCGGAGGTAACCATACCTATTCCTACATTTACTACAACTTTACCTTCTGAATTTTCTCCAACCGGAAATATCCACCAATAGCCAGGAACTACGCCATCGATAAAATGTATTTCGATTGGTTCTTGACTAGTATTAATCCCCTCAACATCAACCCAATATTCTCGATAGGCCTCACAATAATGTTTGTCATCCCGCATTGGTTCATTGTGACATTGTTTTGTTACTGCTGTAGCTACTGGGCAATTAAATCCCCCAGCGCCAATTGTTAAAGGGGCTAAAAAGATAAATTCCCCCTTATTTTTCCCTTTTCTAATATTCCCTTTAATTCCTTTAATTTGTTTTTCTTCTTCAATGACCTCTTTTACATGAAAGTTTTGTATTACGGAACCTCCTGCAGAAATTACGTGTTCTGTAGCTTTCTGGAACATCATATAATCAAATTGTAATCGGGGTAATGCATATCCTGCTTCCTTATTTTGTATTTCTTCTAGGGGTAATGAGCATGTAATTTGTTGACCTCCTGGTGATGAAAATGTAATTCCTGTTACCCGATTATGGGGGGTTTTTTCGATTAAAGGCTTCACCCCTAATTCAGTTACGATCCGTAATGATTTGCCCCCTACAGCATCACCACATACTTTGTCTCTTGGAAACTGCCTTTTTTCTAAAAGTAGTACTCTGTTTCCAGCCATTGCCGCATATGAAGCAGCCGCACTGCCACCAGGCCCCCCTCCAACTACGATTACATCGAAATTAGTTCCAGATTCTGGCACCGGGCCACTTTCAATTGGGGCTTCCCATTCTGCGGCCATGTAATCGGGTATAGAAACCATTCAATGAATGCTATGCTAATAATTTTAACTTGAGGGGTTTAATTGATTAAAAAATGGAGGTTAAAGAAATCCTAAAGACAAATTAACTTGAGATTTAAAAAAAATATTTAGCGTTTAATTCAAGTGTTACCTCGATACGCAATATCATGGGCGGAGAGAAAAAGGACAAGGAATTCTCAACGCGGGCAATTCATGTTGGAACAAAACATTATGAGGGGTCCGTAAATACTCCTATTTTTCAATCTTCAACATATAAATTAACTGAGGAAACCTATGCGGGATGGGCTGCTGGCGCACAACATACACTGATTTATTCTAGGTTATCTAGTGTAAATTCTGAAGCTGTCGCTGAAAAATTAGCCTCATTAGAAAATGCAGAAGATGGAGAAGTTTTCGCTAGCGGGATGGCTGCAATAAGCACGACTTTGCTTGGGCTTCTTTCCAATGGAGATCACGTAATTGCAAGCTCAGATGTATATGGGGGAACTTATGGACTAATGACTGAAGATCTTCCTCGTTTTGGAATTGAAGTAAGTATGGCAGACATGAGAGATGTTAATTCATACGAAGCCGCCATCCAATCAAACACAAAAATGCTGTACATTGAAACATTAACAAATCCTGTGCTAAAAGTCTGCGATATTGAGGCTTTTTCTAAATTAGCAAAGATTCATAATTTAATCCTGGTTGTTGATAATACCTTTACTACTCCTTGGGCTACCAATCCAATCGATATGGGTGCTGACATTGTAATTCACTCTACTACAAAATATCTGGGAGGGCATTCTGATATTATAGGGGGGGCAGTATTAGGAAATAAGGATTTAATCGCAAAAATATTCCCAAAAAAGATACATTTTGGCGGTTCTGCAGACCCTCATAATTGTTATATGTTGGAAAGGGGAATAAGAACCCTCGATGTGAGAATGGGCAGACATACTGAAAATGCAAATGAGTTAGCAAAAAGGTTAGAAAAACATGAAATGATAGAAACGGTGATTCATCCCTCATTACCAAGTCATCCAGATTATGACGTTGCCAAAAGAATAATGCCAAAAGGCACAGGAATGATGGCATTTATTGTAAAAGGAGGGGATTCTGCGGCGTTGAGTTTTATGAGAAATCTCAAAATTATTTTTGAGGCCACAAGTCTTGGTGGAGTTGAAAGTTTAATTGAGTGCCCATTTAATTCTAGTCATATGTCAATTCCTGAAAACGTTAGGAAAGAAGCAGGAATTGTTTCGGGTTTTGTTAGATTAAGTGTTGGTATAGAAAATGTTGAAGACCTTTGGAAAGATATCTCTCAAGCTTTAGAGTTTAACTAAAGTAAAATTAATTTGGTAATTTATGTTGTGTGCCTGTTGTCTTTTGTAATTCATTCATTTTAGAGATATACCCCTCTGGGCCCTCTTCTCCAACATTTGCACTTTCTTCCCATAGATTCTTTAATGAAACTGACCAATCTCCACCTAAATCTCTAGCGGGGGGATTAAACTTCCAATCTTTTCCTGAATGCTTTTTGTGAATTAATAACCAACTCCATGCAATCGCTTCTTCTTCTAAAGAGCCCCTTATTTTAGTTGCATATGCACAAGATACGCCTACACTTTCTGAACGAGCAAGCATCACTAGAGCATGAGCGACCCCGCATGGGCCCTCAAATTCAATATCTTGCCATGGAAATTTTGAAAGTGTTTTTTGGATACTATTTGTTTTGTTTAATTTCCTTAAAAAATTGCCAAATGCTTCTCTTTTCTTCAACTGCTTAGCATGTATTTCCTGTGCATTTTGTTCCTTAATATCAAATAATTCATTTAATAATTCTAAACCGTATTCTTCCCACATAGACACCAATAACAAATGAATAGATTCTGATTCTAACCATATTAATTTGGATTCTTCTTTCCATTCTATTTCTCCTTCTAAATTTACATAAAACCCTTTATCTGGAATCATTTCAAATAACTTTTCAACTGCTAATCTTTCTAAATCATTGCCTGATAATTCCATAATAAATTTCTTGTAATCATCTAATTTAAACCACTTTTCTCCTAAAATAAAACCTTCTTCTAATCCATCTAAAATTGCCTTCCTACATAATTTTGGTAAGAACTTCTCTTGCACCATTAAATTTAACCAACCAGCCATGATCTCTTCAACTGTTTCTAATGATTTTTGAGGGAGTTCTCCTTCCCATCCTTCGGGTGCCCAAATAAATTCAACCTCTGTAAAGTCTGTAAGTTTTGGAGGCAATGCTCCAAGCGCAAAATGCATTACTAAAGGTTCTTTCAATTCCTTTAACAAAATATCTTCACTTATTACAAATGTAGTGCCATTAGAAAAATTTAGTTTAAAATAGCCATCATTAAGGAATTCATTATTCCCAATCGCCTCGGGGTTAAGATCTGAAGAAATTATTAAATTTTCAGACTGAGAAATGAAATTTATTTTTGTTCTTTCAATTATTCCCAAAATCCAATCATTATTAACTACAGGTTTTTGCCCTGAACAAATAAATCCATTCTTTGAACTGAAAAACCACCAGCCTTTCTTTGCATGTTCTTCCCATGGAAGTAATCTTAATCGAGGATTATGATGATTTTGTACTCCTGTTAAAAATCCTGCTCTAGAATCACCTTTTCTAATGTAACTTGCTGAACCATATAATGGATGCTTGAAGACTGAAACCGTTGAATAATCTTCTTCCTGAGCAGCAAGCATTGCTCCAGCCCATGCTTTAGCAACAGTATCACCTCTCTTTGACATTGTTCTTTTTGAAAGCCATTTTCGATCAAATCTATTATCTATAATTTTATTTATTTCTCCTAAAGTAGAATATACTGGGCTTTTTCGACCCCATTTTATTCGTTTGGGGCCATTATACACAGGTAACAAACTTTCAGGAGATTCTCTTAATTCTGCTAAATTTTTCTTTAATCTTTGTTTTACGTCTTTTGATGCTTGCTTCGTTCCACGCATTCTTATACGTTGTTTTTGACCTGGGAAATTTACTTTAGATGGTGCGGGCATATTATTCAAACCTCCATCTATTCAATGCCAATAATTCCATTTCATGCGGTTCACTTGGTATAATTAAACAATGCATTCCACTTGATTCGATTAAAGAAAGTTTTTCTAATGATGAATATGTTATTTGCTGATTTTTTGTGCCTAAATTTGAGCATAAAATCGCATCCCAAGAAAGTATATCTTCAATCATAGGCTTCCCTTCATCAACTAATTTTTGTGACATATTATTCAACGTATCGATAGCGATGCGGGGGCTCATCGGTTGTGGCTTCTCTTCTCCCATTCCTGTTGGGTCTAAATCTAACAGTAACAGTGTATGCAAATTATTTTTTTTATTTGCTAAAATGATTTCTAAAGGTGATGTTGGCAAATATGCTTTGTAAGAATAAGGTATAGTTGTTTGGCGTCCGAATCGATATGCTTGCAAGCCCACTTCTCCAATTAATGTTGTAATTGAAATACCATGAATAACTTGAGTAGGAATCTGTAATTTCTCACACCTAAGTATCAAATCAATATGTGTGGTGGCTTGTAATACATCCCCAATTACTAATAATGCAACTGTTTCTTTATTTGCTAAATCTAATAATTTTGTTGGGTTTTCAATTGCTCCCCTCATCAATATTTCCCATTCACCAAATTTCATTTGAAACTCTTCTAGATATTCTTCGGATAAATGAGCGGTGTATCCCTCCATGAATACATACTTACAATTACTAATTGCTTCAACAGCTTCAAGAGTTAACAAATCTGGATTGCCTGGCCCTATACCAATTAACCAAAGCCCGTTTGATGAAAATTTATTCTCCGAAGACATGAAACTAAAGTCACCCTTAGATGTGCCGAATCCGATGCGTTATTTAGTCGTCCCTAGCCAAGAAACTGAAATTTGGAAAGAATATTTAGATTCCAAAGAATGGTTAGAACGAAAATACAGTATTGAAATTGAGGGAGAAAAGCGGGCGATTCCGCTATCCGAATTGTTTCCGCTGAATCTACCAACAAATTTATCAGAGTTTGAAATTATTGAAAAAAATGCACCCGAAATCTCACCAAATGACTATTTAGGGCACTTAAAAAAAGAAATTGGTGATGTTAATTATAATAAATTTAAAAGATTTTGGCCCCAATCTTTTGATTTGATTGGTGAATTAGTTATAGTAAAAATAGAAAAAGAAGTAGAAAAATTTACCAAGGAAATTTCTCATTCTATGATATCTCATAATAAAAGAGTGTCCAGAGTATTTCGAGATCTTGGCGTTCATGGCAATTTCAGAGTTCGTAAACTTGAGTTGATTGGTGGCTCAAAAAATTTAGGGGGCGCAACTAAAGTTAAAGAAAATGGAGTTGAATTTAATGTTGACCCTACTAAAGGATATTATTCTCCGCGATTAGCTACTGAAAGATTAGATACATTAGAATGTGCAATCTATCTAAAAACAAAATTAGAACGAAAATTAAACATTTGTGATCCATATGCTGGATTTGGTCCTGCTTTAATGCCACTTATCAAAGAAAAGGGGCTTGTAAATTATATTCTCGCTAATGATTTAAATCCAGAAGTTACAACGATTTTAGAAGAAAATTTAATCACCAATAATAAAGAAAATGTTGCTATTGAAATAAAATGTAAAGATGCTCGTAAATTAATTGAAAATCCAAAGAATATAGGTTTATTTGATTTATTATTAGTTAATCTACCTCATTCAACTATTGAGCATTTGCCTTTATTGGTTGGATTATTAAATAATAATTCTACAGCAATTTTAAGGGCATGGTCAATTATCGATTCTGAAAAAATAAAGCAAATGGAAGACGATATCAAAAAGTTATTTGACTCTCTAAAATACCCTATTTCAAATATTATTGTTGAGCCTACAAGGTCCTACAGTCCAACACAAGTTTATACAAAAATAGAGATTTGGACAAATGAATCTTCTTAATTCAAAAGAAGATTTTAAGAAGCATAAGCAGGAGAAAAAAGGTGGATTTCTTTTCAAAAAGCATGAGAATAAATTACAAGGTTTTTATGAGAATACTGTGTGGGTGGGGATAAGGGAGAATATGGTTGCAAAATGTGTCTGTTCGGTTTGTGGGCATAAGATAGACATTGGCGGTATTGCCCCTAGATTAGAAGGTGTGAAAGTATACTGTAAAATCTGTGGTGCTACTACACATCACAAATTTTAATTATTATTCTACAGCTTCTTGTGGTGTAATTAGAACATTGCTTCCATCACGATTAATTACTGGTGCATCAAAAGTAGATAATGACGGTAAAACATGTAAAAAGCATGAAGGTGAGCATGCTGGCTGTAAATAATCTTCACCTGTTTCTGTCATTAAAAAATTTATTCCGTGTCCTGCAGGTAAAATAGCATCAATCGCCTGAAATTCCATCATCATAACAACTGCCTCTCCAGGAGTTACTGTCTGTGGGTCATATCCCCCTGCATGATAGCGCACATCCATTGTTGCGTGCCCAAGCCTTAATCCTGTTTCTGCATCTTGCATTTCGATGAACACTTGGCCCCCATCAAAATTTGCTACAACAGTCAAATGCAATACAGCTAATCCTGAGATAATTGTGTCTTTATCTACACTTAACGGATCGCACTCTACTGTCACTGAATCGCCCCCTCCAACGATTAAAGATCCTGTTCCTACCCATGTGTTATCTCTATTACATGAGGATAATTCTACTCTTTGAAATTCTATATCTTCGGGGGGCCATGTTTTTTCTATCCTCCATTCCCCGTCATTACGCTGCACTTGGGTGTGTAAGTCAGGTTTCGGGCCTATTCCCTTCAGATAATATTCCATCCACTCAAATAAATCCTGAGCCCAATCCCATCGAGTCATATTATGAATTGCTTCTCCTCCATACCCAGATTCTTGTGCATTATGTTTAGTCCATTGATCGGGATAATTATGTTCCCACTGCCCAATCATTCCAGCAACATCATAACCATTGTCAATATATTCTTGATACCAATTAACTCCCGGGGGGCCTCCAAAAACTTGGTGTGGATCTACATTCCAATCCTGTAACCCTTGTACCCAATATATGCTGCCGTTATATTTCCCTAATGCTTTGTCAATATGGCTGCGTTCACTATAATATGGATCTCCGGTAGGATCAAATTCGCCCATAGTATAACGCATTGGACCTGCAACTAATCCTTCAAGTACATCTCCACAAAGATTGTCTGCATCCTCCAAATTATAATCAAGAATACTGCTTCCATAATTTGAATGCATAATTTGGCTTCTGGCTTCTGCACTTCCATTCTTGTATAATAGTGGACCTAATGCAGTAGTGCCTGAAATTGGTACAATCGTTTTAAGATATTCACTACCTTGAGCAGCCGCTTCCCATGCTGTTGCTCCTTCATATGATTTGCCGTAAATTGCAACATTGCCATTACTCCAATTTTGTTGACCCAGCCATTCAACTGCGGAATGTATACCTAAACCTTCTCCATCTCCACGGTAGTCAAAACAACCTGTGCTTTCTTCTGTAGCAAAAACTGCTACTTGAGCAAAAGCATATCCATGCGGCACAAAATTATCGTGAATAAATTCTCCTCTACCCCCTCCAATTACATTAGTTGGGGATGATTCAGAGCCAGGGGGGCCATAGGAAAAATATGGGCTGACAATAGCTATTACTGGTACTTTTTCACCATTTTCAGTATTTGACGGTAGCCAATAGGATACGTGTACTTCAGCAGAATTAGGACCACCGTCCCAGACTCCTGTTGTATCAACCTCTATCATTGCTTCTTGAACATCTAATGAAACATGTGGACCTGGTTCTAATACGAAACTATGAGTATGATTTGTATTCCAATCAAGTAAGTGTCTTTCCCAAATAGGAGGGTAATACTGTTCTTCTTCTTGGTTTAAAACCTCTTCTTTTCCAAAACAACCTGACAGTGATGCACCTAAAAATAATAAAATTACTAATGGGGTTGTGAGTTGTTTCATTCTGCTCAAACGGGGTCAAAATTAACTTAGATAAAGGCCTAACGTAGTTATGGTTCTAAATTAAATATAATTAATGCTACGTTACTTTATGGCAGGAACATTAGTTTTAAAACAATTTCAAATCGACCATACTGGAGTCTCTGGTGCAAACCTCTATGTTAAAGCAAGAAATGCGGGGCTGTTTGCATTTATACTAAATTTAATTGGCCTAGATCCTACTGCTACTGTAAAAGTAGATACTGGATCAATTGAATTTAGAAATTCATCTCTCAAGGGCATGACTAGTGTAACAACTGGTTTGACCTCAATAGCGGCATTTATTGGAGGATATGATAAACCAATAAGTTGGCTTATTACAGGCTTTTTAGCATTTTTAGGCCTTTCTATCGCTGCCTTTGCTGGTGATGAGCCTATGATGGGTTTATTCATTACTGGCGTAATTGTTTTTCTTATCTGTATTGTGATATACGCTTTTCAGAAAGTAATGTATATTGGTTTTGAAACATCTGGTGGAGCAACATATATGATTGCATTCAAACGTAGTGTAATTGAAGGTGTTGCTGTAGACCTTGCAAGAATTGAAGAGGCAATTACTTTGGTTAATTCCTTGATTAGTTCTGCAGCATCTGGAAAAAATGTTGTATCAACACAAAGTGTCCAAAATTTTGGTAAACAAGCTACACTATCATATGCAGAAACCCCGGCAATCGAAGCAACTACAACCCAATCTAATAACGAACATCCTGGTTGGAAATGGGATGATGCGAGTCAGCAATGGGTTCCAGAATAATTACTTACATCATTGGAAGTATTATCTCATTAACTGCAAATAAAGCACCCATTACAAGCGCAAAGAGTAATAGTGAATTCGTCCACATACCTTCGTCTTCTACTGGCTCGCCAAGGAAAGTGATTCCATCTTCGACTCCTTCTCCTTTTAATCGGAAGTAACTAATTAACACTAGAAGCATTACTACTGCTCCAGTCATCGCATCTAACTGGTTTTGATCACTAACGTTTCGAGCATTGCCTGCAATTAAACCTACAAACAGCGAAATTGTTACTGTGATAAAAGCAAATGCAGATGGATGTAAGACCGACCATTTTCCTGAAGGCCCATCTAACAATACTAATGCCGAAAAGAGTGTATAAACTAAAATTAAAGCCCCTGAAACTGAAACGGTAGTTGGAAACGGTTCGCCCATACCCTTATCCAAAATTGCTGTATTTGTGACTTTCTCTGGGAATCCTGCATCAATCACTGAGTCTGGAGATAATATCATTCTTAATGAATAAAATAATCCAGCTAAGATTAACAAAATTAGAGAAACCATGGCAATCTTATCATTAACTTTCAAATTTGGTTTAAAATCAGAAAGGCCTTCATTAACTCCTTCTTCTCTTAATAATATGTAAGCACCAGTATAAACTAATGTTACTATTGCTGAAACATATTTTGGTAATTGGCCCGCTTCACTTGCATCATTCCAATATACCCATATACACACAGACATAATAGCTGAACCAATGATTACTGGCAGCATTATAACCCATTTTCCTCTTGCTCCTTCATTAAGAATTATCATGGTAGAAATAAATATTCCAAAGAAAAGTGCGCCATTAAATGCTGTTTCAGGGCCACCGTGCCCATATGCAACATCACCAACTGGCACCCCATTATCTAGGAGTGAAAAACAACCGTTTCCTCCGATTACATAACAATCACCAAAGAACATAAAGCTCATTCCATAAAGGAAGAACATTAGTGCAGTAAATCCTAAACATATTTTTGCTGGTATTGATTCTATTTTAAACATCTTAATCTGTGGTGCCTGAGATTATTAAACCTATAATGATTTAGTTTAAAGATTTAGTCTTGCCTAAATTTCCCTATGATAATTTAGTTTTCGAATTATAATGCATTTCATTGTTTTAATTAATAAGCATCATATGTATGTTAAATCAGGGAGTTGGTATGGCGCTACCTAGTTGGGAAACTCTTGAAGCGTCCGGAATTATGATTGGAGCGGTTTCCTTAATAATAATTGGAGCTATTTTACTCTTTTTTGGAAATAAATACCTTGTGGCAGTTTTTGGTGCTTCAGGATTTATGTTTGGAGTGATGTTAGTAAATTTTGTAGAAGATTTGGTTCCTATGTTTGCTCCTGAATATTCACCAAGTCAACATCCAATGCTATTTTTAGCAATTAAGATATTAGCTGGCATTCTATTTGGGGGGATGAGTGCTTTGGGTTGGAGATCCTCAATTCGAACTTCAGCCTCTATTTTGGTATATTTACTAATGCTATGGTTAAGGGAGGTCGGAGAAAATTTGGGGATTGTAATTGATGATGATCAAACATTTACAATTATTGCTATTGTAGGTGCTGCAATAGCGTTCTTAATCACAATCAAAGCAAGGGAATTAGTAGCTGCATTAGCAGGCGCTGCTGCAGGAACTGCATGTCTTGCATTAGGGTTACAATTTGTAACAAATGGCGCGGTATCATTTCCCGAACTCTCTTCTACTTCACCAAATACGATTCTTTGTGGTGCATTATTTGTTGTTGGTTTGATTATTCAATTAAAAAATTCTGAAGAAAAGAAAAAATTATCCAAAGTAAGAAAAATTGTAAATAAGGTTCATGCTAATGATAAAAAAGCAGTACAAAAAATGGAAGATTTAACTTGGGCTAATAGAACAGAGGATTACAAAAAATGGTTGGTAATGGGTGCTGCATCTGTCGAAACCATGAGACGCCCCGAATTTAGAAACAGAGTAAATATCCCAAATCCTCCTCCCCTTCGTAAAAAAGCAAAACTACCCCAATCTTGATTGCTAAGACCTTTTGCAAGGGTCAATGGACCCAGCAACGATTTGGGGAACGCGTTGGTTAAATTGTAACCAGCCCATTGCTAAAAAATATATGGAAGTGGTTTGTAAAAAACAAAGTCTTGTTGTTTTGGCTGCAGATAAAAACAATATGGAAGATTTAAACCAACTGATTGATGATGTTGGTGATTATATTTCGGCGCTAAAAACTCATGTTGATCTTATAGATGATTGGACAAAAGAGAGTTGGATGAATTTTATTTCAAAGGCTAAAGAAAAGAATCTGTTAATCTTTGAAGATAGGAAACATGGAGACATAGGAAAAATTGCTAGAGATCAAATGGGGGGGATTTATGATTCAAAATCGTGGGCTGATCTAATAACAGCACACTTAATTTCCGGACCTTCCATCTTAGATGGTATGCAAGAAGCATGGAATTCTGTAAATAAAGAAGGAGGGGTTCTTTTACTAGCACAAATGAGTAGTGAAGGAAATTTACTTGAATTGCCAGGATATACTGATTCTGTAGTAAATATAGGAAAAGACCACCCTGCTTGTTTTGGTTTTATTGGAAATGGAAGTAGACCAAAGGAATTAATAGATTTACGAGAAAAGGTTGGTGAAGGAAAAATGATTTGGACACCCGGTGTCAATTTAAACATAAATGATGCTGAATTAGGTCAAAGATATGGGGACCCGGAAAAAGCCATCTTATCTGGGTCTGATGCTATAATTATTGGAAGTGGAATTCATAATGCGATTAAACCAAGGGATGAGGCTGTAAAATATGCAAAAATTAGTTGGGAAGCTTTGATGAAAAGAGGGGCCTAATTTGATTGAATTTGTTATAATTATATTTGGATTAATTGGATTAATATTCATTAGTTGGTGGTTTCATTTTAGAAAACATATGTTGCTTAGTAAAAGAATAAATAATTGTGATGAAGAATTATTATCAGACCCAGGATTAAAAATAAACTCTGTATTTCAAGCACCGCCAGGAAGTAAAATTCATCCTTATATTATTATTAATGAAGATACTACAGTCCCTCCAAGAAATTAATTAATTATAATTTTATAAATAGGGGATGTCTCCAAAAATACTCCATAAATACCCTCCTACTAAACCCCCAAATAGTATAATTGTTAACATAAATGCTTTCTTCTTCAATCCTTTAGCAGTTTCTTTAATCGTTTCTGATGAATTTAGTGCGGGGGCGGGTAAATCTCCCAATGGTGGTAAATCTCCCAATGGAGGTAAATCTCCCAATGGCGGTAAATCTCCCAATGGTGGTAAATCTCCCAATGGAGGTAAACCAATTATTTCTTCATTTTTATCTAAATCTTTAGGATATAGTTTATCTAAATCTTCTAAACCCGGCGCCTCAGGAATTGGCCCCAATACTTTGTCCCATACCTCATCAAAGAGTTTTGCAGTAACGGGTTTTTGAACCCATGCAACTGCCCCTGCTGAAAAAGTTGCATCCTCTGCAATTTGAGCTAACCTTGAAGGTGCTAGAAATATAATTCTTGCTTCCGGATCTGCTTCTCTAATTTCTAATGCCGCTACATGGCCATCCATGCTCGGAATATCTAGTGCCATAATTACCAAATCTGGCAAATTTTCCGAATAAACATCTACTGCGTTATCGCCATCTTCACAATTAATAAAAATGAATTCTTTTGTTCTTAGTGATTGTTCTATACGCCTTCTAGACATTGGATTATTATCAACTAACAAAACAATTGGTGCATTTTCATCATCAACATCTGTGACTAGGCCCATGCAACTCATAGGGTGCGAGAAGTACTTTGTTCATCAAATATACCCTACTATTCTTCTTCAAGAACTGTTTCGGCGGGTCCATCCTTAGGATTCGTAAATGCTTGTTTTATTTTCTCTTCCTCTTCTTTATTTTTAATATATTCAGCTTCTCTTTTTGGTGCACTAACAAAGGCCATTTGTACTTCTGAAATTACTCCTGCTAAAATCTTATTTTCCTTTTCATCTAAATTGCCACTTGTTTTTTTTTCTAACATTCTTAATAATTCAATGCCTTCCTTGGCTTCATTAAGATCGTAAAACCTTTCTCCTTCATATTCCATTAAACCTAAATTCATCATAACAGTTCTTTGAAACATATGAACTAATTGAAAAAATCTATATGAATCTTCATTATTAAAAAATTCTTCATCTGTCAAATTCTCACCTTCACCTTGTTTAATACAATTAATTATAATTATTTATGTTTTCGAGAAGAGTCTTACTTCTCCTAAAAACTCCTTTACCTCTTGCAATTAAATTTTTATTTTCTGTCAATTCTACTAAAATAAAATAATTACCCATTGATTTTTCAACAAATTTAGCGCTAGACTTCAATTTTTTGCCTTGGGTTGTTTTCAAATAATTTATTTCAAATGATTTAGCAAATACCAATACATCTTCGATTAAAGAATTAGCTGCAAAAAAGGCCGCTGATTCTAAAGCCATAGAAATATATGCATTATGAATCTCTTTTATTTCATTATGCATTGAATTATTTGTTGTAAATATTAATTCAGAGAATCCTTGATTAATTTTTATTTCAGCATTTAATACTTTATTTAATGACGATTTTGAAAAAATATTTTCTAATTTATTATAATGTTCTTCCATATTATCACTCAAATAATTGTTTTAATAGCCATTCTGGGTCGAATTGGTGTAAGTCATTATATTCTTGACCTGTGCCAACTAAAACTATTGGTTTTCCAGTTGCATGAGCTATGGAAAGTCCCGCCCCACCTTTAGCATCAGTATCCATTTTAGACAATACGGCTCCATCAAAAGTTAGTATTCTTGAAAACTCAGCGGCTTGTTCAACCGCATCATTTCCTGCTAATGCATCTCCTACGAATAATACTAAATGTGGTTTTGTTACTCTATGCACTTTTTGTAATTCATTCATTAAATTTGTTTTATTTTGCATTCTTCCCGCTGTATCAACTAAAACAACATCAACGCCTTTTGCTTTGGCGTGGGATATTGCATCTCTTGCTATTGCAGCTGAGTCGCCCCCTCTTTGGCTTGAGATGCATTTAATTCCAAGTTTATTCATATGTGCTTCTAATTGTTCTATTGCTCCAGCTCTAAATGTATCTGAAGCTGCTGCTACAACTTTGTAACCTTTATTTTTTAGATTATAACCTATCTTTGCGGTAGTGGTTGTTTTTCCTGTGCCATTAACTCCAACCAACATGATTACAACAGGTTTATCTCCATCAGTAAGATATTGTTCAATTGTTGCATAAAAATCCCAATAATCCGCTTTTAATATTGATTGTAGTGCCCTTTTAATCGTAGCTTCAACTACTTTGGAAAGATCTGCCCCCCTTCTTAATCTACTGCCGATTAAATTTTCTTTCATTAGGCGTAAAATATCTGATACTGCATCACTACTAATATCTGATTCTAGCATTGCCCATTCGATTTCTTCTAGTAATAAATTAAGAGCCTTGCCATCTTTAATTACCCTTCCACCAGATTCTACAACTCCTCCTCCCAAGTCTATCTGTATGTTCTTGCCTTCTCCCAAATTAATCTCTTTGGTCCCCGAAGAGCCCCTGGGTGCTTCTTCAACTTTTACTAACTGTCTACCTGTAGTAGATCTCATCATTTGCAAATTTACTTTCGAGCCTTTCGGTTTAGTGGTCGTTTGTTTTTGTTTGTTTTTTTTCTGCAATTCTTTTTTCTGTTTTTTACGTTCTTTTTTTGAAAGTTTTTTCCATGGCTCTTCGGGCGATTCTGTAGACGAGTCTTCCCATTCGTCCCATTCACTCTCTGCTTCTATTGCCTCTTCGGGAAGTGTTTTCTTTTTACTTGGTTCGGTTTTTTCTATTATGTCCGCATTTTGTTCTACGCTTTGCATATTGTTTGATGCATTATGCATTAACTCTTTTTCTTCGGTCAAATCTTCAGCATTCGTTTCTTCGGAAATATTTCTAACTCTTTTTCTAAATTTGTCAAATAATCCCATATTATCGCCTTAGTCATCTAGTGTTAATTCGCCACGCCTAGGCCTTCTTCTCTTCCTTGAACGTTCAGATTTTGATTTGTCTGGTTTTAGCTCTGGGTTTTCAATTGTCTTTATTTGTGATTCTAGTTTATTATTTATTTCTAAAATCGCTTTTTGGGTTATTCCATGTTCTTCTACTAATTGTTCAATCAATTCTTTTAATTCTCCAATCCTAATTTCCAATAACTTTGATGATTCTTCTAATGATTTTTCTGCGTGAAATCCGCTACCAATATCAATTATAGCGTATTCTACATTTGTATAATCTACGGGGATTTGAACCCCTGCTCCGATTGGGACCATTCCTTTATTTTCTTTACTAATTTCTAATTGTTTCAAGCTACGAAAAGTTGTTTCGTGTTCGTGAATAACTTGATCTAACTTTGTAATTTGCTCTTCGATTTGTGAAATTTTTTGGTGGTATAATTCTCGCATTTGGGAAAGTTGTTGCAATTCTTCTTTGCCCATAAAACCGCCCCTTTAGTTAAAATAGCGCTTTTTGCGTTATTCTTCTTCGGAAGATGATTCTATTTCATTTCTAAATTCGTGGATGATTTTTGGATCTTTAGAAGATGAGGGTTTAATCTCTTCAGTAGATTCTATTGAAATTTGTCTTCTATTGACTTTGTGTCTTCCACCTAATGTTGACAAAACTATGTGTTTTGCATCATCGATGGAATTTGCTGCAACATCTTGTGTAAATTTCTGAGTGGCGGCCCCTAAAGGTAAAGTTCCAGTAATTCGGTATGCCTTCATATTCATGGCGACTTGTCAAAGTATCTTAAACGCGTTGGCGCGAACTTTGTATCTAAAAATTAGGAAATTTTCAAATTAATTTAAACAAATCTGAAATGAGTTGATGTTTACGCTACACTATGGGCAAGGGAGTTTCATTAACCATAGTCTCCTTGTTACTATTGGTTTTAATTCCTGTTTCTGCAATACCTTATGATTCGGATATTTTAGATGCGGAAGCATATATTGGTAAAGAATATTCAATATTTTTTGATTATGATATTACATTCCAAGATTGGTTAAATCTTGAAGAGGAGGGGTTTGAACCATTAAGACAAATTTCAAAAAATGAAATGTTAGTTTGGGCAACGGATTTTGACATCACTCTCAAGAGTTATGATTTTGAAATTAGTAGTACAACTAGTAATTTAAATTATAATTGGTTGGTACAAAGGGAATATTCTCAATCATTGGAATATCGAGTTTTATTAGAGCCGCACCTACCTGCTGAAGGGGTTCTTCAAGTCATTGAAAAATTAGAAACGCTAAATTTTGATCTCGATAGTTATCCTCCCTTGAAAGATGTTGGGGGGATGCCCGCGCCATTCAAAATTTCAGGATATTTGCCAAATGAGATTGAAATTGATGGTATTTGGAAAATCGAAAATATTCTTGAAACTGTAGCAAGAAATGATGTTGCTGCTTCGATTATTGAGGGAGGGAGCACGGATGAACATAAATTATGGGAGAGAGGGTTAAATGGAGAAGGAGTACTTATTGCCGTTGCAGATACTGGCATTGACTTAGATCATGCTTGTTTCAGAGAAAATTCTACTACAATTGGGGAACCGGGTGACAATCATAGAAAAATTCAAATTTTAAATACAACCCTTGATTCTTGGGATTCCTCTAATAATTCTGATTTTGGTCATGGAACACATATTGCTGGAAGCCTATCTTGTAATTGGTTTAATGGGGAGCAAAAAACGGGCACTTCTTTATCCCATAATTCAAAATTAATTGTTCAAGATATTGTAAGTGAAGAAGGTTGGATTCCCCCTGAAACTGTAGAAATGTTATTTTTGGAGGCCGCGGAAAATGGCGCTATAATACATTCTGATTCATGGGGAGATAATGAAGTAAATTACACAGAAAGGTCTGGAAGATTTGATGGATGGGGTAGAGAAGTTCCCTGGAGTTTGATTTTTGTAGCACCTGGTAATTCTGGGGGGCAACTCATGGAGCCTGCTAATGCTAGAAATGTAATTGCAGTTGGTTCAACAACAAAATCTGAAAATCTAGAAGTAGTTAGTTCATCAAGCATTGGTCCGACTACTTTGGGAACTCGGGGCATATTTTTAGTGGCACCGGGAAAACATATAATATCGGCAAATAGTGATGGTATTGAAAATTCTTTTAATGAAGATACTTCTTCCTTATCAGGCACTTCAATGTCCACCCCCATTGCAGCTTCTGGTGCTGCAATAATTCAACAAATGGTGGAGCTTGGTTTATTCAATTCTAAAAAAATAAATGAGTCCGGATTTACTCCAAGTGGGCCTTTAATGAAATCATTATTATCTTTGTCAACTACTCCTGTTAACAATGAAAATGTTCCTAATGCTGAGCAAGGTTGGGGTGTGCTAAATATTTCTGAAATCATTCCTGAAGACTTTTTTGAAAATGAAAATAATTCAATAGACAATGTTTGGATTTGGGATAGTTATCAGTATGATGGTGATTGGAGTGCTTTTACTTCATCTAGAATTGATGGTAATGAAATACCTCTTGATTCCCTAACACAAAATGCATGGGATGGTTCTGATGCAAAGGGGCCTTTCTTATCAACAGGAGATGAAATTAGATGGAATTTTACAATAAATAGAGAGGAGGATGTTAAAGCAAGGTTATCTTGGTTGGCAAAACCCGAGCCATATTTAGTTGATGATTTAAGACTTTCAATCTTAACATCTGATGGGCGTATGGCATATAGTAATGATTTTGATGAGGATGGTTTTTCACGTTTATATTCTGAGGAGAGATCTTCTATTTCTTCAAATAATGAAACTACAATAGGTATTAATTTAGACATTGATGAATTAGTTGGAGTTGATTGGATTCATGTTATTATTCAAGGCAATTATGTTGGTATTGGTAATTCTCCGAATACAATTGGAATTGAAGGAGACAGGGTAGGATTTGGGTTAGCGATAAAGGGTGTTTCTGAAGAAACGGCCCTAGATATGGAATTAGGTGGATTTGAAGAAATTACTGTTGAGAATGTGTTGGGATATACTTATGTTGGCACAGCAGGAGCATATGAACAAATTGATTTTGAAAATTCAAAAACACTATCTTGGAATTTTGAAGATTACCCTGGCAGTTTAAATGTGGAGTTATCTGTAGAAGCTCCTCGTAATGTTTCTGTTAATCTTTCTACCAACCCCTTTGGATTTAGAACTATTTCGGGGATGAATGAAAATGCTGTATTACCAATTTGTTCCGATGAAGAAGATGTCATCACTGCAATAAACACAAGTGCTAGAACATGGACTGTTGAAGGGATTTGGTGGCCTCCTCTACTAATTGATTGTAAAGGAAATAATATGGATTTTGATTTGGATTCAAAACGATTAGATGCGCCTGAGCCATTAAAGAAATGGCGGGAATGGGTCGATGAAAATAATGAAGGGAATTTTATTGCTGTTGAATCTTCTTGGGATTTGTCTAATTGGGAAACCCCTTGGGTTGAAGGGGAATTAGCTCCCGAAAGATTGGAATGTGAATTTAGATTTGATCAGCAAAGTTGGGGTACTTGTGATGTATTTGAAAGTGAAATGATTATCGTGCCAAAAACCGCAACAAAATTTGAAATAAAGTTATCTTGGATTGAAATAAATGGGTTAAGTAGGATTTTAATTGTGGAACATTCGATACCTCAATATCAAATAAGAGACTTTCCCCAATTAAGTATTGATTACTCTAGAAATAATGAAAATATCATTAAATTAATTGGTGAAGAAGATGTTAACGTTCCTATAATTTTGTTTAGTAGTTCTAGGGAACGTGCATTTTTTAATGTTGTAGACAAAAATTGGAATTTAAGAAACCTCTCTATCTCCTGTACTGGTGAAGAGTTCTTCATCATGGGTATTGATTCCACCGGGTTCGTTGATTTTAATATTGGAGAAAATGCAGAGATTTTTAATGAAGATGATTTAATAATTTCTGGATTAATTCTGGGTGCAGAAAAAACAGAATCGGGGCAAGAAAAATCAAACGTATATTGGGATGGTTTGCTTGATAATGAAGGAGGGGTGTTTTTATGGTTAGAAAATTCTGAGGATAACCATGATGTTGCCTTACAATTAAAGAGTTTTGATTTGCTAGAACTATATGGCTCCTGTGAAGAAAATAGCCAAAAAAGTGTTAATTCAATGCTAAAAGGCGTGTTTTGGATGTGGGCTATACTAACTACAATAATGTTAATTTCTGGTTTATTGGCTTGGAAAAAACGACGCGATTTAAATCAAAATAGAGAAGATGAGTAATCTTAACCTTCAAGGATAAGAAGTGTTTCGCTCTCTTCAACCGAGTAGGAGATTAGCATGAGTGAAAGATTATACATAGGTATTGATTTGGGTACATTCCAATCAACAATTGCTACAAGTAAAGGCGGCATTCACACAATAGAAACAGTAGTAGGGACTCCAAAAGACCCTGTGGCTCGAAATATGTTAGGAAGAGATACTTTATTTGGAGAAGATGCATTAAAAAACAGATTGGCTTGTAATATTTACAGGCCATTAGAAGCAGGGGTCGCACAAGATGATGCTGACCACCTAAACGCTGCAAAAGATTTTGTAACACACCTAATTGATACAGCAGGTTGTGATGAATATGATGAGGTCTTTGGCGTAATCTGTTCACCCAGCCATATTTCTTTTACAGATAAAACAAATCTAGTTAGTATTCTAAGAGGGAAATTGACTGCGATAATGGTTGTTTCTGAGCCGTTTGCTGTAGCATTTGCCATTCAACAATTAATGGGATCCATTATTGTTGATAGTGGAGCGGGCACTACTGATGTTGCTCGTATTGTTGGACGTTTTCCTGAAGATGATGATCAATTAACAATTCCAGAGGCTGGCGATTGGGTAGATGTGGAATTGATGAAGGCTATCGAAAAGAAATATACTGGAGCTCAAATTACAAAAGATATGGTCCGAAGATGGAAAGAAAAGAGTTCTTATGTAGGTGGAAAAGTGAAAGAGGTCTTAGTTGACTTGTCTGTTGAGGGTAAAAGTCAAAGAGTAGATATTGGAGATCTTCTTGAAACTGCTTGTGATGAATTAGCACAACATTTAGGTGTGGCAGTAAAACGTATTATTTCTACTGGCGATCCTGAATATCAACCATTATTCAGAAAAAATGTATATTTAGCAGGAGGATCCTCACAAATCAAAGGATTGGCTGCTAAAGTTACCGAATATATTTCTGACATTGGGGATGTTTCTGTGTCCGCAGTTAAGAAACCTGAGCACAAAGTTGCTGAAGGTGCATTAGCTCTTGCAGAATCAATGCCTGATGAGGAATATACATCTATTGTTTAAGCCCAAAGAGCATGATTTTTCGTGATGCTTCATTTTGTTCTTAAAACAAATATTGCTGGTCCTTTTCCTGAAGGGAACAAGTCAATCATGTTTGGAATGGGTTGTTTTTGGGGTGCTGAAAGGTTATTTTGGAATCTGAAGGGTGTACACACAACAGCGGTTGGATATGCAGGAGGGGATGTAGAGAGTCCAACATATCAACATGTATGTTCTGGTGCTACAAATCATTCGGAAGTTGTTTTTATTAATTACAATCCAAATGTAATTAGTTTTAATTCATTATTAAAAATATTTTTAGAAAATCATGACCCTACTCAAGGTAATCGGCAAGGAAATGATGTAGGAAGTCAATACCGGTCATGCATTTATACGAGCGACCAAGAGCAATATCATTCTTCATTAATTAAAGTTGAAGAGTTCCAAAATTTATTAATTAAAGCCGGGTATGGGGAAATAACTACAGAAATTAAGGGAAATGTTGTTTTCTATTACGCTGAAGATTACCACCAACAATATCTCGCAAAAAACCCTAATGGTTATTGTGGAATTAGGGGTACGGGAGTGCTTTGTTAAAATTAAAATGGTATGAGTTGGTGGTATAAACTATGGCAAAGGCATTATTTGGTCTTGGAATAATCATATTGCTGGTTGCATTATTGGGAAGTATGGAATATACTGTCTATGAATCTACTGAAGAAATCTCAATGCCCCCCATGGCTTCTGCCACGGGATGGCAAACATTGCCAATTCCTGACGTAATGGGTGTTGTTGATCTTGAAGTCACTGCAGAATGGGAAGGAGCATACTGGCTAGGGGTTGCTTCTAAAGAAGAAGCTCAAAGGTGTGATCCTGACTCAAAAACTAAAGTCTCTATAACTTGTTCTGGAAATGATATTGATTTTGAAATTGGTGGACCAAATACTGAAAATTCAAAAATTAATTGGGAGGTGGAATCGGGTGAATGGTATGCTGCAGTAGGTCAAAATTCAGGTTCGCTGGGCCAGGTTTCAAAGCTTAATGTAAATTTACAGGCCACAGCCTCATTAAGTTCATCAACATTTACCGTATTGTTAGGATTAAGTGGTGGAACGATGCTATTGGGATTGGTCTTAAATCGGCGCTAATTAAGTAACATTCTTACTTCTTCTACACTTCTTAATTCAGCGAAATATATTGATTCTATTGCATCATATAATTCATCATCATTATGGGTTTTTAATGTTTCCAGGATGGCCCCATATACGTTCCCAGCCATTTCTTCAGTTTCATATGCTTGTTTTAACATCTCTACGTAATCTGTAGTATGTACAATAGGGTGAGGGTTTCTTTCTGTTGTGGCTTGTCCACCTAATTTAACTATGGCTGAACGAACGATGTTCGCATGCCCAATAGATTCTGTGGCTTCTGCACTAAAATGCCCTGCTAATTGTAAACGGTGTATTCCTTGAACATATGCAGAATAATGTGCATACAAATTGATCGCACGTAATTCCCAACTTAACGCATCATTTAACTTCTCTATTAATTGTGAATTTTCCATATTATTTCGTTCACTCCGAAAAAGTAGTTTTATTTAATCTATTTTAAATAAAAAATATAATTTTAACCCTCTATTAATGGTGTTTTGGGATCATGTGCTGATTCTACTATATGATTTGCCCAAAGGTATTTTTGTTTCTGTTTATTTTTTTTAGGTTTCTGGGAAAGTGCCTTTCTCATCAATATATGATTGGATTATACGATAATAAAAGAATCGGTGCTGTGTTTTAATTATTATACCTTCGAAAAACGATTAATTTGTTTAATTCTAAATAATTAAACAGTATTGGTTTTTGGAGGTAGCATGGACCCAATCATGATTGCAGGAATTGTATTACTTGTTTTAGTACTACTTTGGTATGTTATGACCTATAATAGATTAATAAAGATGAGAGTTGAAGTCGACCGGTCTTGGTCGAATATTGATGTTTTATTACAACAAAGATATGAAATGATCCCGAATTTAGTTGAAATGGTTAAAGGATATGCTGCTCATGAAAAAGACTTGTTTATGGAATTTGCAAAAGCGAGGCAAGCGGCTGCAGGAGCATTGGCGCAAGGAGACGTGAAAGGAATTGGTGCTGCTGAAGGAACTTTGGCAGGGTTAATGCCTAGGTTAAATTTTGTAGCTGAACAATATCCTGATTTAAAGGCGGATTCTTCATTTGCTAACTTACAAAAAGAATTAGTTTCAATTGAAAATCAAGTTTCAGATAGGAGGGAGTTTTACAATTCCTCGGTAGCTAATTGGAATGCTGCCATCCATATGATTCCTACAAATCTTGTTGCAAATACAATGGGTGCAAAGGATCGTGATATGTTTACAGTAACAGTTCCTGCTGCACGTGAGGGTGTAAAAGTCGAATTCTAAAATGGTGATTAAATGAGTGGGCCAATTTACAGTGATGATGGATACTGGATGTGGAACGGTACGGAGTGGATTCCTGCGACTCAGCCTCAAAATGCTGTTCCTGCACAACAAATAGACCAAGTAGCAGTTGCTAATGTTGCAACAGAAGTAGGGGTTCAACCCGAACAAGTTGCTGCNGTTGCTCCTCATTTTGATTTAAACCAAGATGGCCAAATCGATCAAAATGAAATGATGCAGGCTGCTCAATCGGTTGCTAACCCTGTCAATATAGCAGCGCCCCTCCCTGGAGGTATGGCCGCACCAAATCCAGGTGTTTTTACTGCCACACCTAAAAAGGGATTTGATTGGAAAGAGCAGAAGGCAATATTAATTGGTGGTATTGTTACAATTATTGTAGCAATAGGAGTTTTACTATTCTTTTTACTTGCAGGGAATCCAGTCGCAGGAACTTGGGTTAATAATTACGGAAGCCCAAATGAAGCAATGACTACATATAACAAAGATGGGACTATTCAAAGTAACGATACAACGGGTGCTTTAACTTGGGAAACTGAGGGTGATAAGCTTATTCAAATAGCAACAAGTACTTTACCAAATGGATCCGAAATTATAGTTACACAAACTGCACAATATGAATTAACTAATGACAATAATGTATTATGGGTAAATATTATTTCAATAGTTGATCAAGATGGAAATAATATGATGATTTGGATAAACCCTCTTACTGGTAATGAAACNGAATTAGAATTTCCATGTATTGCTTTANTGAGGGATTCNGCTCAGGATTTGTTAAACGANCAGGCTGATTGGGCGAATTTGGGNGANCCNNTNCCTTCTTATCAAAGTAGTAAACCTAGTTGGTGTGAATAGANGNTTTGANNCCTNNNCTCTGAAGANTTTTGTAAATCGGGGGATTNNATTTGANNGATNAGTGGNCTAAAAGGCAAGAAGATGANGAAATGAAATTGCNNTTACANNCTCTATTAAAAAATGCNGAAAATGATGGCGANCCNCTTGGNTGGTTTGAGGANCTTTACGAAAGTGCTAANGGAGATTCNACACAAATNCCNTGGGCAAGNATGGNNGTAAATCCNATTCTNAAAGANGAATTAGNNCGCGAATCTCTTCAACCTGGNCGTGCATTAATGGTAGGTTGTGGNTTNGGTGATGATGCTATTTATCTTGAAAAATTAGGATGGGANGTTGTNGCATTTGATGTNTCTCCTTCCNGNATTTCTTGGTGTAAAAAANGGTTTACAACNTCCTCTGTAATTTGGGAAGTCGCAGATGTAACTCANCCNCCAAAAGAATGGTTANAGGAATTNGATCTAGTTGTTGAAATTCATATCTTACAAGCAATTCAACTNGAGGTGAGAATAGATGCTGCTAANGTTCTTCCAATGTTTCTAAAGCATAATGGAAGATTAATCAGTATTGGAAGAGAATTAACAGAACGAACAGTCAATGAGGCCCCCCCTCCATGGCCTCTATCTCGGTCATGGCTCATGGAACAATTCTCATCATTAGAAAAAGTAATTTTCAAAGCTATTGTATTGAANGATTGGCCCGATATAGANCGGTATGTNGGGGTTTGGAAAAAAACCCNCAATTAGTGTATTAAACGCCTAACATTACTATTGATGCCAATAATGCAAGNGTTGGAATNATCAGATATTCTAAATCACTTCTAGCNCCACTNAGTGCNGTAAGTTCTGTGCCTTTTTCCATTCTTGGTTTNAATCCNGGNGCCTTTTCTCCNACNGCTTCTAACAATGCNTTTTGTANTGTTCTATCTATTTGCTCTGCTTGNAAATTTTGATCGCTTCGACTCTTTAATGTTGCTAATAAATAACANGGATCNCCAATTTTTAATCCCCATAAAGTCCATCTNTGTCTTCTTATNTCTCCTGAAAGNAGGATNTTTGTAAANAGGCCTTTCATCCTCATATCATGCCTACATTCCCATTGAATTAAATGATTNCCAAAATCTCGGGTACTAAATGTNTNTGCCATTACTGCCATTCCTCCAGTTCCNTCNTGAATTGTAAAANTTGTANCNCCTNNATNNGATCTNATTTGTTGCCAACTACATTGTTCNCTAGTGTTNCCATCTTTATCNGTNACCTNTCGNCACTTGTAAACTTCGTATGTCCATNTCCACGCAGTAAGNTCNCTGACTGNTTTTGAGGNNTCNCCATCAACAATTACTGNGGGGGGGTATTGTGGACCCGGCCTAACCTGNCCAACTAATTCTGCACCTCCAACTGCAGCAGANCGTATGTTAGATGTNGGNGTATCCATCATTGCTTGTGCTCTTTTCCACATAAAGACTGAAACTAAAAGCCAAATTACTGAAATACCTATCAATATGTAAATTGGTACTTTATCATCTCCTTCTAAAATTAAATACATCTGAAATGCAAAGAAGATGTATGCAGTTAATGTTGCTAAAGCATAATTAGATATTGTTACTGGACGNGGTGTTCCAATTTTATTTGGATGTTCNGCAATAAGTTCTTCTGGATTATCTGGATNGTATCTTGTCTCTAAATGCCATTTATTTTGTTCTGGGGCNGGAAAAACCCANGNNCTNTCATCNACNGTNGGTTTACGNATTGTTGCAGANTTCCAAAATGATTGTAGTTCTGTTCCTCCTTGCTCTTTTTGCCAATTTACTTGTGCGGGGTTAAGTTGTGAACGTAACTCTCTCAANGTTTTTTGTAATTTNGTTGGNGNTGAAAANCCNATNATTAANNCNCCTACAGAAATTAAANCNGGTATTGGNTCTGTGTCTGCAAGAAAAANNGTANCTATTCCTGCTANTNAAANTAAAANNCCAATTACAAANCCCANCCATTGANCCCATCCTGATGGAAATGTTANACCNAANGTNCCNCCATCAAGTTCNCTTCCTAAATTNGTATCTACCATNCNCCTTGGTNANGTNGGATGTCCTTGAATATGCCTATAAAGATNANAAANAATNNGTTATACTTAANATATNAAATCGNNAGGNNTNNTACGATTAGATGTCTGAAANNAAAACAAAACCAAGTAGNCCNACAAGNGCNNCCNCNNCTAAAGCTAAACAAGGTTCAATTTATGGAGANGTTCCCTCTANGGATGTTACATTACAAATTAAATCTCCAGGAAATTTCGAAATTGATGTTTTTGCAAAGTTTGCACAATTNATAATGTATGGAATTGCAACATTAGCAATTTGGGGNGGTATTTTCTCGATTGCATTTGCTGAAAATGCTACAAATCAAAATTTTTTAGTTTTAGGGGTTGGTGGAATTCTATCAGCTGGAATGGCATTAGCCCTAGTAGAAATGCAAAGAAGNAAGGGNGGAGATGGNTTACATGCTGTACATGATTATTTGTTAGGTATTAGTTTCTTTTTCGCNGCCATAGGTGTTTTATGGGGAACTAGATATCTAATGGGNGTATTTGCTTCGCAGGGATTTGAATGGTTATTGGAAGATGGAATNCCATACGCTGATACTGGTTGGTCTCCATCNGCAAATGGAATTTATGTACAATTAATTGCTTGTACCGCTTTAGTCTTNTTTGAATATTCATACATTAAACAACTAAAGGGATCCACTTCTTTTGGATGGGCAATAATCACTTTTACTCCCTTNGCTTTACTAATTGCTGGTGTTGGNGCTTGGCTTTCTTGGTCTGGAGATGTTGTATCTTGGGAATTAGGTATTGCAATAGTTGGATTTGGAATTTTATCTATGTGGCTTGCTTTAGAATCTAATAATAGCCTNATCTTTTCTATTGTGGCTGTAGTTGCGGGGTTGATTCCCTTAATTTATGAAGTCCTAAATGAGAATGCTCCTGCTGACGGTGTTGGTGGTGCGCTTTCATTACTTGTTTTCATAGTAATTGGTCAAGGTGTTTTGGCTGCAGATGAAAGNGTACGGAAAGACCTTATGCAATTAACNTCATTGTTTTTAGTTGGTGAAGTNTTNATTGCAATACTAATTACAAGAGCTGAAGATTTGAATCTAATTTTNGGNCCGGTTCGAGAATCTATGCTTGGTGATGCTGCTANATACATAAATTTAGAAAGTGTTCTTTGGATAACTTTGCTACTTGCTTATTTTCCNGCTGTACANAAACAAAGAATNCCTTGGATGCCAATAGGTTTGGCCGGTAGTATTTGGATTCTAACACCTGGANCTAGTCTTGTNGCATGGGGAGTTACTCTTATCGCACTACCCTATATGTTTATTTTTGCAAAGGCGACAAGAAGTTGGGTTGCAAATGCAACTTTCGTTGCTGTNGCTCTTTCTTTCTTTATACAAGATTCTGCAAATATTTGGAATGATAGNGACTATATTGTAGATGAGTTCAAAATNATGATTGTTATTGGNTTAGTTGCAATTGGNGAGTTTTCTAGAAACTATGGNGTTTTGAAGAATTGGGCACACTTTTTAGGTATTGGTGTAATNATTTTATCCGATTCTATACTAATTAATGGTGNNGNNTTAATATCTTGGTTACTTGTGTTATATATTATAGGCAGCTCTTGGAGNATGCTGTATAAAGCATCNATTACTAATGAAATAAAGGATCGTTTAGAAGGTAGTGCTGCACTCTTTGTTTCTTTGCTTTTAACGATAATTTTGACTATTAATGATAGATTAACTCTGCCACTTCCAGAAAATGTTAGTGGTTTGTTTGATGGGCTTGATCCCAGTGTGGGATTGTTGGCCATACTAATTTGGGGAAGTACTCTTAGATTTAGAAAAACAGAATTAGATATTGGACACTTAATTCATTGGTGTATTGATTCNGGGCAAAAGAATGTTCCCACATTTGATATGAAAGATGGGACTTGGACTGTTCATAGTGTATCTGAAGAAGACAATAAACATTGGATTAATATGGGATGGGGCACGATTGGAAGAATTTCTTTAATTGGTCCTTTGATGTTATTGTCAATTTCAATTTCTTATGGTTTATTCGAACAGACATCTGGGAATGAAATATTTTGGGTTTCACTAATGGTTATCCCAATTGGTATTTTACTTTGGGAAATCCTTGATAGAGAGGGNGTCTCATCTTTAGAGCGCGCATTAGCAAGTTGGATTATGGTGTTAATTGCNCTTCCTATCTCNGAAGAGTTAAATTGGTTACANGGNAAATATGAAGATNATGGCNGATNTAACNGGNNANNTNATTGATTNGCCNAAACTCGGTGANGTNTTCNTAAGCAACATTATTTTTGATTTATTATTAATACTTGGCCCGTTGATTATAACAATTATTTTAGTTAAAAAGGGATTTAATCACGAAAATCGTGAAAATATAAACTATAATGCAGATAAATTTGCATATTTAGGTCTTTTAGTACTTGCTCTTTTAGATACAAGTGGAGGTTTGGCATTATTACTCCTATATGGTGTAGTAATTTTTAATGCGGTTAAATATCGTCATTTCTTTGTTTTNGCGGTTGCTCCTTTTACTTTCATAATTGCNGAAGATAATATGATGGGAAGTACTGATTTAATTGGTTCTGTATTGAATAGTATTAATTTATCTANCTATGATTTAGCAGAANTTACTATTTTGGGAATGCCTAGATTTTCATGTATTATCATTGCAATTACTGCAGCGGCTATTTTAATTCGATCGATGCTTGATAAAAGAAATAGTTCTGCTGAAGAATTAAGAGATTTGCCGACTGTTGCTGCGGCCATTTGGTTAGGTATCGGAATATGGGGCATTTTACCTGAAACTGCATGGGTATTGTTTACGATTACAATTGGTATTACATTACAAAATATATTTACTGGAAGATTATTCTTTATTCCTTATGCTCCTGCNGCAATNNTATNTTCATTACTTACTGCATTTACTTTAGATGTAAATTTTNNTGATTTNTCTGNNGGTGAATTATTNTCTTATAGTTTATTNGGNATGGGTGTATTTAGTTTGATTTTACATTATCTTGCTAGAACNGGATTGATTTATAGATGGGCNGAAAAAGGCAACGANGTTGAGAAAGNNAAAGGNATGGAAGCTATNTTTGGNATCCCTGATTTNGATTCNATTAAAGGTAGNGAGCAATTAATAACAAATCTACAATATTGGACTGTGGNTGGTTTACTCTTAAGTTGGGATGNATTATTTGGAATTGGCACAATTTNTGGNGCAATCTGGATTACCTGGGAAGTAAAAAAGAATGGGCAAAAAGACCTGGTCTTGTTAATGCCCATATTACATGCTTTTGCANTGTGGAATTTTATTGANCAAATTGATGATACAAGATGGGAAACAATACAAAACATTGTTGTTGGAATTATACTAATTGGAGAAGGNGGAATAATGACTTATGTTTCAAGTAAATCNGAGATTGCTTGGAATTGGGATANTTTTGAATTTGATGATGANAAATCATATTTTGATTGGTTGGATAGAATGGGTATGATGTCTATATTTTACATCATAACTGGAATTATTTGGATTATGGATACAGCGGATTTAGATTCTTTAATGTGGGGTATTATTTCCATTTACTTGTGTACAGTTGCNATACAAGGTTTCCAGGAAGAAACAGATTCTGGATGGAGAAGAAGNATTGGNGGNTTTGGTTCNATNTTNAGTATATTTATNCTTTCNACNACNATTGANGACCCATTATACCGATCNATAACTTGGCTTGGTNTAGGTATTGTAGCATTTGGATTCGGTATGTTATACATGCAAAGATTTGGTGAAGANGCTGAAGTATTTGTTGAAGAGAATGCAGGGCAGGTGTGGAAGGCAAAAGCCGCTACTCCTGTTCTTAAAGAAGAGATTCCAGAAGCTGTAATTGAAGAAATAGTTGAAGAGGAGATTCCAGAACCTGTTGCGGAAGTTGTAGAAGAAGAANGTCAAGAAGATCTACAGCCTTTGTTAAAGAAGGAAATTGAAGAGGCAATTGCTGAAGAAAGTATTCCAGAGCCTGTTACTGAAGAAGTAGTTGAAGATGATGTCCCAGAAGCTGTAACTGACGAAAATAATCTTATTGAAACTAATGAGGGTTTCTTCTTTAAATTGTCACCAGATATTTTGAATAATATCAAAGATGCATTGAAAAATACGGATCATGAAGGCTATAAGCCAGTATTAGAGTTTGATTCAAGTGGTCAAATTGTTCTTAATTTTGAATGAATTAAGCGAATCGAATAATGGTGCCTACTAAAAGTCCTACTGGGGCGATGCAGCAACCAACACAAGACCCGAAACCTATCATAAGTACTGGGCCTCCGAAATATTCTCCATCTATTTGCTCTGAGAGTACAAAAATATCTCCCCAAAAATCATCATCTAGATTGTGAATTGTTACTTCGCCTGTAGCATCTATGTTAATCGTACCATTGATGAATTGTTCTGAGCCTGCATTGTAACGGCCCCAATCAATATTACCTATGTCAACCGTAGTATAATCTTCACAATCCTCTATTCCATCTTCGAAATACATATCTTTACATCTTTCTTCAAAATATAATGTATTATTATTCTCATCTAAAATTGAGATTGAATTGATTGTCACGCCTTGCGCTGCACGGACATTATACCACATATCAGTATCAAATTCAAAAGACTCATTTGTTGTATTTCCATCACTAGAAAATACTATAGCTTCATCAAGAAGTGGTTGAATCTTAGATACTTTTTTTGCTCCTATTTCATCTACTTTTTCAAGTGCATCTCCAAATTCTAAAACTCCGAATCCCATAAGACCTAAACCTATTACAAACACTACAGCACCAATTATCAAAAATATATTAGATACTTTATTATCTCCACCACCTGGTTGAGAAACATTAATTGTCATTCCTGCTGGATTTGCAGTTAATGTTGAATTTTGTGATGTTTGATATTCGTTGTAAGGTGTTGTACTAAGGGTCACAGTCGCTGGTGGCTTAACTGTATTAGCAGCACTACTTTCGGTTGTAGATTCGGTTGATGGTGCTGAAAAGGGTTGATTTTCCATACCAGTCCGCATGTATTCTTAGTTAAACTTCTTTTGGTTTATCTTTAAGCTACTGCCACTACAAAAGATGTTCCCACCAATAGTATTCCTGTATACGAAATTTGGATTTTTATTTCACAAGAGTTTCCTTCATCTCCACCAGCTCCAGCAGCACCACAGATATCTGTAGATCCGCCTTCAGCGATGGAAATTACTTCACTTCCGCCCCATACAGAATCTGTTGTTTCTTCTCCAACTGAACAATCTGCTCCACCAGGGGAACATTTGTATGTTTTACCTTGCTCTTCATCAAACAGAGTAATTGTCAAGAATGACCATGTTAGATCATCTGGACCATTTACAAATGA
>PBHR01000022.1 GCA_002720275.1 Methanobacteriota archaeon
GTGATGGAAATAAGATACGAGGCTTTAATTTTTTAATACGTTTTAATTGCTCAATATAAACTTCCATATTCCCTTCATTTGGAACTAGGATGGTTCCATAGCCAGCCACCATATCTCCTGCGATTAATCCTGCTTTTGAAAATAAACAAATATGTCCGGGACAATGACCGGGAGTAATCAAAACATCCCATTCTGTTGTAAATTTAGAATGTTTAAGTATAATTTTTTCTTTATCATCCAAAATTACTGCATCATTAATATTCAAATATTCAGATGTATGTTTTGAACACCAAACTTTACCACCAGTTAGTTCTTTTAATTTTTTCAAATCTCCATAGTGATCAGAATGTCTGTGAGTTAGTAATAATCCAACAACATTTCCGCCCAATGATTTTACTAAATTCATTATCCAATCGATGTCATCTTGATTATGAGCGGCAGGATCTACTAACAATAATTCTCCTCCCTTTCTACCAAGGAGGTAACAATTAGTTGTAGAAGCAGGCGGCAATGTTGCGGTTTTTACAGGAATACAGATTACACCTGCAGAGAAATTAATTTCTCTTTCATCAGGAGATTCTGAATTAAGGTTTTTTATGGCCTCTTCTAATTTGATTCCTTGTTCTAGTAATAAATTCAAATCACGAATTAAGGTAAATAATGGGGGAGGTAAATTGATATCATGTTTATTCCAATCAGAAAGCAATTTGTTAATTGAATACCATTTTGCATCATCAAATTCTGTTTGTTCCTCTAAATTAAAATCTGGTGAATCTTTTGAGATATGTAAATGAAAGAACCGATTATGAAATCTCATTGGAGCAAAAATAGGAGTAATTCTTTCACGAATTAATGTTAAGTTGCTTGGATCAAATTCAATATTTCCCGAAAGAACTTCATTTAACCAATTATCTTTATTTTCAACAACAGATGTTCTTATTTTTCTATCAACAGAAATAATGTCATTTTTGCTTATAGTAAGGCCTAATTCTTCACATAATTCACGAACAATACAAATTTTCATAGCCGCATGTTTATCATTTTCTAAATTTAATTTTGGTGCAGCCTCTAAATCTTTACGACTCAAACCCCCCCCTGGAAATGACCAAAAATTCGGAAAAGCACGCATGGACTTCGCTCTTTTTCCTAGTAAAATTTCAATCTCATTATTGTTTATTCTAGTTAACATTAATGATGCACTATCACGTATTGGTGCTGGAGAAACAGGAGAAAAATTCAGACCAGAGGGTACTTCGCTCACAACACTGGTATGACTGGTACATTTTCAAATAAACTCTATTTTATGTGTGATTGTTTTGTAGTGTTAACATGGGACCAATGTTAGAGATATCACATCGTACCAAAGATGGTGGAAAAGCATACTCAGTTCAAATACCCCAATTTGGATTAGGTGTATTTTTAGCACCAGCTGATGGAACTTGTAAAAACGCTTGCCTTTGGGCTATAAAAGCTGGATATAGGCATATAGATACTGCGGCTGTTTACCGAAATGAAGAGGAAGTCGGACAGGCTATAGTAGAATCAGGGTTAGATCGTTCTGAGTTATTTATTACTACAAAATTAAGAAGAGTTGATGCATTAGGNTATCAAGAAACATTAGATNGNTGCGAAGAAAGTTTACANAAATTAGGTTTGGANTTTGTAGATTTATATCTTGTTCATGCNCCNCCTGAAGANCAATCNTGNCGTAAAGANGTTTGGANGGCTATGGAAGAAATTTTGGAAACAGGNAAAGCNCGTGCAATTGGAGTATCAAATTATGGNCCACATCATTTAGAAGAATTATTAGAAAATTCNAATTATGGACCTTCAGTTAATCAAATNGAAATNCATCTTTGGCTTCAAAGACCATATTTGATTAAGGCAACACGTGATTCAGGNGCAGTTCCAATGGCATATAGTCCATTAGCNAGGGGACAAAAAGTAAANGATGAAAAGTTAATTTCTTTATCAAAAGAATTAGGAGTCACNCCAGCACAAATTGCAATTAAATGGTGTATGGATAANGGATATATTACNATTCCAAAATCTGCTAANGAAAAAAGAATACTTGAAAATTTACAATCNTTNGAAATANAATTAGATNAAAAAACAAATTTNATTTTGAAAGATTATGATGAAGATTATATTTCAGGNTGGAANCCTACAGTAGATCCATAAGGTGAAAANATGAGNAGGNTNGATCCATTAGAGCCNTTACATNATTTGATGGATGAAGAGGATACNCGTAGAGAAAAAATAAAAAAANTTACTAGAATGANTGTAAGTTGGTTTGTNGGTTTTATGCTNACAGCATCTTTAATTCGTTATATGGTAAAATATATTCAATAGAGGGATTTANATTTCAAAGAAACCAATTTTGTATACCTTTCGAAGATGTCCTTATGCCATGAGGGCAAGAATGTCCATTGTTAGGGCCTCTTTTGATTATGAACATAGGGAAGTAATCCTTAGAGATAGACCTGAGCATATGATGAAAATATCTCCNAAGGGAACAGTTCCTGTTATGTTATTNACTGANGGAACNGTNATTGAAGAAAGTTTGGAAATAATGCAATANGTCTTGNNTTGGNAATTAAGTANTGANGAAAATAATTGGGTAAAAAGAAATGATGAAGAATTTAAATATCATTTAGATCGTTATAAATATCCTAATCGTTATGAAGAAGTAGACTATTTACATCATAGAAATGAGGCATCAAAATATCTTATTGAATTAGATCAAAAAATTTCAAATGAAGAAATCTCCTTAGCATTAAATGATGCTTTGTTTCCATTTGTAAGNCAATTTGCTAATCATGACAGGGAGTGGTTTGATTCGCAAANATGGTNAAATTTACATTCATGGTTAGAANATAATTTAGAAAGNNAAGAATTTAAAATTTGTATGAAAAANTATCCNCAGTGGATNNAAGAGTAGCCCCTCTCGGATTTGAACCGAGGTCACNAGGACCAGAACCTNGTATGATGGACCGCTACACNAAGGGGCTTATGCGAAAAAACTACCACTAGAAAGTAATGAATAAATTGCCAATATAAAGAAAATTATGATTAAAATGNTNCCAACTATTGTNAATACTGATAAAGTAATTGAAACNCCGAGTATACTAAATTGAATGACTTTTGTAGTNTTGTCAATTAATNTATNATTTTTTGTATTATTTTTATTTGAGGTATTAANAATAANTTTNCCCTCCACCTGATTTTTTAAAGGNTCTGATACTTTTAATCTATCATCTNCCTCTTTTCTTACAGAATAACCAACTANAGCTAGTGTCAAAGAAAGTGGAAGTAGTAANCNACATGCAGTTAATAATTTATCCGCAGTCTCTGTTTCACCCCAACTAGCNCCNNNACANGANGGNTATTCTTCTCCATCNATNATTGNAGTNCCNCTNTTTTCTTCNGGACACATAGATTCATAGNTAAANGCACTGAAAAATGTTANAATNGCAATAATCATTAAAATTGCNGCNGANATTGAAAGAGCNAAAGAAACTTTTTTNGAATCTAAACTTTTNATNTTTTGAANAATTATTTGTGTACCTGTGNTGAAAAAANCAATAATATTACTTNTANCTAAATCTTCNTAAAAGGTTAAATCGTTAATNTTTTCTCCATTTACTTCTTGTTCAAATGAGCAAACTGGACATTTTATTCTTCCATTATATGATTTNGGAATTTTTAGTTTTGTAGCACATTGTGCACATTTAAATTTTATNTTCTTTTCAGAAATAGTTGGATTTTCTTTTGTTTTTTCAAGAACATCGTTTTCTTCTAATCTTTCAATTAAGANGTTTTTTGTTCCAGAAACCGGCAAATTTTTTGATTTTAATTTTTCTTTTAATTCAGCAACAGTCAAATCATTATANTTTGAAAATGGTTTTGANATNTTTNCACNNCCTAANTCATAAAATATCATCNGTTAAATTTTCTTCTGAATCATTTTCATCATCAAATTCATCAAGTAAACTATCATCAATNTCTANTGATTTTGAGTTNGGTGGNGGTGGANTAATTTCATCTTTTTCTGNTAANGTAAATTCTGCTACTAAACGTAGTGGTTCGCCATTTGAAATTTCACCTTTAAATTCTTTTTTAGTTCCTTCCATATCTACAAGAAGTCTAAATTCTGTTGGGTCTTTNTTACTTCTGAAACCTTTGTTATGTTTTGCATAATGGTGNATATATACTTTGTAAGTNCCTCTAGGAGCTTTACCTTCNGGCCAATAAACATTTTCTACNGGNTTTCTTGATGCTGGNTTNACATTCATNTCAACNTCTAATTCACCACCACATTTTGAATTTCTATTNTCAAAGAAAATTCTTTCCCCAGAAGGACAAACCACATGTAGATCTAAATCNTTATAATTATTCCAAATTAATGAAATTTGAACATCACCNGTTTTTGCACCTTCACGNGCTAATCTTTCAGCNAANTCATCTTCNGCCTCATTAGANATTTCAGAAGNTTCAATNCCTTCAATATTNGCNACTTGNACTTGCTCTTTTAANTCNTCNTCATTGTTTTTTGCCCATTGTNNACGNTCTCTNAATCCACTATCAATTTCTTCNTGGGTTTCTTCGTAATCATCAANAAATTCTTCCTCAATTGTTTCNGATTCANNNGGNGGTTGCATACTACGTACTTTTTTNAGTCTACTTNTTGGAAGNATTTCTTCATATGCATGNCCATAAACGGCTCGACTACGTTCTAATGGNGCTAATTCTCTTCNGAATAAAACGACCCACATTCCAAAAACAAANCCNANNCCAAAAACNCCNGCTAATGCAACTCCAAATAGGTCAGCCATTGTATAGCGTAAGTGGTAAGTGTAATTATTTCTTGGGAANAGAATNANTCATAATTTTNAATTTAAAAATGCTGAATTTATTTTNTCTAGCATTTCTTTACTAGGCCTTAGTTCCTTGTCATCAACATCNATTAAAGGTAAATCAACNAAGCCTAAATCTTCNACTAATGATGCTTTTGTATTGTCAAAATATAGTAAACCNGTAACGTGTTTTGCATTAGTTTCAGCATCATGCAGTGCTTCTAATGCTTGCATTGCATTAGTTGGNTCATGTTCTTCTGAAATAGTTTCTAATCTAATTGTGGAACCATCATGTAAAGTAATATCTTTGAAATGTCCTTCTGGAACNTCAACTTCGGCAATTGGATTAAAGTGNGGAATATAATCTGTCATGTGAAGTGTNACTTCATTATCTTTAACATAACCATATGATTTCATAGATTCATCATTATTGTTGAAGGTTACNCANGGNGAAATTACNTCAATNAGTGCAAAACCNTTGTGTGACATTGCNGCTTTTAATAATGCTTTTAATTGCTTTTTTGAACCNGAAAAAGATCTTGCAACAAANGTGCACCCAAGATTTATTGCTAAAGCNCANAANTCNATTGGNTGNGTTTTATTTATNGCACCTTTCTTTTTCTTAGAACCNATATCNGCAGTNGCTGAATATTGNCCNTTTGTAAGNCCATATACACCGTTATTTTCNACAATATANACCATGTCCATATTTCTTCTAATNGCATGNATTAATTGACCNATTCCAATAGAAGCAGAATCACCATCACCAGANACACCGATGTAAAGCAAGTCTTTGTTAACAGCGTAAGCACCTGTNGTTACAGANGGCATTCTTCCATGAACNGTATTGAANCCATGTGATTGACCNAGGTAGTAAGCAGGTGTTTTTGATGAACATCCAATNCCNGACATTTTAGCAATTTTATGTGGNTCTACACCATTTTCCCANGCNGCACTAATGATNACNCTNGAAATTTGATCATGNCCACAACCNGGGCATAAAGANGANTTNCCNCCCGAATAACTATCTTTAGGCTCATTAATTACATTCAGTTTAACAGTTCTTTCTCNGCGTTCTCGCTTTTCAGTCATTTTTCCACTTCCTGTAAAATTTCTAGAATTANNTCGGCATATATTTTNCCTCTAGGTGGCATNCCATCAGAATAAGCCACACTNCGAAGNTTTGGAACAAGATCNATTGGNATTTCTTTNCTTAAAATACCNTANAGTTGNCCNTCNCGATTAATTTCNAATACTATTGTAGTTTTGTGCCTTTCAATAAATTTNTCAATNTCNCTATGAGCAGGTAATGCNCGAAGTCGACATTGGCTTACTTTAAGTCCTGTAGCCTCAAGTAAATCATCAATTTCTTGAATTGTATTTTCCATACTACCAAGATAGATGATTCCAATTTCACATTCTTTTTCTTCTCTTAAAATAGGTGCTGGAATAATGTCTCTCGAACTATCAATCTTTTCTCTTAAACGTTTCATTAATTGAAGATAATCATGTGGCTTTTCAGAGTAAACACCCATGGGATTATGCCCCGTTCCACGATAAAGAATAGGGGCCATACCAGAACCAGGAAGGGTTCTATAAGGTATACCGTCACCATCTACATCTAGATATCTTCCAAATTCTTCAAATGCTTCAAAGATGTCTTTTTCACGAATTACTTTACCCCGGTCCATATCCACATCAGGATATTTAAATCCTGAACAAGCCCATCGATTCATTCCTAAATCTAAATCGCTCATACCAAAAACAGGTGTTTGGAATCTTTCAGTAATGTCAAAAGCCCTCCAACCAAATTCAAAACACTCTTCAACAGTTCCTGGAAATAAAACAATATGTTGTGTATCTCCATGACTACCTTCGTAAAGTAAGGTGATATCTGATTGTTGAGTTCTAGTTGGTAAACCAGTTGATGGTCCCACTCTACACACATCCCAAAACACAGATGGGATTTCAGCAAAATAAGCCAAACCAATGAATTCTTGCATTAACGAAATTCCAGGTCCGGAAGTAGCAGTCATTCCACGTCCACCTGCCCATCCTGCACCTAGTACCATTCCCGCAGCAGCAAGTTCATCTTCCGCTTGAATTACAGCACAAGTAGATTCACCTTCGTCATTTGTTCTAATCTTTGGAATCCATGCAATTATGCCTTCAGCCAATGAAGAAGACGGGGTAATGGGATACCAAGCCAACATTTGTGCACCCCCAAATAGACTACCCAAGGCAACGGCTTCATTTCCTTCGATAAAAAATTGTTTTACTTTTATTTCTCTTTCTTCTGCGACATAAGGGTCATTTTTCGATAGGTTTTCTTTGAAATATTCTCGACCTAATTGTATGGCATTTGTATTGAGCTCTATTGCAGAATCTTTTCCTTTAAACTGTGTTTTAACAGCTGATTCTAGAGCCGATTGTTTGATGCCAAGAATTTCAGCTAAGGCCCCAACATAAACAATATTCGTGATTAATTTAGATAATTTTGAATTAATGCCTCGTGCTATTTTTGTCATAGGTATGGGATACGATACTACGTCTTCCCTATTCATTTCAAGTTTCGAATTTTCATTCCATACAACAACGGTTCCAGGTTCTAGTGCAGCAAGATCTTCTTCCCAAGTTGCAGGGTTTACTAAAACTTGAATATCGGTTCTATTGCCTGGTGCTTGGTATCCATGTTCAGATAAACGAATAATATACCAAGTTGGCAATCCAGATATGTTTGAAGGAAAGAGATTTTTACCGCTAACAGGAACGCCCATATCAAAAAGTGATTGTAGCAGTATTAAATTTGCTGATTGGGAACCCGTGCCGTTTGCAGTTGCTATGTTTATAGTAAAATCATTGACAATATTTTCCATTTTTATAACCTTTTAATCCTTGAGACACTCTTAGATAATCCGAGTTTTTGTTTCCCCTTGAATGATATGGTTTAGAATGCCCTCCTTCAAGGTATTGGTGATTTTCGCTAATCTTATTCCATCATCTACTTTCAAAAATAAGAAGGAGGTCGGGAATGCAATGGCGAAGAAGTCGCAAACCCCTTTTGAAAAAGCAGAGGCTCTTTTAGATCAAGAGAAACCTGAAGAAGCATTAGAAATATTAAGAAAGAATTGGGATTCTGAAAATGAATCATCAAAATTGTTTAAATTAGCTGGTGATGCAAAGATTTCACAAGCATCCTTGACAGATAGTCAACTTGAGAAAAACAAATTTTTGCGAGAAGCATTAAAACAATATAAAAAATCATTAATGCTTGATCCCAAAAATAAAGATACGATACAGTCAAAAAACGTACTTGAAAATACAATGATGGAATTAGGTATAAGGGCATCAAGATTTCCTAAATTTTTTACAGATCAAACACCCACTGTATGGGGGTTGTTGCTGATACCTGTTCTTATTATCGGATTAATTCTTGCAGCAAAGGCAATTTTAGATTCACAAAATCAATCAGATATTTTTATTGAAGTAGACTTAAATGACCAATTGTCTCCAACACATGTTCAAAATTTTAGAGTTCATGCAGAAAATGGAGCATATGATGGAGTTAAATTTCATAGAATAATTAATGAATTCATGATTCAAGGTGGAGATTTTGAAAATCAAGATGGAACGGGTGGTTATGCATCTGCTTGGTATGGATATTGCAATGGTCAAGCATCAGGTGATTCAACATGTTCAGGACAAGGAGAGAAGGCTTGGACAATACCGGATGAAGCAAATAATGGATTAACTCACAAACCAGGTGCTTTAGCAATGGCCAAAACTAATAATCCCCATACTGGAGGAAGTCAATTTTATTTTGTAGATAAAGATAGTAATCCAAGTCATTTAGATGGTGTTCATACAGTATTTGGTCAAGCAGTATCAGGCAAAATAGATGGTACTATAGTTTCAGGAGTTGAAGCAATTGATAGAATTAGTACTGTAACAACGGCTTCTGATGCTCCCGTTGATGAGATACCAACAATTAAAAAAATAGATTTAGAAGGTGATTGTGATTCAACACCAGAATCAATATGTAAAGCATATTTTTACATAGACTTTCTTTAATTAGATAAGTCACCTTCATAGTAAATTGCTTAGTCCCTATACACAATGGGTTCCAACAAATCATCACTAATTAGTGAATTTTTCCTAGAGAATGGAACCAAAGGATATTTTTATGATATTTCTTCTGTGGAAAAAATGAGTAATTGTAAAATTGAAAAATTGCCTTATACAATTAGAGTTTTGCTTGAAGGTGCTCTAAGGAATTGTGATGAGTTTTTAATTACAAATGAAGATGTAAAAACTATTGCAGAGTGGAAAGCAAAGGGGGAACGAACAGAGATACCCTTTATGCCCTCAAGAGTGATACTTCAGGATTTTACAGGAGTACCAGCAGTTGTAGATATGGCAGCACTTAGAAATGCAATGGTAGAATTAGGGGGAGATCCTGATATGGTAAACCCACAAGTACCTGTGGATCTTGTGATAGACCATTCAGTTCAAGTAGATTATTCAGGTGCTCATGTTAATGCTAAAGAACTGAATTTAAAAATTGAATATCAACGGAATATGGAGCGTTATAAATTTTTAAAGTGGGGCCAAAAAAATTTAAGCAAATTTAGAGCCATCCCCCCAGGTAGAGGAATCGTACATCAAGTAAATTTAGAGTGGATTGCCACAGTTGCTAGAGAAGAAGAAAATATTTGGTTATCTGATACATTAGTAGGTACAGATTCACATACTACAATGATTAATGGTTTAGGTGTACTTGGTTGGGGTGTAGGTGGAATTGAAGCAGAGGCTGTAATGTTGGGCCAACCGATTTACATGCTATCTCCAGATGTTGTTGGAATGAAATTAACAGGCTCTTTATCTCCAGGAGTTACAGCTACTGATATGACATTAAGAATTGTAGAATTACTTAGAGAACATGGAGTGGTTGGAAAGTTTGTAGAATTTTTTGGAGAAGGCATGTCAGCTTTATCTCTACCTGATCGGGCTACAATTGCTAATATGGCACCAGAATATGGGGCAACATGCGGTTTCTTTCCCGTTGATGAAATTACTTTGCAATATATGCGATTATCCGGAAGAGATTCAGAACATGTTTCTAATGTCGAATCATATTGTAAAGCACAATCAATGTGGTATGACCCTTCATTTCCAGAGCCTGAATATACTACAGTTTTAGAATTAGATTTATCTACAATTCAGTATGCATTAGCAGGGCCAAAAAGACCTCAAGATAGAGTAAACCTATCAGAAATGAAATCACATTTTCTTGAATCCCTATCCTCGCCAATAGGGCATAGTGGACACGGCCTTTCTTTAGAGAATTTAAATGATAAAATAAGCGTAGAAAATTTTGAATTAAAACATGGTGATGTAGTAATCGCAGCAATAACTTCATGCACAAATACATCAAATCCAAGTGTAATGATTGCAGCGGGTTTACTCGCTAAAAAGGCAAGAGAAAAAGGCTTATTAGTAAAACCATGGGTAAAAACATCACTTGCTCCTGGAAGCAGAGTAGTTACGGAATATTATGAAAAAGCAGGATTAAGTTCATACCTTTCCGAACTTGGATTCAATGTAGTTGGTTATGGTTGCACTACTTGTATTGGCAATTCAGGTCCATTGCCTGAATCCATTGATAATGCAATTACAGAAAAAGGATTAATTGTTGGAAGTGTGCTTTCAGGAAATAGAAATTTTGAAGGGCGGGTGCATCAAAATGTTAAGGCTAATTATTTGGCGAGCCCACCTTTAGTTGTAGCCTATGCGTTAGCAGGAACTTTGGATATCGATTTACAAAAAGAACCTTTAGGATTCGGAGAAAATGACGAACCAATCTTCCTAAAAGATATTTGGCCTAGCGAAGAAGAATTAAACGAAACAATTTCTTTAGCAATAACCCCTGAAATGTTCCAAGAAAAATATTCTGATGTTATGCAAGAACCTCTTTGGGATTCAATACCTGCTAAAAAGAGTTCATTATATGATTGGGAAGATGAATCAACTTACATTAGATTACCAACATTTTTTGAAGGAATAAAACCAAAACCAAATCCTCTGAAACCTATTTTGAATGCAAGATTGTTGTTGAAATTAGGGGATTCTGTTACGACTGATCATATTTCTCCAGCAGGTGCATTTCCTTCAAATGGCCCTGCAGGTCGTTATTTAATCGATAAAGGAGTGAAATTTTCCGATTTTAATTCATTTGGTAGTCGTCGTGGAAATCATGAAGTCATGATGAGAGGAACTTTTGCAAATGTAAGAATAAGAAATCATTTAGCACCAGAAACTGAAGGAGGATATACTACATATTTGCCAACTGGCGAAGTTATGGATGTATATGATGCATCTATGAAGTATCAATCTGAAGAAATACCTTTGATTGTGATAGCAGGGAGTCAATATGGAACAGGCAGTAGTAGAGATTGGGCTGCTAAGGGTACATTATTACTTGGAGTAAAAGCAGTAATTTCAACATCTTTTGAGAGGATTCACCGCTCAAATTTAGTGGGTATGGGTGTTTTGCCTTTATGTTTTAAATCGGGAGAAGATGCAGAATCTTTAGGATTAGATGGTACCGAATATTTTTCAATTCCTATTGATGAGGAAATCAAACCATTACAGATGATTGATGTAGTTGCTAGAAAAGAAGATGGTAAAGAAATTAATTTTCAACTACAAGTTAGATTAGATACACCTGTAGAAGTCGAGTACTATATTAATGGCGGAATTTTACATACTGTTTTAAGAAATTTAGCAAAATAATTAGTATGCTAAATATAAATAATTGATTAAAAATCCGTGCGTATGCAGCCAGAGATATACGGACAAGTAAGGTATGTATATCAAGAGACTGAAGATGATATTGAGATTGTAATTGAAGGAGATTCAGTTTGGGTTAAGGAATTAGTTTCTGATCTTAGTTTGGGTGAAAAAGGATGGCTACAACCAATTAAAGATGGAATTAATTTTGAAGAAAAAGAAAATGGAAGCGAATCCTTGAAAATGGAGGACGAATTTGTTGGTAGTATGGGGCCTACACCAGATCCTTCAAAAATACCGATAATTTTACGCCCAATAGGAAGTTTAGACATCGATTCAAAATTAGAAAGTTATGGAGCCGCCGCACAAGAACCTCCAACAATTGAAGAATTAGCAGAGGAGTTTGATCAATTAGAAGCACCAGAACCAAAATCAGGTCCTCTAATTTCGGACCCAATGTCGGAAGCATGGTTAGCCGAATTGTTTAAAATTGCATTAAGTAGGTTTGGAGTTACAACTTTACCTTTTGATACAATTGAAGCCGTTGCCTCTGAAAAAATGTCAGATATGGAAGGAATGGAATTAGAGCTATGGCTAGAGAAATTGTATAGGATGGGAAAATTAATGAAAAAAACAGCAGGTAGTGATATTTCTTTTGGCCCTATCCCTTCATGGATGAATTCTTAAAAAAAACACTTATTTTTTCCAATATCCACCCACGTAGTGGGTGTAATTTGTAAGGAACACAAAACCAAAGGGATAATAATGATTTGCGGGTCGCCTGTAATAGTGATTAGACATGATTAGAGAGCAACATCTTGGTAGCAAACGTTTCAGAAGCATATCTTTAGTTTTGATAATGTTATTATCTAGCCTCGCAGCAATTGATTTTGCCGGTGCATCAATTTCGAGACAATATACCACTCATTACAACCCTACAGATATAGCAATAGCCGATTTTGATTGTGATGGTCATAAAGATCTTGCAATAGCAACAGATTATTCTCATAGGATTACAGTTCTCTGGAATGATGGTTTTGGAGACTTCACTGAAAGAACAGATGTTTGGGTATCTAATTCACCTCGTAGAGAAGCAGATTGGACAGATATTGCATTTGCAGATAAAGTTGAAATTAAAAATAATGCTAATGGGCCCGCTGACATTGTTATTTGGCAGGCAAATTTACCATTCAATCAACCTCCACAACCTGGAAATGTAACCATTATCTCTAATGATGGTTGTGATTCAAGGACTTTCTCAATTGGTGAAAGATTTACCCATTTTTATGTTTGGGATGTTAAGGTAGGAGATTTTGAAGGAGACGGTAATGATGATATTGCTGTATTGGAATTAGCGACTGATTTAACAACTCAAAATCTAGTAGTTTATCCCGGTCCTAACCCTACAGTGCCTTCTTCAGAATTAACTTCTTTAGGGCAATCTACGACATTTTCATTTAGAGAATTCAACATTGGAAATAAGGGAGAAGATTTGGCAACATTACCGAGTGGGCAAGTGAATCCTGCGGATTGTGAAGATAATGATATTTGGCTTCTAAGAAGTTATGGAGTTGATTATACGACTGGGCAATTAACTAATCCAGGAACAGGAGATAATGTAACAGTAGTAGAATTTGATTGTGCTTTAGCGGGCGGCAGATTCCCAATAGATGCAACATCTCAAACAAGCGGTTCATCAACAAATAATCCTGTTGAAGTTAATTTGAACACAGATTATGGAAGTTTTGCAATTAAAGATATTGATGATGATGGATTTATCGATACTGTTGCTATGACAGATGAAAATTCTGAGAATATCACCTTTGTATCTCGTACAGGAACAGGTCCATGGTCTGCTGTACAAGAAGAATTTTTTGGACCATATGTTGCTTTTTCAGTATCTATTTCAGAACTTAATAATGATGGTAAACCGGATTTTATTGTTCCAACATTGTTAGAAGGATTTGAATATACTTCATCTTCGGGACAACAAGGAACTGAATATTATTTTGATACAATTTCTAGTGTACAAGTTGTACTTTCAAAGACTAACGGGTATAAGGCACCATTATCATATGATGTTGGAACTAGAGCATCATTTGCTACAGTAGATCAGTTTGTAGGAGATCCAAATAGCGCTCCAGATATTGTAGTAGGTTATACTGATTATGCATGGGGAAGCCCATATTATTGGGCTGAAAGTAGAGGTTGGAATGGTCAATATGACCATATTACTATAATTGAAATGGATTACAAGGATTTAGCTTTAGAAGATATAGAAATAGGACCAACTGACTATTATTATGGAATTGTTGGAGAAGGGACTAGGGATGTTAATCTAACACTTGTAAACGGAGGAATGGAAGAATTAACAGGAACTTTTGATTTAGGTTTAACAATTGATGAAATTGATCAGGCATCTAGTGCAAATACCACAGTTTATGCAAATACATTTGATGGTTCTGAAGAAGATGTAGGTTGTTCCGGAGGTTGTACTTGGACCACTCATGAATATTTGCCAGATGAAAGTATACATTGGCATATAGAAGATCAAACAATTACAGGTTCTTCTGATGAAGGTGATGAAAATTATAATAATTCATACCAAGCTAACTGGGAGGGAAATAACCCTACTGATTTTTATTGGGCTGGAACATATGTACAAAACTCTTCAGGAACAGTTTGGTCAGGATATGAGAAAAATTGGGACGAAGCATTAATTTTGAATGATGTTGATTTAACAGGAGCAGATCGTGCTTGGTTAAGTTTAGATTTATTTGGGTCCTTCGATTATACTGGATTAGGTAATGCAGGTAATGGTTTCTTTGCTATGTATTGGGTTTATGATGATACAGGGTTTATTGAGATAAATACTGAAGATGGTGGTTGGCAACCAATTTCATGCCCGTTTTTAGCTATTATTGATGGATATTGTCCCGGCGGAGTAGCTCAATGGGGCGGTTTCGATAATGATAGAGTATTAAATCAGATAATTAATGGAGATGCTGAAAGATTTTCTCCAGGAACTGCAAGTGGATTATATAGCGGAACACATTATGGTTGGCAACCATATACAGCAGAAGGACTTGGTCAATTTGATTTATCAAACTGGGCGGGTGAAGTTGTAGATTTGAGATTTAGATTCCGTAGTGGTTTCCAAGGTAGTGTAGGATATGAAAATGAAACATATTGGTCAGGTCTTGATGGATTCGCTTTTGACAACCTCTCCATAACAAAACAACAAACATCATTTACAAATATCTATGATAATAATCAACCAGTTACAGTAAATAACCTTGAACCTGGTGATGAAATTATAGAGCAAGTTCCATTTAATTTTGAGAATGATAAAACATACCGCATTAGTGCAGAAATCACTCCGGATGCATCATGGACTAACGAACAAGAAATTAATAATCAATTGAAATATTTCGTAACGACGCAGAATTTATTTGATCCGGCAGTTGTTAGTGTAGATTTCTTTGATGATGGAGGATTATATGCGGAAGGAGAATTACCAATGAAAGCAACGGTTACAAATTATGGTAATACTGAAATGGACTTTGATGTTGAAGCCTCCATTTTATATGCACTTCCAACACAATTGAATTGCGGACCTGTTGCTTCAGATGGAAGTCAAGAGGCATGTAGTGAGACCTTTGAGAATCCACAAAAGTTTGTGCATATAGACGATGATAGTGATGGACAAGGTGCGATAGTGGACGATTCTGACGTACCTGACTCAAGAATGGGTAGTTCTGCGTTTTGGTTTGGACACCCGGATATTTTAGAAACTAGTCAGAAGGGCTATGGAGATGATTGGAATGAAAATTTAAGTATTACAAACATTGATTTATCTAATCTTGGAGGTACTTATGCAGCTTTAAGTTTTGAATATTTTGCAGACACTCATTATTACATAAGTAACAATGGTTCATATTACAATTATGAAGATACAGTGCAATTGTTTGTGGAATGGTCTAAAGATGTAGACGGTGACGGAACAATAGGAGTAGATGAACAATTTGAAGGAATTATTTATGGTCAATATAATGATTATAATAATGATAATTATTGTTCATCAGACGAAATTGAATATGTTGGTGATGTTGTCGATCCAAATAATGGTAGGGAATCACAATTTATTTTCAATTCAGCAGGTGAGGTTAAGTCAAGTTCTATTGATTTCACCCATATTTATTTATTGAACACTTCAAGAGTTATTGGNGGTTATTATTATACNGAATGTACTTCATTAGAAGGTTCATCAGATGTTGANATNACATTCCATTTNGAATCAAATTCTGATGGATATAATGGNCAAAANAATGGATATTTAGGNGTTGCAATTGATAATGTTTCAGTAAAACAATNTACTTTTGCAGTNGATACNACATACACTCAAACNGTNACTGGTGTTGATGCACAAGAAGAAGTAGAAGTTGATTTTGGAATGCATGACTTTGGNCCAGGTGTTTATCGATTTGAAGTAACAACAACTTTTGATAATCAAACTGCTGGAACNNCTTGGTTNGGTGAAGAGGAAATAGTTGTAGANAATAANAAAACAAGAGNAACATTTAATGTTGAAAGTGTNAATTTATTTATTAANCCNCCAAATTANTTAAAATGTGTNAATGATAACCAACATCAATGTCTTTATCCNATNGATGAAGTTGAAAATCATGAATTTAAAGCACANGTNATTAATGGTGTTTTAGCAGGTAATTATGTTTTCAATTTAGAAGTAATTGAAACNTCAACTGGNAATATGGTTTTCAATGAATCTACTACTAAAGTGTATGAACTTGAACCNGCAGAAGTAGAAGTTGTAGATTTCCCAATNTTCATTAATTGGGAAAGNGGNAAAGAGTATAGAGTCGGATTCAANGCTTATCTTGTTGGTGGAGGNTTAAGTGGAAANGATCCTAATTTCACNGCAACNTTTTCAGAACAAATTGATGTATTNATTTTATCAGATTTCGTAGATGGTGATTATGAATCTAAAGTCAAACAAAATTTAGCAGACCTTGGTATGACCCATACTCAATTGAATATGGCAAGAGATTGGGACACTTATCTTACAAATAATTGGATTGGCACTTCTGTTAAAGGAGCTAATGGNTTTGAGAAAATTTTGATGCCNATGCAAAATGATGCAACAGCTCAACAGTTTGCAGAAGAAATAAGTTCNGAAAAGACAACATTTGAAGGATTTATGAATGCAGGTGGTACAATTGAAATGCACTTAGGNCCTTATCAATCATATTATCAATCAACTACAGGAGGAAGATTGCCTTTAGGAATTACAGTTTCAAATACAGGTACAGNTAATGAAGATAAGGTGCAATATGATGACTTAGTTATTGGAGAACAATTCCANCCACTTCTTGATGGTGTTGATACAACGNTTATGGAAGATTGGAATCCATATNNAGATGCNAATAATAAAAACAAATCTTGGGTNGCAGATTCAGTATTGAATACTCAATCATTAAATGATCAAGATAAAACAGTTAGAGGGGCATTAACTACAGTACCTTTAGGAAATTGTAGAGATTCTATGGTTGGTGATGGTACTTTCCAAAATATAATTAGACACAAAACAGAAAATAGATTGAATAGTTTATTAGGAACNTGTAACATTGGTGATGGTGGATTAATTGTAACAACACTTGATNTTGAGAAAGAATCTGGANATATGGATTCTTCATTCCCNCTTTTACCAAATATGTTGAAGTATATGGTTACTGNATATGCAGACTTNGGNTCTTTTGGTACACAATTAGGACTTGAAGTAGATGGTAGTGAACCTTGTGGAAGATTGAATATACAGGTTTGCCCTGATCAAGGATANGATTTCACAGANATTTCACAAGACAGAGATTATGAAATCTATTACATTAAGAGNAATCAAGAANTTGACCTTTCTTTCTTTTCTAATTTAGANGGTTTAGATGCAAATTGGGTTGTTGAAGGNCCAACNGATTGGGACAATACCAAAATTGACGATGCAAATANAAATCCACTTTTAGTGAAGAATACNGAATCAGTAACTGCAAGTTTCTGTCAAGANACATCNTCNCCAATTTTTGATTGTAATCAGGGTGCTACTTGGAATGTTACNGTATATCTATACAATGATGAAGGTCATGGNAGATCATTATTCCTNCAAATTGTNACTGACGATGTAGGTGCCGATTCTGATGCTCCAAATGCAGAATTTGAAATTGAATGGGGATCNGATAAAACAGATAGNAANNAGGTAATTCCACACCCAGAAAACCCTACAAAGGANTATAGTGGNNAACCTAGAGATGTTTATCANATNATTTTNCCNGATGATATNAATTCNGANTATACTTCAANTACAGGTGTATGGGTTTATTTCGATGCTAGTGAAAGTAAAGANNTTGATTGGGTTGGNGAAGGNACTGGAATNAAATGGTATGAATGGAGAGTAACNAANGACTATCCNATTAAATATACACAATTTAAGGATATTAAGNTATTTGGAGATGTTGATGATGATAATGANCCGAANAAGGCNGCTCCATTTTTCCAATTCCAATTTACTCANGTAACAGCNGATNGNGATACAACATTTGAAGACTCATTAATTTGGTTTGATTTNGTNGTNTATGATAANGCTATGAANCCNAGTGCTACNACANGNATTTATTTCCAAGTAGTTTCNCCNGANTTAGTNGATGAACCNCCNGTTTGGGAATTTGAAAACACNATTTCNTGTGGAATNGATAAAAACGATCCTTGTACTTTGGATNACACNGAAGATGCAGATTATGAAGTTGAATTTTCNGTNACACTTACTGCAGGAGTAGAATCNGGAGGAGTTNTAATTGAAGCNTCTACNGTNGATCCTAGCACATTAGAAATTAATGATAAAGCAAACATGTTGTCCGANGGNACTTATGTTGCNGNTGCAAATAATGANCAAGGAGANGTNGTNGATNTGAGNGTNAATATNTCNAAATTNTATGGNGATGTTGGAACNAGTAATNNGATTACAATTTANCTTCGNATNNNNGANGGNTCTAGTTATGATTTAACTGATAANTTCACAATTACATTAACGAATAATATGGANACATCNNCTNCAGATAGNGAAGATCAAANTGATAATTCTAATACNAATGCANATACAGAATCTGGTNCNGATGGAAATACNTTAATTTTAGTTNGNGGAGTTGTAGTATTTGTNGTAATTGCTTTAATTTTGACATTATTGTTTGTNAGAGGAAGAGGAGAATCNGAAATGGATGATAGTTTTGGTGGAGATGTNGGAGAAATGGATGCNGTTGAAGCTTATGTNCAGCAATTAGTAGCTCAAGGATATCCNGAAGAAACNGCTAGGACNTATGCNCAAGCGTACATNGCTCAGCAACAGGCAGCATCTGGAGGNGGAGTAGCTANNGTGGGAGCCGGAGGAGCAGGTNCNGCAACNGTAGCANCGCCATCNNCTGNAGCACAACCATCNGCTCAANCTACAAACCCNAAAATGGAAGCATATGTTCAACAATTGATNGCTCAAGGTTATCCTGAGGCTCAAGCNAGAGCATACGCNATGCAATTTGCTGATAGATTTAAATGAAAATTTAGATGAATTTTATTTGTTGGTGATTAAGANATGGATGAAACTGTAAATTTCAAAGTTGCAGATATNTCTTTGAGCGACTTTGGTCGTAAAGANATTGATATTGCNGAACACGAAATGCCNGGTCTAATGTCNGTNAGNGANAAATACAAATCNGAAAAACCACTTNATGGTGTTAGAATTACAGGTTCATTACANATGACTATTCAGACTGCTGTTTTAATTGAAACNCTTGTTGATTTGGGTGCATCNGTTCGTTGGGCTAGTTGTAATATNTTTTCNACACAAGATCATGCAGCAGCNGCNATTGCANCATCAGGAGTACCNGTNTATGCATGGAAGGGTATGAGTTTGGAAGAGTATTGGGATTGNACNTTTAAGGCAATAAATCATGGTTCANANCTTGGNCCNAATCTCATTGTAGATGATGGTGGTGATGCAACATTACTAATTCACAAAGGNTATGAACTTGAACANGGAAGTGATTGGGTNAATGAACCAACNGACAATCATGAAGAGCAATGCATCAAANANCTNCTAAAAAGAGTGCATGCTGANTCACCAAATTATTGGACTAATGTTGTTTCTGAATGTAANGGAGTTTCTGAAGAAACAACTACTGGNGTTCATAGNCTCTATCAATGGGTTAAATCNGANTCGTTNTTATTTCCNGCAATTAATGTAAATGATTCAGTTACTAAATCTAAATTTGATAATTTGTATGGGTGTAGAGAATCTTTGATTGATGGAATAAAGAGAGCGACTGATGTAATGATTGCAGGAAAAACTGCAGTAGTTTGTGGATATGGGGATGTGGGTAAAGGCTCAGCTCAAGCACTTAAGGCAATGGGAGCAATAGTAATAATTACAGAAATAGATCCTATCTGCGCACTTCAAGCAGCTATGGAAGGTTTTCAAGTATTAACCATAGAAGATACGTTAGGAATGGCAGATATTTATGTTACCGCGACAGGAAATAAAGATGTAATTACTTTGGAACATATGGAAGCAATGAAAGATCAAGCTATTGTATGTAATATCGGTCATTTTGATAATGAAATACAAGTAGATGCATTAGAAGCACGTAAAGATGTAGAAAAGTTGAACATCAAACCTCAAGTAGATAAGTTCACCTTTTCATCTGGAAATAGTATCTTTCTGTTAGCATCAGGTCGTTTAGTTAATCTTGGATGCGCTACAGGACATCCTAGTTTTGTAATGTCTAATAGTTTCACTAATCAGACATTAGCACAAATCGATTTATGGAAAAATAAAGATGCTTATGAAAATAAGGTTTACATTTTACCTAAATTTTTAGATGAAGAAGTTGCTCGTTTACATCTTGAAAAAATAGGTTGTAAATTGACAAAAATGTCAAAAGAACAAGCGGATTATATCAGTGTAGATATTGATGGCCCCTATAAACCTGAACATTATAGATATTAAAACATCATTCCTCTTCATTAGGTGGTGAAGATAATTCATCAAAATTTGGAACAGATGGCCTCCATTGCCTACTTATTTGTTCATTTTCCTCTACAATTGAGTTTAATCTTTGCCTAAATGCAGGAGGTCTATTTGTAAGGAGAAATTTGTATAATTTTGAATTTCTAATATCTTCCGAGATAACAGTTCTACCTGAAGTTGTTTCTATATCCATGGCTCTAATTAAATTAAATGCGGGGCGATTTTGTATCATTGCAAGTTTTTTAGCGAATCTCATTCCACCTAATGTAATTATTAGCATCATTAGAACTAAAAATAATAAATTTCCAAAGCCCCCTCCTTCAGGTGAAGCCATTACAACAATAAGTAAAATTGGAGCTACTAATAATAAGTAAATCAAAGTCTCATTAGCAGGACCTCTATGCATTCTTTCACGAATTATTTTCCATCCTTCATCACGTAAATTCCAAGGTCTAAAATAATCTGTTTGACCAGCATCTATTGCTACTTTTTTAACTAAATTATGCAGTCTTGCTAATCTTTTTTGTTGCTCAAAATTAAGTTGTTTCATCCCAGGGTCCCAAACTCTTTGCAATTCATCTAGTGATTGATGATAGAGCCCTAAATCCGCTAATAAGGCAACTGTTTCAATCACAGCTTGAGAGTCCTGAGGATCAATTTTTCTTCTTTCATGCCACCATTCTAATGCTTTATCATACATCCCCAATTCGTCTGATAATATCCTTCCACCTCTAATCCAAGCATCAATGTGATTAGGTTCAAGTTGTACTACTTTCTTACAAGCATTTAGTGATCTGCTTGCATTAATAAGAGTAGGCCTTTCTTTTTTTGGTAATAACAATGTAGAAATCATCCACCATGCATCAGAGTGTTCAGGCTCAAGTTCAACTGCTTTTTCTGCTAATTCCAATGCCTTTTCAAGATCTCCATTATTTTCTGCATCAATTGCATCTAGAAAATATTCGTCACTAGATTCATTAGAAATTTAAAACCCTCCTTATCTATCTTTATTTTTGAAAATATCATCTAATTCACGATTTTTGAAATGTGTTCTTGATTTTCCGCGAAGTCTTTTGGGCCCTCTATGTCTTGATTCTTGTGGTTTCGATTCTTTGTAATTACGTTTTTTGTTATTATCAAATTTCCCACCACCTCCTCTTGGTCTTTCAGATCTGCCATCATTTCTACCTCCTCTTGGTCTTTCAGATCTGCCATCATTTCTACCTCCTCTTGGTCTTTCAGATCTGCTATCATTTCTACCTCTTCTTGGTCTTTCAGATCTGCTATCATTTCTACCTCCTCTTGGTCTTTCAGATCGGCCATCATTTCTACCCCATCTTGGTCTTTCAGATCGGCCATCATTTCTACCCCCTCTCGGTCTTTCAGATCGGTTACCTCCATTCCATTTTTTGTTTCTTTCAAATCTACTACTACCTTCTTTTGGAGCTGAACATTTATTACATCTTTCTCTCCATGAAAAATTATCATTTTTACATTTTGGACAAATCCAATCATTATCATTAAAAATTTTCTTTTCGCTTCTATTATTATTTCTTGAGAAGTTTGACCTTCTGTCATCCCTTCGAGGTCTACTTTTTTGAAAGCTTTTTTTGTTTGTTATAATGGCATTTTGTCCTAAAACATCGACCACATCTAATCCTTTTACAATTGGGTAAACGTGAACCCAGGGTTTGTGAATGGAACCTAATACCGTATCCACTTTTCCTAAACGTACTCCATTTTCAGTTTCAATGCTTGAACCAAGTGCTGGTGAGGACCCTGTAAAGGAAATCATCAGGCCTCCTTCATGACTTGGACGCACAACATTTCCGCGAAACATAGTGAGCCACCTTTTATTCTAATCTTGCCTTTTTCTCGAAGCAAATAATGCAATTGCAATTCCAGCCAAAGCAATTGCAATTCCAGGAGCTGGCATACTCTCTTCATCAATAGCTGGCTCAACTGTAGGATCAACAGTTGGACCCGTATCTTCTGCCCAGTAAAGATTTGGAACTATTTTTTCAACAGTTACACACGAGTTTGAAGAATCACATGCTTCTATTACTATTGTGTAATCTCCAGCATCATAGTTATAGAAAGGAATTCCAGCTGAAGTCCATGTTGCACCATTTACTTCTATTGTACCAGCAGCAGCACCATTCATTGTAATGGAAAGAGATACCTCTTCACCATCAGGGTCACTAAATTGTCCAGATAATACGTATGTATCGACAAGGCCATCACCATCTTGATCTAACCATTCATAATCTGTGATTTGAACAATTGGGGGAGTACTTGGAACTGTTAAACCTAAATCCACATCATAAGACTTAGCGAGAACATTATCCCCACTGAATGTCACTCTAACCATCACTAGCCCAGGTTTTAATGAACTATCAGGGTCAACCATTACCTTTTGTTCAAAAGAATCTGTTTCCATTTCTGTACTAGTTCCAAAACTTTCACCATCTTGAATTAGTGACAGCGTATATTTAATTCCTTCAACAGAAATTCCGACATCAAATTCGAGCGACTGATCATTTACTTCAGTTTCAGTTATACTTAGTGATAAATCGGGTAAATTGAAACCCCTTTGCTCTGACATTTGCCCACTTCCATCAATAAGTTCGCACAAGATATCATTGGTTGAAGGATCATCTAAAATTAAATTTCCTTCTGAATCTACCGTAATAATTTCATTATGAGCAACATTTCTACAATTAATTTGGGCAGCACTATAGTCATCATAATACCATGAAGAAATTTGTTCAGCGGTAAAAATAATTTGTTCTCCTTCACTTGCTTTATTCACAAATGGAATTTTTGCTCCATCAGCAGGTGCGTCTTCTGTCCATTCTGGAGGGTTATTGTTTTCAGGCTCTGCAGTAGTGAAGTCAAAGAAATCATGTTGTGTAGCTGGCCATAAATCAAAATCATAAGAAAAATCAGTTTCAAATTGGTAATTATTTCCTCCGTTTACCATTTTTGAACTAGTTTCTTTATCAAAAATTGATGTACTTTGGCAATCTGCAGTATAGATAGTTCCTTCATCATCCCATTCATCATCACAATTCAGATTTGATTGTGTTTCACCTAATCTAATTGGTTCAGGAGTAGTTGGCATTGTTACTTTCAAACTTGCAGAACTAATATTTGTTGAATTTACAGCAAGAGTAAATGAATTATAATCAATTTTATCAAATGTTGTTGTTCCATGGACCCAGAGAACAAAATCTCTTTGACTTGTTACATCGACCCATTGACAGTCACTATCTCCTCTTCCATCACAACCATCTTCATATGTTGAATCTTCTTCTTCCACAGAAGTAATTTCACATCCTTGAGGGTCCCCGCCTTGGCTCAAAACACATCCAATTTCTTGATCGGAAAGAAGTAATGTGTCTCCGACCCAAGACATGTTATTCCATTCTCCATCTTCCCTATGTAATACATCATTTAATCCAAATCGAACTCTAGTTTTTTCTACACAAGCAGACCCTACGTCTTCAAGAGCATCTCTTTCATCTGTAGAATATTTACCATCATTGCCTTGAGCATTAGGAGTTAGTGGATTAGTAGCATCATTCCCAGGAATATTGGACATTAATTCATCAATATCTTTCCGTACTTCTGCGGCTTCAGATCCATTAACCCATCCTATGCCCCACACATCTGCACTTTTCCAGTCATCGTTAATTTTGATATCAAAAAGTGCATGTGTGTATACGAACATATCTTCAAAAGTTATACCTTCACACTCTGCTACTAATTGATCTTCAGGCGTTTGCCTTGCATCCGTATTTTCAACTAAGTTTTCTTTATTTAATTCACTAGTATTTCCCGTTAATAATGAAACACTAGAAAGTACCATTATTCCTACTAAGATTAGTGGCATCCAACGGTACAATGTCAATTTTGTATTCATTGCCATGACTTGCGGACTTTACTGCCCTTTGATAATAGTCTTGGTCTAAATCCGCTAAATTTGGCTTATGTGTCCAATTTATTAAATCTCCATATAAAAATTGAAGATGGAATAAAAGTCCAGCAAATTGTTGCTATACTTAATTGCCATATGGGCAATTCTCTAGAAATATTTTCTAATTTTGCTTCTAATAATAGTTGATATAACCCATTAGGAGAAAACATATCTATTTTTGAACTAAATAAGGCGAATTGAGCGTTATCTGTATTAGTTGCATCAACCCCTAGAATAGTTGCTAATAGTGCTGTAATAAGTAACCATATCATTGTAAATAATAACCAGGTTCCAACCCCCAAAGTAACTGCAGAACCTACATCTTTAGCAACACTAGAAACTAATAATTGAATGGATGCATACCATAATAATACCAATGAAGTAGCAAAAATGAATAAAATTATTTCACCGACGCTTGGGAACATATTCATTTGTTTGTAAATTAGTAATATTGAAAATAATGAAATAATTAATGTTGGAAGTGCAACAGTTAACCAAACACCAAATAATTGAGAGAGACCAAGAATTGTTCGACTAGTTGGTTGGCAAAATTCGATTGCTAATAATCCCGAAATTTTTTTACGACTAATTCCATCAAATCCAATTAGTACCACACCTAAAGTTGCAGAAAATAGAACAAAAACGCTAGTCAAAAATAATACTTCAAATGGATTATTAGCTGAAACATCCGCAGGTAACTGTGCATTTTGATCAGAAAACCCCCAACTTGCGCCACCAATAAAGAGTAACAAAATAGGCATTAAAACCATCATTCTTAGTGTAAATAAATTATTTTTAATTTCCATTTTTGATAATTTAAATAATAATTTAAGTGTTTCAATATAATTATTCATATCTCTCACCTATTTTTCCTCCGAAGAGACATCCCAACTTTATCAACATCTAATCCTGTTACAGCAGATAAAATTTCAACAAGCTCAATTTTTTGTGATCTAAAATCAAAGGGGGTATTTTTATTTGAAACAAAACATTCTAGGATTTCTTGTTTTGTTGTAATATCCCATCCTCCTTTTGGGGATTTTATTTTAATTGTAAATGCATCACCATCATCATATTGTTCATAATTTAAATCATCAAATTTATTATTCGATAAAATTTCTTTTAAATTTCCAACTTCATTTTTAAATTTTAAAACTAAATCATTATGAACTCCATATTTATTACGAATATCTTCAAGTTTGCCTTCCTCTATAATTTCACCTTCATGCATTAATATTACTGAATCTACCATTCTTTCCAATTCAGCTAATTGATGACTTGAAATTAGTATTGCTTTACCTTGTTTTGCTAAGTTTTTCAAAACACCAGCAAATGCCTCTCTTGCAACAGGGTCTAGTCCATTCATTGGTTCATCTAAAAGTAGAATATCAGGACTTCCAATTAATGCGCAAGCTAATGATAGTCGTTGATGCATTCCTTGAGATAAAGAATCTAAAGAATCATGTGCTTTGATTCCTAAACCCACAAAATCTAAAAATTTTTCAATATTATTATTTTTCATATTCCTAATTGTAAATAATCTTTCAATTACTTTAAAAGGAGTTGAAGACCCATACCAATGAACATTTTCAGGCATCATCCCAATCATTTTTTTTGTCCAATTCGGCCGACCAATATTTTCTAATTTTTTACCATTAAAAATGACATCTCCATTATCTGGAATTAATAGGCCTGCAAGTAATTTCATCAAAGTTGTTTTTCCAGCACCATTTGGCCCAACTAATCCAATTATATTTCCAGAAATTAGATTTAACGAAATATTTTTTATTCCTAAACCTTCAATTTTGTTAAATGGTTTCAAAAGTTTAGGTGAGGCTATTTTATGATGAAAATTAATGCCATTTAATTCAAGTAAAGCCTCTGCCATTAAACGGTGTGATTAAACAATACATGAAAACCTCTCTTATTGTTGTAATTCTTACAAGCCCTTTTCTCTTAGAATGATTACCCATGGATATTGAGATGTTAGGTTTAGTTGCATGGATTATTCCAATATTTTTTACATTTTTACTTTCATTATTATTTTTTACCACCAAAAATACGGGTTTTAAATTAAGAATTAATGAATTAAGACAAATACTTGGTAAATTGCTTTTTGATATTTTATTAATTTCACATTTTTTATTATGGTTAATGCCATTTCACGGACTTTTAATTTTGGTAGGTTTAATTTTACCATCTCAAATTTTAGATAAAAAACAAAGGAATAGTTGGTCTCTTAATTCTAAACCAAGAACCTTTTTTGTAGGAATTTGGTTAGTGTTAATTTTAATTTGTGCATTAATACCAATTTCGACTCCAGGTAATCCAAATGAATGGGAAGAACCAATAATTATTGACGATCAAAGAGTTTCTTTTTGGCCTGCTTCTTCTCAAAATGTGTGGTTATTAGATCGGAATTTAGATTCTCCAGCAGTTGTAACAGTTTTACATCAACGCATCCCAGCAACGTTTTGTCCATGGTTCGCAGATTATTCAACATCATTAATTGTTGAAACGTTACATATTGATGAATCAAGATTAGAGGAAACAGCAATACGTTTGGGATTAAATCCAGATGATTTTAGACTTAAAAAAATTGAATCCGAATCTAAACACACATACAAAAATTCAGAGGGAACTGTTGATATTTCACTTGTAGTAAGTAAAAGACAGATTATTACAGATTTTCCTTTTGAAAATACGGTTGTAGGCGAATTAATTACCGCTTATCAAGTTGATTGGGGGGGAGAATTATGGGTAATAACAGTCACTCAAATTGGCAATTCCAATAGTAACGACCCTTGGGCAGAGGAAATAATTCTTGAATGGTTAGAATTCAGAACTAATTCTAATTAATACCTTGTTTCCAAAATAGGAATCAAATTCGATGACTTTGTTATCTTCAAAATGAATTTTATTATCTTTTTTAGTAACTTTGAATCCTGTTTTCAATCCCATTTTAGAAATTTCTTGAGATTTTTCTTCATCAAACATAATTGCACATATTTCTCCACTTTGCCCATCTTTCATAGAATTTAGAATAACTACATCTCTTTTTGGATTAACATTATTTCTTACAAGATCATTTTCAGCTGGAGGTATGGGGCTTCCACTTGGATCAGTTTCTGGATGCCCTAATAATTCAGATAATGAAAATTCTAATTCATCATTGATTGCATGTTCCATTCTACAAGCGGCTTCATGAGCATCACCTTTGAAGCCCATAACATCAATTAATAAACATTCTAAAAGGCGATGCCTTCTTTTTATTTGTCTTCCAATTTTAAATCCTTGGTCTGTAAATTGTACACCTTTATATTTTTCATACGAAACTAAACCCTTTTCAGACATTTTTTGAATCATACCAGTTGCAGATGCATCTTTAACTTTCAAACTATTAGCCAAATCTTTGGTTCTAACAGACTTTTCATTGTCAATTTCCCAGAATTCATATAATTTTTGTAAATACATTTCTTCCGCTTCATTCACAAAATGACCGCTTCCCATGAGTAAAGCCAGTAATTTCATTAGAAATAGATTTACTGTTCATCTGCGGAGATTCGAATTGAGCCATTTTCATAATAAATTTGAATATCATTGGGTATTTTTTGGGTTAATGCAGAAAGCGCCTCATAAATTTCATCTTGCTTTACGTTGAATGCTTTTGCAGCCTTTGCAGTAGACCAAGGTACGTTCTCAAAATCTGATTTACATAACCAAAGATATAATTTNGATTCTAATTTTGTTAGGTCACTTAATGCCATCTGACTCATNACTCCNAAATNGTGTAAACGATTAAATCTTGTTAATCAACTTAGTAATTTAGTNATGCATGTTTCAGCATCTATTTCATCATCTAATAATGATTTTAATGTTGAAATAAAATTGTTATCTTTTCCCATTTCAGCTAATTTTTTATGGAAAATATATGTTGAATTTACNCCCTCAGANACCATATGCATTTCNGCTCTCGCTTCTTCAAGATTTANTCCNGAACCCAATTTTTCNCCAAGTGTACGATTTCGTCCATATGGNGATGCTGCTGTAACATAGAGATCTCCAATTCCNGCAGGTCCAAATGCNGTTGATGATTTTGCACCCATTTCNGAAAGTAATAANCAACCTTCTGAGAANCCCTTTGCNAAAATTGCNGCTTTTAGNTTATCTCCNCCTTTTTCTGTAACTTTTTTCAAACCATCAGANATNCCACAAGCAACAGCAACTATGTTTTTGTAAGCACCCCATAATTCTGCTCCAATAGGNTCATCNGTCGCNTGAAGCAANAANTGTTCAGTAGTCAATCTCTGAACNAGTTTTTTTGCAACNACTTGTTCTTCACAAGCAATTAATGCAGTAGTAATTACACCNTTNGCAACTTCTGGTGCAATNGTAGGNCCNGTCATTACNGCAACNGGNTTTAGTTTATTTTCNGCNCNTAATAATTCAACAATNTTTTCTGANATAGAACCNCCNGNAGGAGTAAAACCTTTTGCTAAATCGATTAANACATGNCTAGGGCGTAAAAATGGTATCAAGTCTTTTACAACATCAATAATTACAGANGAGGGAAGTGCTAAAACAATNATTTCAGCATTTTCAAGACATTCTTCTAATCTCATTGTAGTNTACATTTCGGANAATTCAATATCNGGCAAATATTTTTCATTGATTGATTTTGACGTAATAGATTCATAAACNTCATTTTCNATNGTCCATCCNGANATTTCATGTTTTGCATCCATCCAAGTTTTTGCTAATGCAGTTCCCCAATTTCCNAGTCCCAATATTGCTATGTGTGACATCTAAAATGAGGATGGCATNACTTTTGGTTATGGATATTGTCATTAATTGAGATAATTTTTTGCGAATTNTAGAGTGTAATAGTTTTGACCATGAGCNNTGTCGGNTTGTTAAAGCAGGGGTAGCCGAGCTTGGTCAAAGGCGCTGGGTTTAGGTCCCAGTCCGTAATGGTTCGCAGGTTCAAATCCTGCCCCCTGCATTNTTTGAATNNAAATAATTGTTNACNTGANAATAAACAGTGNTTTAAATATTATAGATTCACATGTTGNTTNAGTGAAAATGATGNAATGCAANCTTGATGCAAGAGGAAAAGCAGTAAGACTCTTTGGTGGNTTATTCAGTTTGCTTGTTGGAATAATTATTGGAATACTTTTTGGTTCNGAAATTTTAATAGATNCAATTTGGTATTCTTCATCTATAATTTTAATATTNGCAGGAACNTTTGGAATTTTTGAAGGNANAACTGGTTGGTGTGTAGTTCGAGCAATGGGATTTAAAACTCCAATTTAACTAAATATTCGATTTAGTGCTTGTTCAAAATTTTCCCCATCNCCNCCATTGGANGNTCTATGNTGGTAAACATTCCATTCCATAATNCCATTNGGTTTAATAATAAATTGTGCAGGAGTTCCAGTAACATCCCAGTNATACATTATTGATTGGTTTCGATCATCAATNTATGGGAATTGATGTGGTTCNCCNGGNCGTTCATTACAATTTTTTGTATTTGAATAACAACCAAAGTAGTCATTNTTTTCTTGAAATGCNACGATTTCTTCAGGAGTNGCATTAAAATTATTATTCGATGAAAAATTAACTGCTANAATAAAAAATTGTGTTTGGTTTTTGTAANCCTCCGATAATTGNCCAATATATTCTCCAGCATTCCAACAATGNGAACAATCNGTTGAAATAAAAATTAACACTGTCCATNTNGATAAATTATCTTGNCTAGAATTCCAAGATTCATTAAATTGTGANTATAATTCAAATTCATTCCATTCTGTAGAATTATAATAATGAACTAAAGATTCAAAATTTGGNACATTCATNCCTTCATAAGTTCCAATATTATTGATTTCTTCACTTTGTGTTTGATTTGTAGNTTGTTCATCATTTGTCAAATNTGTATTTTCNNCTGNTTCGGTNTTATTATCAAACAAGGTNATTTCNTTNTCNTTATTTTCTGAANTAATTGAACAACTNTCTTCNTCATCATNTNNTTTTTCTCCNGGNTCACAACCTAGATATTCATCNTCTTGTTTTTCTTGAANTGGCATTGTACATCCAGATGTNCAAATAATAAANACNGAAATTAATGAAAAAAATATTTTNTGNNGCATCATAANGTTCACAGTTTCATGTTTACCANATTCTAAATGTATTTGAANTCTTCATTGTATTAATTCAAAATNCATTTAATTATTAAAATAAATAATGATATGAATAGGACCCTATTACGGCATGGGTTTGGAACNATGGTAGGCGACATTTCTGCNGTTGGCGATGAAAAAGANACCNTCGNTCCAGACTATGATGGTAATCAAGAGATTAGTGCAGAAGAATTAGAAGAATTNTTTGATGAAAATGATGATGGNATAATTACGACTGAAGAATTTATTGAAAAAATAGAGGACAAAATCGATAAAGAAATAGAAACAATTCGNAATAAAAGATTAGTTAAAAAAACTAGAAGATTACTTTCAGGNATTGAAGACTATACCNTATTGGTTGGAATNGTATTTNCNGCAATATATTTTGGNATGTTNTTAACAATGAGTAGNGCNNTTTTAGGAGATACAACTAANTTAGATCANAATCTTTCTGAGACCTTTTTAGATACGGGTGAGGTTTGTGAGTTAATTGAAGATGCTCCCTGGTTGAATATATATTCAGATAATGATCGCCAAGTAATGGTAGTTGAGGCATATAATTTGAATCTNACAAAAACATANGAATTACAATGGGAAAGAACAACTTTNGAAAATGGTATATTAGGTTCAGGNGAAATTACTGAATATGATGAACAATTTAATNTTACNAGAAAAGCNGAAATTCCTTATGGTAAAGATTGGCATGAAGGAGAATACAAATTTATTGCTGAATTATACGAATCCGAAAATTCCATAGAAACTAAAGTATCAACTACNGNAGATAATAANTCTACAANTAATGAAACATCTTCAAGCAATAATCAAACAAATAATGAAACNTCTTCAANCAATAATCAAACAAATAATTCAAATATCGCANTAAATTCTGGAAATCTTAATCCTAAATTGGANATAATTAAGCATTCNAANGAAACNATCATGGTTTNTTTAGATAANGTGGAGTTTAAGTTAGAAATGGANAAAGTTTCAGGAAGTTTGTTTCCTTGGGTAGAAACTGAAACTAGATTATCTGCAAAAGTAACNGATCCNGGNGCTAGNGTTTGCTGGGGNACTCAAGANCTTGGAAATTGGGCTTGGGGNCTNATGGGTGCTGAATTAGGGGGNGGAAGAGAAACNGCAATGCTTACTGGAGGTTCTGCNGGTATTCCAGCATGGTGGATGGCNTTTGTTTCATTAGCATTNTCAGTTNTTACTTTGTTTATTTTGTATCCNTTAATTTACAAAGTNTATCATCAAGACGCGGANGATAAATTAACTAATGAGCAAATNGAAAGAGTNGTAGNATTATCNTTGAAATATTGNGCTAAAAAATTGAAAATAGATATTGAATGGGATATTTTTAAATTTAAGGTTAAAGAATTATCAATAGATGTGTTGGTTGCATATAGAACTACAAATTCAACTATTGCATCAAAGATAGATGTTCGAGCAGAAATATTGAAAGAAATATTAAATGAATTTGGNATTTTTAGAGTTTTTAAACCTGTTTTGCTTGTTGTAAAACCNGTTGGAGAAATTACNGGTGTTGATTTTGAACATTTAACTAAAGGNGGCTTAGAAAATTTNCAACCNGATACAATAGATTCAGAACANTTAGTNGAAGATTATACAGATTTCTTTAAAGATTTACATGATTTAAGTAAAATAGAAGANACAATCAGAGATTCATTACATAATTTCTTTANAATTAGGAATATGACTGATAGAGGAACAGCGGTACTTTCTGATGATCATGCAGTTTTTGTTAGAGTAATTTATCGTCCTAATCAGCGNTTTGCATTTTTTAGATTTAAGCAAAGCTCTACAAATATTGAAGAACAACTTAGAGAACAATTAGAAAGAGAGTTAGGTTCACAATTAGCGGAAAGAGANTTAATAATTAGTGCTAGAAATGAAATTGCTACACTTTCAGANAGGTCTCAAGCAGGAAGAATTGAAACCANTGAAGGAACTAAAGNTAGGGTTGCTGCTGTTGCAAGACAGGATGGTTTTGCAGGAAGAGTNTTACAAACAAAATTCTTTGGAGATATGCTTTCAACTGTAGAATATACTGCTCAAGAGAAAAGAGAATTTATCAATAAATGGGGNTTTTGGGGANTAATTGTTTTTGTTTGGATNCCNTTTATGGCTTCAGGAGTNTTAGTTGGTGCTGTACTTGGNATGTTATCAAGGATGAAATTTGATAGAGTACTTTGGGCNACTTTAATTGGNGGTTCNGCCGCTTCAATTACGTGGGCATATACTGCAGAAGGAATTGTTACATTTATGCACAAATTTAGACTTGAAGCAATTATTCCANTTGCAATAATTGTATTCATTGGTATGGCTGTNTTACATTTAAGATCTACAAGAGCAAGAAGACAAACNGAATTATTTGAAGACACAATGTTNGAATTATTNAANTCAGATATTGAATCAAAATANGGATNAGAATAGNTNANCTTTTAGCATTTTTAGGTCNAAANACANTNATNGTATCTTTTTTTGTATCGATATAAGGNCCTTCTATTAAATCAATACANTATGGAATNGCAGGAAAAATTTCNTCTATAGTTTCNCGAATTGCTTTTGGNTGACCTGGAAGATTGATAATTAATGAATTNCCACGAATTACTCCNACTTGTCTACTTAATATTGCNGTTGGAACATATTTTAGAGAGATAGCCCTCATCAATTCNCCAAAACCAGGTAATTCTTTGTCAGNAATCGCAATTGTTGCATCAGGAGTCACNTCNCTTTTTGTTGGTCCNGTNCCTCCNGTAGTAACAACTAATGAACAATTCATTTCATCTGTAANCTCAATAATTTGTTTTTCAATTTCAACTTTAATGTCTGGAATTATTACGGAGTGACTTGTCCAAGGGGTGGCAAGAACTTCTGAAAAAAACTCTATGATTTTTGGACCGCCCTCATCAACATATTCACCATTAAATGCGCGGTCAGAAACAGTAATTATTCCAATATTTATGTGCTCACCAATATTNTTTTNATTGCCNCCGTGATGNTTTTTGAANTCCATAATTACACCATTTATTTCGGNTCTGTNTTTTCACTTGNTTCAAAGACAATNTCATCNAATTGTACNCCTTCATCATCGTTTACTAATTCTTCTTTACATTCTAAATCNTCNTCAATATCAAGNATACTTTTNACATGTTCAAANGTTTTTGTTAGNGGGACCAAATGNACTAANGGNTCTCCAGTTCTAGTTAATGGGATTGTTGCTATACTNACAATTATACCATTACAAGGCGCAAAAATATCATCTGTTTTATGTCCAAAAGGATCTGTAATTTGTGCAATTAATTGATTTTCTTCTACTAATTCACCAATTCCAATTAAACAATGTAGNAANCCNCCNGAAGGNGNTCTAATCCATCTNGATNTTCTTACTAAAACNCGGAAATTAGGTTCTCTAATTTCTCCNTCAATCATTNCTAATGATTTTAGAACATTTAGNACNCCTGCNAAACCATCTTCTACATTTTTTATTTGAAATGAATTTGANGAACCAGTTTCAAGNAAAATTGAAGGGCANCCNGAATCTGTTGCTTCTCTTCTAATAGTNCCTTCAGAACCTAATGAATGTAAAACAATATTTGTTCCAAAAGATCTAGCTAATTTTTTNCAAATNTCATTATCAAAATTNGTTCTAACATGATTTAAATTGATTCTNGTNCCTGGGGCTGTATGGATATCAATTAANTAGTCNGATTTAGGAACNATNGATGAAAATAATGCATGAGCNAATCGTTGAGANTGATTTCCATTGNGNCTNCCNGGGAATTGCCGGTTTAGNTCTCTCCCATCNGTTGTTCTACGTTGTNTTAGCAATACNGATTCAGGATTAGCAATAGGAATTAAAATTAGGGTTCCTTTTAGTTTTGTTACATCTATAAAATCATCTTCATTATTTGGAATATGATCATATCCATGTATAAGAAAATGTAGAATACTAACACCATTTAATTCATCTCCATGAATTGCTGATGTAATGGATAAAGTTGGGCCNTCAAAACTNCCATGAAAAATAAAACAAGGGATNTCTAATTTTCTTCCTAGTGGATCAATTCCAACATCAATTACAGTTTCTANACGNGAGCCGGCTTCAATNAATTCNCCATTAAATTCNAAATTCTTTCTGGAATCATNTCCCGAAGCCATGTATAGCCCAAGACCTATTACATTTTCTCTTTTGCTAATATAAGGTTTAACAACCCGTCTTGATTTGGGTCGTAAAAGGAGAGATGGTTGTGACTCTAATTAAGATTCAAACACCAGACGACTGGCATTTACACTTCCGTGATGGAGATATGTTAAATGAAACCGTGCCCGCCACAGCTCGTTGCTTTAAACGAGCAATTGTAATGCCAAATCTAGTTCCTCCTGTAACTAACGCAAAAATGGTTGAAGAATACCGTCAAAGAATTTTAGATGCTCGTCCAGATAATAGTGATTTTGAACCATTAATGACTCTATACCTCACTAACGAAACAACTTGTGAGGATATTGTTAAAGCAAAACAAGTAGGCACAGTTGCTGCTAAGTTATACCCCGCTGGAGCAACAACAAATTCAGATGCAGCGGTTAAAGAATTAGATGCTTTGTTCCCTATTTTTGATGAAATGCAAAAACAAGGGATGTTACTTTTAATACACGGAGAGGTAACAGATAATCATATTGATATTTTTGATCGAGAGAAAGAATTCATCGCTAGAAATCTAACTCGTATTGTAGCTGCATTTCCAGGCCTGAAAATTGTGTTTGAACATATTACGACTAAGGATGCTGTGGATTTTGTAGTGGCAGCTAATGAAAATGTTGCAGCAACTATTACTCCTCAGCACTTATTATTAAATCGAAATGATTTGTTAGTTGGTGGCATTAGGCCTCATAATTACTGCCTACCGGTGTTAAAGCGCAATATCCATCAAAAAGCGTTAAGAGAAATTGTTGCAACGGGCAATAAGAAGTTCTTCTTAGGAACAGACTCTGCGCCTCACGAAAAGGATCAGAAAGAATCTGCTTGTGGCTGCGCAGGTTGTTACAGTGCATGGAGTGCAATTGAATTATATACTCACGTATTTGATGAATTGGGTGCACTTGACAAACTTGAAGGCTTTGCATCTCACTATGGCGCTGATTTCTATGGATTACCTAGAAATGAAGGCACAATCACATTAGTGAAAGAAGACTGGACAATTCCTGAACAGATTATTTTACCTAACGGCAAACCAATCGTTCCATTTTTTGCAGGCCAAAACTGTACTTGGAAGTTAATAGAATAATTTTCTCTCAAACGCTACAGAGGGGGCCCCTTTGTTCCCAAATTTCAACGGTTTAGGGAGCGCAGGCAAAACATTCACAAGTAGTTTGAACGAAGGATACTCATGTTGAGACCACTCAATTTATTCGAAGTTGTAATTGGCTCTCTTTTTCTATTGATATTTGGTTTCTCTATCGTTGGTTTAAATCAGACATTCATCTCGGTGGATACGCACATATTGGTTTTTGGATATGTGATGATTACAATTGGATTGGTCTATCCATTGCTCACGGCATGGATGATAATTATGTCTATGCACGAAGAAAAACCGAAGGTGGATGAATCTCAACTCGAATTTCACAACGACGGTCGAATATCAATATCGCTGAACAACGTGGAGTCATCAAAGGACAAATTTGAGGAATGATCTCAAATTTTTTCCCCTTCATAACTACGCTATTAAAAATTTAAAAATTGTAAATTTTACTATATTTTTCATTAATATAATTTAAAAACGGTTCAGAAGATGGTTGATTTCCAGTTGCTTTTTCGATTAAATCAGAGGGACTATGCAATCGGCC